>JBPCLK010000074.1:0-23384 GCA_051003355.1 Chthoniobacterales bacterium | reverse complement strand
AGGCCGAATTTGTCTTTGAGCCAGCCGCACTGGCTGGTCTCACCGCCCTCGGAGAGCCGACCCCAGAAGTAGTCGAACTCCTGCTGGTCGACGCAATCGACCTGGAGCGAGACGGCTTCGGTGAACTTGAATTGCGGGCCCCCATTGAGCGCGGTGATGCGCTGGCCGTCGAGTTCGAAGACGACGATCAAGACGTCGCCCTCGGCGCGACCGATTTGGGAGGCGGCGGCCGGGTAGCGGGCGACCTCGACGATCTTCGAGTTCTTGAAGATGCCGAGATAAAAATTGGCGGCTTCTTCGGCCTCGTGGTCGAACCAAAGGCAGGGAGTGATTTTTGTGTTCACAGGTTTGTGACTCTTCGGGTTGTTTATTTTCGTTTCAGGAGAGCGATGATCCAGCCGGCTCAGAGCGGACATCGCACGACGTTTTTCCCGCTCGACCCAGTCCGGAGGTAGCACTTCTTTTGTCCCGTGACGCCTTGAGAACCACCGCACACTTTAAGTCTTGAACCCGCTCGAGCCGGAGCTCATGCTGAGAATCGATTCGTTAACCCCAAATCCAAACCCCATGAATATAAAGTCCTATCTCATCGTGACCCTCGTGAGCAGCGCCTGCTGCGTTTCGTTCCAACTCACATATGCCAGCGGGTGGACGGAAGTCCCCGGACCCGCCGTGCCCTCAAGCTACATCAATGGCATCGCGGTTTTGAATGACCGGAACGTTTGGTCGGTCGGCCGGCAAATAAATGGAAGTAATCAGACTCTAATCGAACATTGGGATGGCCGGAGTTGGTCGGTGGTTTCGAGCCCCAATCCGTTTCCATCCTTAAATATTCTCAACGGAGTAACGGCTTTGGCGCCGGACAATCTTTGGGCGGTCGGTTATGGAGCGCAGGGCGACGCCAAGACACTGGTCATCCACTGGGATGGCGCCGCGTGGACGTCGGTTCCCTGTCCGAGCATGGCGAATCTGGACAACTATCTCAACGCCGTTAGGGCTGTTTCGCCTAACGATATCTGGGCGGTGGGATATACCGACAGTCCCTCGGGCGCCCATTATTTCCAACCGCTCGCGGTACACTGGGACGGAACGGCCTGGACGATCGTCCCGACGCCACTCAGCGTAGGAACACAGATTCGAAGCGTTGATGTCATCGCGGCGAATGATATCTGGGCGGTGGGCAGCGATATCAATGGGCAGGATTTTGTGAATTCGACCACTTTCACGATGCACTGGGACGGAGCCACCTGGAGCGTAGTGCCGAGCCCGAACGGTCCTTTGGCTTACAATTCGCTCGCTGGAGTTTCGGGCGCGTCGTCGAACGATGTTTGGGCGGTGGGCACCTCCGGCACGGATTATCTGAATACGGAGGCGCTGGCGGTTCATTGGGATGGTGCGGCCTGGAGTGTCGTGATAACGGCGCCCCTGAGTGGCATTACCGGGCTCACGGCGGTGACAACGATCGCGCCCAACAAGGCTTGGGCCGTGGGATCGACCGATGGCCAGGCGCTGATCGAGCGGTGGAATGGGCACAGCTGGCGGGTGGCGCCGCTGCCAGCGCTGCAAGATCCAAGTGGCTTGGGAGCGATCTCGACTGGCCGACGAGGTTCCCTATGGACGGCGGGCGCCCAGGAGACAGGGCAGCTCTTCCTGGAAATGACCCGCTGAGACGCGCGCAGTTGGCACGAAACGGCGAGGCGCTCATATTGGGGAGTGCACTCCAACCAGAGATCGATTGTTCTGATCGGTTTTATGGGCACCGGCAAGTCATCGGTCGGCCGACTGCTCGCGGCGGATTATCAATGGCGGCGTTACGACACGGACGAGCTAATTTCGAACGCGCTTGGCATGCCCATCGATCAGATCTTTGCGCAGCACGGCGAGGAACGTTTTCGCGAAGAAGAGAGCGCGATGCTGGAACGGCTTGATGACAAGGAGCAATCGATCATCGTGACGGGCGGGGGCGTCGTGCTACGCCCGGCGAATTTGCCGCGGCTACACACGCTCGGCACGGTGGTGTGCCTAACGGCGAATCTGGAGACGTTGCTGGAACGGCTGGCACGTCGGACGAATCGTCCACTGCTGCAAGCGGGCGATCCGGCGGAGACGGTGCCGCGGCTCCTGGCCGAACGCGCGCGGTTCTATGAGAAAGCCGCGGATTTTACCGTCGACACTTCCGCGCTCAACCACGCCCAAGTGGCACAATCGATTCGTGATCATCTTGCAGTCGCCGCTTGAATTAAAAGGGGAGATCCGGCGTTGTGCGCTGGCGCTCGGTTTCGACGATTGCCGGATCGCGCCGGCGAAAACGCCGCGGCACGCGGGCGAGTTCCGCGCCTGGCTGGACGCCGGCGCGGCGGGCGAGATGGCATGGATCGAGCGCGGAGAAGAGAAGCGTTGCGATCCTGGCCTCGTGCTGCCAGGCGCGCGCTCGGTGGTCACGCTGGCTTTGAACTACTGGCAAGGGAGCGAAGGCAAAGGAAGAAGGCTAAAGGAAGAAGGAAGAAATTCGGAGGGCGGAGAGACGGGACGGATCGCTCGTTATGCGTGGGGGGATGATTATCATGAGGTGATCGAGGGGAAGTTGCGGACGCTGGATGAATTCCTCGGCGCGGCGGGCGGACGGCAGAAGGTTTATGTGGATACGGGGCCGGTCCTGGAGCGAGATTTTGCCGCGGAAGCCGGGATCGGATGGCACGGCAAAAGCACGATGTTGCTCAGTCGCCAGCTCGGCACCTGGTTCTTTTTAGCGGAGGTTCTAACGACGCTTGAGTTACCTCCGGATGCGCCGCAGGTGGCGCGCTGCGGTTCTTGTACGGCTTGCATCGATGCCTGCCCGACTGGAGCGATCACGGCGCCGCATCAGCTCGATGCGCGGCGTTGTATTTCTTATCTCACGATCGAGCTGAAAGGGAGTATCCCGCTCGAGTTTCGGCCGCTCATGGGCGACCGCATTTTCGGCTGCGACGATTGTCTCGACGCCTGCCCTTGGAATCGCTTTGCCCAGGTCTCGCGGGAGACTGCCTTCAACGCGAGGCCGGCCGTGGCCCGGATGAAGCTACAGGAATTCCTGGCCCTCGATGAAGAACAGTTTCGGACTCTCTTTCGCAAGTCCCCGATCAAGCGAATCAAACGGCGTGGATTGCTGCGCAACGTCTGCGTGGCTCTCGGGAATGTCGGGACGGAAAAGGATCTCCCCGCGCTCCGCCAAGCTCTGCTCGATCAGGAGCCGCTGGTGGTGGAGCACGCTTGCTGGGCCATTGAGCAAATCGAGCGCCGCCGGAGTGCGGACGCGCAGTTTGCGCGGAACACCGGCGGTTTCCCAGCGGGTAAAAGGTGAATGGGAAAAGTTTGCAATGGTCAATAGAGCCGGTAGAAGCTGATTCTCATCAAGAGCGCACCCATGCACCAAGCAGCCGCACCTGCCGCACCCGTCAAACGTAAAAAAAAATCTCGCCGCAAGCTTTATATCGGGCTCGGCGTGGTTGGGCTCATTGTGTTGCTCATTATCGGCTCGATTATTTCGGGCAGAAAAGAGCAACCGATCGCAGTCACCACTGAGAGGGCCGCGCGGCGGACACTGATCGAATCCGTCTCCGCGACTGGCAAAGTCCAGCCGGAAACCGAAGTGAAAATCTCGCCGGAAGTCGCGGGCGAAATTATCGAGTTGCCGGTGGAAGACGGTAAGGAAGTCAAAAAGGGCGATCTGCTCATGAAGATCCGGCCGGATTCCTACAAGGCGCTTCTAGAGCAACAACAGGCGGCCATCAGCACAGCAAAAGCGGTGAGCGGCCAGCAGAAAGCGGCCGTGCAAAAGGCCGAGCAGGATCTCAAGCAGGCCGAGGATTTGTTTCACAAGAAACTGATCTCGCAGACCGAGATGCTCGGCGCGCAAACGACCTTTGACGCGTCGAAAGCGATGTACGAATCAGGTTTGCATAGCATCGAGGGCGCGGAGGCGAGCTCGAGCCAGGCGCGCGATCAGCTTTCCAAAACGACCATCTACTCGCCACTCGATGGCGTGGTCACGGTGCTGAACAGCAAGAACGGCGAACGCGTGGTGGCGACGAATCAATTTGCCGGCACCGAAGTGATGCGGGTGGCCGATCTCAACCACATGCAGGCGGTCGTAGATGTGAACGAGAACGATGTGGTGCACCTAAAGATTGGTGACGCAGCCAAAATTTCGGTCGATGCCTACGGCGACCGGAAGTTCACCGGCAAAGTCCAGGAAATTGCGAACACTGGCAAAACAACCGGCACCGGCACACAGGAAGAAGTGACCAATTTCGAGGTCAAAATCCAGCTCGAAGATCATGACCTGCGGCTGCGCCCGGGCCTGAGCTGCACGGCCGAGATTCAGACGAACATGGTCAAGGACGTCGTCTCGGTTCCGATCCAGAGTGTGACCATTCGCACCGGCGACAGCAATCTGAGCCCGGAGGAACTGGAGAAGAAGAAAGAGGTAAACGACGCCAAGGAAAAGGCTGACAACAACGCCGAGGTTCAGAACGATCGGCTCGCCCGGCAGGCTGAGAAGGAAGAGCGCGAGAAGCTGAAAAAAGTCGTCTTCCTCAAGGAGGGCAGCAAAGCCAAAATGGTGGAAGTCACGACCGGGATCGCCGACGACGTCGACATCGAAATCAAGGACGGCGTCAAGGAAGGCGACGAAGTGATCTCTGGCAGCTACAGCGCCATCAGCCGCAAGCTCAAGGACGGCGCGCCGGTCACGATGGAAAAGGCCAAGGAGAAGTGATGGGTGACGAGTGACGAGTCCTCCGATAGAAATCGGTTAATGAAAAATAGTACCCGCAGTTACAAAGATTTGGTTGTTTGGCAGAAGGGCATTGCTCTGGCAAAGCTGATTTATCGCATTACGCAACGGTTTCCTGAGGCGGAGAAATTCGGCTTGATTGCGCAGATGCGACGAGCTGCGGTTTCGATTCCTTCAAATATCGCGGAAGGTCAGGCTCGCAGAACCACCGGAGAATTCATTCAGTTTCTCTCTCACGCAGAAGGCTCGCTCGCCGAACTGGACACACAGTTAATCCTTAGCGGAGAACTTAGCTTTTGCCCGAAACCCACAGCAGAACCGGCCTTCGAGTTAATCGAGGAACAACGCCGAATGCTCAACGCCTTGCGGCGCAAGCTGGCGACGCGCTCCTGACTCTTCACTCATCACCCTTCGCTTGTCACTCGTCACTCCTCACTCGTCACTTCCCCTTGTTATTGATATCGAAAACATCACGAAGGAATACGTGATGGGCGAAGAGATCATCCACGCCTTGCGCGGGGTCACGCTGCAAATCCGGCGGAACGAATATCTCGCCATCATGGGCCCGAGCGGGAGCGGCAAATCGACGCTCATGAACATGCTCGGCTGTCTCGATACACCGAGCTCGGGGCGTTATGAATTCAATGGCAAAAACGTCTCCGAGATGGATGGCGACGAGCTGGCGGAGATCCGAAATCGCGAGATCGGCTTTGTTTTCCAAACCTTCAACCTCCTCCCCCGCTCCACCAGCCTCCGCAATGTCGAGCTGCCTCTGATTTACGCGGGAGTCGATCCCGATGAGCGGGAAGAGCGAGCCGCGCAAGCCCTCAGCGATGTCGGGTTAGGCGATCGACTTTCCCATAAGCCTAACGAACTTTCCGGCGGCCAACGACAGCGGGTCGCGATCGCTCGCGCACTGGTCAACAAACCATCCATCATCCTGGCCGACGAACCCACGGGCAACCTTGACTCCAAGACCGGCGAGGAGATCATGGCGCTCTTCGAGAGTCTCTATCAACAGGGCAACACGGTCATCGTGGTCACGCACGAGCCCGACATCGCGGCGCACGCCCGGCGCAATGTGCACCTGCGCGATGGGGTGGTCGAGAGCGACGCGCTGGCCGGAGCGCCCTCCCGCGCGCGCACGGTCGAGTTTTCTTAACACGCAGAGGGTGGCCAGATACAAACAAATGCTCTGCGCTCTCTGCGGTTAATCCTGTTCGCCCACGGCTATGAAGCGTTTTCTCTATGAGCTGACCGAGAGCTGGAAAATCGCCGCCGCGCAGATGGCGGGGAACAAGACGCGCTCCATGCTCACGGCGCTGGGCGTGATCATCGGGATTGTCGCGGTCACGCTCATGGGCACGGCGATCAACGGGACCTCGACCGGTTTCGATAAAAGCATGGCCATCTTCGGCGACGACGTGCTCTACGTCTCGCAGCGTCCCTGGACGCGGATGGACGATTGGTGGAACTACCGCGGCCGCCCCAAGATCCGCACGGAGTACGCAGACAAAATCAATCGGACAATCGCGGCGGCGTCGAATACAAACCTAATCATTGCCGTGCCCACGATGAGTCTAGTGCGTAGCGTCAAAGCAGGCGAGAATACGGTGCAGAGCGTGTTCATCCTCGGCACGACGGCCGACTACGCCCTGATTTCCACGGTCGATTGTGCCGAAGGCCGTTTCTTTAACGACATGGAGTCGCGCGGTGGCGCGGAAGAATGCGTGGTCGGCTACGACGTAGCGGACGCGCTCTTCGGCGGACGCAGTCCGATCGATAAGAAAGTGCTGATCAATGGGCACGCCTTCAAAGTCATCGGAACGCTCACACGCCAAGGGACTTTCTTGGGGCTCTTCAGTCTCGATTCGATCGTCATTATTCCGTTGCCCGCTTTTAAGAAATATTTCAGCGCCAAGAGCGAAGCCGATGTGCGCGTGAAGGTCCGCGACAAATCGCACATGACTGACGCACGTTCCGAGCTGACCGGGATCATGCGCCGGCTCCGCTCCCTTCCGCCGGAGAAGCTCGATAACTTTACCATTAACGAGCAACAAGCGTTCAAGAGTACGCTCGACGCGCTGAAGGCCACGATCGCGATTGCCGGTCTTTTCATCACGGGTCTGTCCCTCTTCGTGGGCGCGATCGGGATCATGAACATCACGTTTGTCAGCGTGAAGGAGCGCACCAAAGAGATCGGGACGCGGAAAGCGCTGGGCGCACGAAGACGGACGATTCTGCTCCAGTTCCTGATTGAATCGACCGCGCTTTGTCTGGTCGGCGGCTTGATTGGGCTGGGCGTCGCCTACCTGATGTGCTTCGGGATGGCCAAAGCGTTCCCATCGTTCCCGATCAGCTTTTCGTTAGGCTTGGTCATCGCCAGCATGGTGGTTTCGGTCTTGACCGGGCTGGCCTCGGGCATTGCACCGGCCTGGTCGGCTTCTCGGCTCGATCCGGTCACGGCGCTGCGGTATGAATAGGGAAATCCGAAGACGGAATATCGAAATCCGAAACAAGTTCGAATGAGCAATGACGAAAATCCGAAACGGTATGACCTCGAAGATCGGACATTTAATTTCGCCAAGGAAATTCGCGGGTTCGTAAAAGGAGTCGGCCGATCGATTGCCAACGTGGAGGACGTCAAACAGTTGGTCAGAGCCTCTGGCTCCGTCAGAGCCAATTACATCGAAGCAAACGAGGCGTTGGGAAAGAAAGATTTCCTTATGAAAATCAAGACCTGTCGCCGTGAGGCAAAGGAGTGTCGGTATTGGCTCGGATTGCTCGACCCTGATCAACGTTGCGTGACTGATCGCAACCGCCTGCTCGGCGAAGCCGACGAATGATGAAGATTTTCGGCGCGATTGTGCGGAAATGTGAAGAATAGGCAGCCTTGAGTTTCTCTTTAGATACTGTTTCGAATTTCGACATTCGGATTTCGAGTTTTCCCTATGCAGTTCCGTGAGATCCTAACGATGGCGCTGGCCTCGGTCGGCGCGAATAAGTTGCGCTCGGCGCTGACCATGCTCGGCATCACCATCGGCGTCTTCTCGGTCATCTCAGTCATGACCGCGATCGGCGCGATGCAGGCTTCGATCGAAAATGGGCTCACCCTTTTTGGCTCGAATATTTTTCAGTTCGCCAAGTATCCGGTAACGGTGAACGCGGGCGGACGCGGCTCCGAAAAATATGAAAACCGGCGCGATATCGACTACCGCGAAGCGCAACGCTACGCCGAGCTGATGGAGGGCAACGCCGCGGAAGTGTGCCTGAAGGTTTTCGACGGCAACAAGCAGGCCGTCTACGGCGGCGTGAAGACGACTCCCAGCCTAACGATCGTAGGAACAAACAAAAGTTTCCTCGCCGCCAACGCCTACACGCTCGCCTACGGGCGCAACCTGAATGACGAGGATGTTGCGCTGAGCCGCCGGGTCATCGTGATCGGACGCTCCATCGAGGAGCGGCTCTTCCCGCACGAATCTCCCATCGGCCGCGTGATCAAACTGAGCGGCCACACTTACACCGTGGCCGGCGTGCTGGGCGCCCGCGGTACCGCCTTCGGGCAAAACCAGGACGACACGGCCATCCTGCCGATCACTCGCTACTTCGAGGACTTCGGTTCAGCCAATCGCACGGTCAACATCGCCACCCAATCGCTCTCGCAACTGGATTACAGCCGCACCTTTGATCGCGGGGTCGGAGCCATGCGCATCGCGCGCGGGTTAAAGGCGGAAGAGCCTAACGACTTCGAGATTTATACGAACGACTCGCTCAAGAGCGCCTTCACTTCGATCGCAGGCGTGATCCGGATCGGCGCGTTTGTCATCAGCACCATCGCACTCCTGGCCGCCGGCATCGGTATCATGAACATCATGCTGGTCAGCGTGACGGAAAGGACCAAGGAAATCGGGGTGCGCAAATCAATCGGGGCGCGGAATCGCGACATTATGCGGCAGTTTCTGGCGGAGGCGGTGTTTATCTCCGAAGCCGGCGGGCTGCTCGGCATCGTGCTGGGCGTGCTGGGCGGTGACGCGTTGGCGCTCTGGCTGAAGGTCGACCTGATTTTTCCAATTGGATGGGCCATCGCCGGCCTGGTCGTCTGCTCGGCCATCGGGATCGGTTTTGGCCTCTATCCGGCCTACCGCGCCGCCTCGCTCGACCCGATCGAGGCGCTCCGCTACGAATAAACCTGAGACAGAGACGCGCCAGGCCTTTCGCCCGACACAGCGCATCTTTCCCTGCGCATTCCCTTCTCTTTTGACACACGTCCGGAGATTTCATATGATCGGGCGCTCTTTGCATCTTTAATGCCTGACGACCCTCCGATTTCACCGCCAATCGCTCCGCCGCCCGGAATTTTACTCGTCGAGGAATACAACGCGTTAGGCGTCGCCCTTTCGTCCGCGCTGAAGAAGTTTGCCCCCCTGCATCAAGTGCGTTTGGCACACAGTTTTGCCGAGGCAGAAATCTTCGCGGCGGACCTGAAACCGGAGCTTTTTCTCCTCGATCTGGACCCGCCGCCAGCGAGTGGCGAGATTGAATTTTTCTACCGGCTCCGAAAAAACTACCCGGATGCCCGGGTGCTGGTCATTGCGGCGGGCACCTCGCGGCAGTTGCGGGCCCAGCGAGGCACTGCGGGAGCAATCCAGTTCGTGGCGAAGCCCTTCGATCTGGCCGATTTTGGTGCGGCCGTCCAGGCGTTGCTCGGCCCTTGGACGGCCTCTTCGGCCGACCAGCCCCGCGGGGCACTGCGGGACTTGGGCGTGATCGATCTCGTGCAACTGAAGTGCCTCGCCGGGAGCAGTGCGGTACTGCGGGTCCAGTCGGGGCACGGCGAGACGGGCGAAATTTATTTACAGAAAGGCGAGATTTATCACGCCACCACCGAGGCGGGGAGCGGCCAGGCGGCCTTTGACGAGATCGCGAGCTGGCCCGGTCTGCACCTCACCGAGTCGGAACCCACCGCTCCAACTCCTCGCACCATCGATCAGCCGTGGCCGATCGTGCTCCTCCAGGCCTCTCGCAAGCTGCAATCAGTCAGCCGCCCGAAACCGGCGGCAGCAGCTCCTCAAAAGCCGGCGCCAGCCAAGGACGGGAAGAAGATTCTCGTGGTGGACGACACGGAAATGCTGCTAATTTTCGTCGCGGACGTCCTTTCGACCGAGGATCCCACTCTGCAGATCCAGACTGCCTCGACCGGCGCCGAGGGCGTGCGGCAAGCTGTAAAGTCCAAGCCGGATCTCGTGCTCCTGGATTACAGCCTGAACGACACCACCGGCGACCAAGTCTGCCGCGCTCTGCGTGACGAACCAACCACGGCGCACATTCCCATCCTCATGATGTCAGGACACATCAGCGAACTGATCAAGACGGACGTGGAGTATGAACACGTGGTGGCAGCCCTGCCAAAGCCTTTTGTTTCCAGCGCCCTGATCGATGCCGTCAAGAAGGCTCTCGCCGCCGGCCCACTGTCACAGTCACCGAAACCTGCTCCGGGTCGTGCTGGGCCTTCGTCCGTTGATAACCCGCAGCCGAAATCATCGACTAACGGTCACAGCGCCACCATGGCGACGGCCCCGGCGCTGGTCTCAGGGCTTCCCACGCCGCTCACCGCGCCGGCTGCCAGTGAACCGCCACAAGCCTTGCTGCCTCCGCGCGCGGCGACGGGTTTGTCACCGGTCTCCAGTCATGATCCGGAGCTCCCCAGCTACCCTGCCCAGAGTGCGGAGGGACCGACCGAACTCAGCGTCACGCTCTCGCTCAAAGTTGTGGACCTGCAATTCTCCGCCTTTCTGGAATTGGAGTCGGCCCGGCTTCAGCTCTTTGACAAGGTGGTGGCAGTGAAGATGGGACGCCAAAAGGAGTTCAAGGGAATTCCATTGGAGTCAGGTTTCCGGCTTAACCGCATCACCCTCGACTCCACAGCCAACCTCGACACCCTACGGTTGGTCCCCACTCGACAGCCGCCGCAGTTGCCTGTGCCTAACAGTTCCTTCCCAGTCGGCGCGAGCGGCATGAAATTCGGCCAGGAGCACATCGAGCTGACCCTGACGGCTCCGCGTGACATGGCCATGCGCGTGGGGCTGACCGCTGCCTTCGAGCTTGCCTCGGTGGAACTCTCCGACAGCTTCGAAGTCGAGGCGCTGCTCCTGCGCGCCCGTGAAAAGCAGGTTTCGATTCGTAACGTCGGGGTGAACGCTGGACAGCCCTTTGAGATTCGCGAAGTCCAGCTCGATCCCTCCTCGGAGCTGAGCGGGATTCTCGTGAAGGCCCTGCCCGCTCGTTAGTCCGACTGATGTTTGGCCAGGAAGTCGGGTAGCTGGTCCGTGCCGAAGTTGGCCAGCACGTCGCCATTCCAGACCATCGTAGGTGTCCTCGACTGGCCGGAGACATCCTGCAGCTTCTTCATTTGCTCTTCGTCGCCTCGCACTTCCACTGGATCGTAGGAAATTCCCTGGTCATCGAGGTAATCAGTCGCGGCGATGCAGTAGGGACAACCACGTTTTACGTAAAGAATGGGATTTTCCATACCACTGGATAGACAACAGGGCCAAGGCCGTCAATGGATCGTTAACTCACATCAGGCTCGCGCTGGGCTAGGGCTGAGGGGTTTCCACCACAGGAAACCCAGAATAGCCAGCAGAACGAAATCGAGCGCGAGATGCCAGGAAAAGCTCAAATTGCCCGTCGCGCTGCCAAAGCAACCGCAGGTAATGTCGATGCCGCGCGCTTTCGCGGTCACCGTGGCGATGAGGAATGCGATCATAAGACCGATCGTCACGACCAACGCGCCGAAGAAAAGCCGGTGAAAGATCAACGCTAGTCCGCAAAAAATCTCGAGCCAGGGAAGATAAAAGGCCACGCGCACCGCGATAGGCCAAGTCAGCATTTGATAGTGGCCGATATCGGTGGCGAAGAGGAGTGGATTGAGCGCTTTGAGAGCACCCGCGTAGACGAAGGCGCCGCCCACCACCACGGCCAGTGCGCGCCTCACGAAAAACATCCGGTCCCGCTCTACTTCCCCGTTCATGGATGCTGCTTCTTCCACCCCTCCCATCCGTTCTCCAAGACGTGGACATTGCTCAAGCCCGCCTCGTGGCGCAGCCGTTCGGCCACGTCATGACTGGCCGCACAGGATTGCTCGCTGCAATAGACGACCACTTTCCGCTCCGGCTTCCAGCTCGTGAGCATCTGGCGCAGCAGCTCGTCCCAGCGGTCTTCATTCAATTGAATGGCTCCGGGGACATGACCCGCCGCAAATTGGGCGTCGGGACGTGCATCCACCCAAAGCACCTGGTCGCCCCAAGCCTCCGCCTGCGCGAGGCTGACCTGGCCCGAATCGACGGGAGGATGCTGCCAGGAGACCGCGTTTCGCAGGTAAACCGCCTGGCCGATGGCGGGGAGGAAGGCCAACCCCAGAAGGAGGAGGATCTGGCGGACTAACGAGGAAGGCACGCGCTATTTGGGGGGCATTTTCGCGCGACTATCCACCCGCACATTGGCGTAGAAAGTCTTCGGCGCGTCTTTCGGGAAATCAGGCTCGATCTTCAAGGCGGCATTGACCGGCCGACCAGCTTCCTGCGGCTTGACCACGATGCGGAATGTCTTGGTTTTTTCGTCCCGCACCACTTCCGTCTCGATCGATTTGTCGGTGGAAGTCACGTTTAACTTGGTCACGGCAAAATCGCCGCCTACCGTGGCCGTGATGGTCTTGGGCTCCAGCGTCTCGTTCGCCGACCAGTAAATAAAGGTGGGCGCCACTTTCAGCAGTTCCGGGATGGTGGCGGTCAGCTTCAAAAGAGTGGGCTGGGCTCCGTCGCTATCCGTCATGACCGAGATGGTCTTGGTCTGCACGCCGGTGCGTTCGCCGATGTTGAAGGTGGCGGTGATTTCGCCGCTCTCGTTAGGCCCAACCTCATCCTTGGCCAGGGCCGTCGTGGTGCATCCGCAAGAAGGATGCACCTGCGTGATTTTGATCGGCTTGTCGCCGGTGTTCTTATATTTGAAATGCGCCACGGCCGTCTTGTCGGACAACTTCGGATGCAGATCCGCTTCTGTTTTTTCCCAAGTGAGTGCAGCCTGCGCGGACGCGCCGAGGGCTAACATCGAAGCAGTAACGATCAGATATCCAAGTTTCATAAGAGATTTCCAGCGGCACGAAACTCCGCGAGCTGGAAGGAAAAGCCAAAACCCACAGGTTCGCCAATAGAATCGATGCGGAAGTTTGGCTTTAATTTCGGCGTTGGAGAGGCGGTGGTAAGCGCCCTCGACGACGAGAGACCGTCGGCGACCGCGAGAAACTGCCAACCACATGGAGGTCTCAGTCTGCTTTTGGCGATGCCACGGGAACGGCACTCCGGCCGTAAAAATTACGCACATAATCCTCAACGGCCTCCTGCCACGCGCGCGGCGCCGAGCCAGTCAGGCGTTCATACTTCTCCGTGCCCAGAACCGTGTAAACGGGCCGGCGCGCGACAAAGTTTTTCATCGCACCTAACGACGTGGCTCCGACTGTTCGCGCTTTCATGGGCACCCCAAATCGGTGGCAACAATCCAGCGCCCACTGCGCGTATTCCTGCCAGCTGCAGGCGCCGCGATTGGCCAGGTGGAGAATTCCGCCCGGACTGGAGAAGTCGAGCAGAGGATTGAGCAGAAGTGCAATATCTTGGGTGTAGGTGGGAGTCGAAAACTTGTCCGCGACGGCCGTGACCTCTTCTTCGCTGCGCGCCTTCTTCAGAATCGCGTCAACAAAACTTGGCCGGTCTGGACCAAAAACCCAGGAGACGCGCGCCACCAGCGCGCGGTCGTTAGCCTCCAGGACTTGGAGTTCTCCGGCGCGCTTCGATTCTCCGTAGAAGCTGATCGGTTGGGCGGGATCTTCCTCTGTGTAGGGCGAGGCTTTCTCGCCGTCGAAAACGTAATCCGTGCTGATGTGAACAAAGAGCGCCTCTTTTTCCCGGCAAATCTCCGCGAGCGAACGCGGCGCTTCCGCGTTCAACCGCATCGCCTCAGACCGGTGATCTTCGCAATAATCCACGTTCGTTAGGGCGGCAGCGTTGATCAGCACATCGAAAGCCAACGGCTCCAGGGTGGTCCGAAGACGGGATGAGTCAGCCAGGTCGAGCTGCGCATGGGTAAAGCCGGTGACTTGATGGCTGACGGCGTAGTCGCGCACGAGCGCGGCTCCCAGTCGTCCGCCTGCTCCGACGATCACGAGTTTCCGCTGCGGCTGGTCAAGTCTCTCCACGATTTGGTTGATGAATCACACTTACGCCGCGCAAGCAAGAAGCCGCCGCATCGGGAAGAGCAAGATTTTCGCGTCCCTCTTCCCAGGTTCGTTAGTGTTGACAGGTGGCCCGGGACTAGCTGACCGTTCCAGATTATGCGCGCGATCTGGAAGGGCAGCATTAATTTCGGTCTCGTCTACATCCCGGTTTCGGTCTATCCCGCGACGAAAGAGGAGAAAATCAGTTTCCGCCAACTGCGGGCCTCGGACCTGAGCCCGATCCGTTATAAGAAAGTCGCCGAGGTGGATCAGAAGGAAGTCCCAGCGAACGAAATCGTGAAGGGTTTCGAGTACGAAAAAGGGAAATGGATCACCCTGCGGGATGAAGATTTCGAAAAGGTGCAGATCGAGTCCACCCATTCGGTCGAGATCACCGACTTCGTCGAGCAGACCCAGATCAACCCAAAGTTTTTTTATAAGCCTTATTTCCTCGAGCCGCAGAAAGGCGGCGAGAAAGCCTACGCGCTCCTGCACAAGGCGCTCAGCACTTCAGGCAAGGTGGGCGTCGCCAAGGTCGCCATCCAGAAGCGGGAGTATCTCGCGGCGGTCAAACCCGACGGGCTCTTCCTCATTCTCGAGCTCATGCATTTCGCCCAGGAAGTCCTCGAGCCCTCCTCGCTCAACAGCGGCGCGGACCGCACCGTGTCGCCACAGGAACTGAAAATGGCCAGCGCGCTGATCGAGGCCATGACGACCGACTGGGAGCCGACCAAATACCAGGATCAATATCAAACTGCCCTTATGCAGATGATCGAAGAAAAGGCTCAGAAACGCACGCCCACGCCAAAAACTGCGGAACCGCGTGTCCAGCCTAACGTGATCGACATGGTCGCCGTCCTCCAGCAAAGCCTGCAACGCGCCGGCGTAAAAAAGAAAGCTGGCAGTCGCTCCAACGGATCGAAGTCCACTTCGTCCCTGGTCAAGCGTCGCCGCCGCTCCATTGCTGCCTGACGACTGCCCGGTCGGCAGGAATCGAAGCGTCCTGCAGGGCGACCGCCTGCCAGTCTGGAATGATCTTTGTCCGATTTGGCGGAGAACGCGTGGTCTGCAACCCTTTCAACATTGTCATCCCGCCGTCACGTTTCCCTTAACTTCTGTCGCTTTGGTTGCTTTGCCACCGACCCGCGAGACCGCTATGATGAGCAAAACGAACTCTGACGATGTCCAAACCAGCGAATCGGTCGGAGAAATAGTTGGCGCATGCATATCCTGATTGTCGAAGACGAACAAAAGATCGCGGCTTTCATACGCCGCGGTCTGACCGAGAACGGCTACGTCGTGGATGTGGCGGAGGACGGCGATCAGGGGCTGGAATACGCGCTGGCGCGCAAAATGGACCTCATCATCCTTGACGTGGCGCTGCCCAAACGCGACGGCTGGTCGCTGATGACCGAATTGCGCGGGTCCGGCATCCAGACTCCCGTCCTTTTCCTGACGGCCCGCGATGGCGTCACCGACCGCGTGAAAGGTTTTGATCTCGGGGCGGATGACTATCTGATCAAACCCTTTCATTTTTCGGAGCTGCTCGCTCGCGTGCGCTCCTTGCTGCGAAGGACTCCTGAACGCCGCGAAGAAGTCATCCGTGTCGGTGACCTGGAGATCGACCCACGTCGCCATAAGGTAACTCGCGGCGGGAGACCTGTGAACCTGACTCCGAAGGAATTTTCCCTGCTTCTTTTTCTGGCTTCTTCAGCTGGAGATATCGTCTCGCGCACCGAGATCGTGGAGCAAGTGTGGGACATTAACTTCGATACTGGCACCAACGTAGTAGACGTCATGATGCGTCGGCTACGGGCCAAGGTAGATGACCCTTACGAGACGAAGATGATCCATACGATTCGTGGCGTAGGTTATGTCCTTAGACCTGAATAACACGGAAAACCTTCCTCCCCGGACTGCGCGGTCGTGGTCCATCGCCTCTCGTTTAGTCCTGCTCTTTACCGTGGGCGCCGCCGCTCTGCTCCTGCTGGCCATGGCCGCAGCCTACTGGACCGTGATGCAACATGTCCTGCATGATAATGATCGTTACCTAAGCGAAAAACTAGCTGCCCTCAGAGCGGGTATCGCCACCGATGCTGGACCAGAGTCACTTCAACAGGAATTGAAGATCATTCGTGCGGCCGATAGGACTTATGCGGTGCGCGTGCTCGACACCGCCGGCCACGTCGTCGCAGAAAGTCCTCGCATGGCCAGGAGACTGCCTCCTGCGGTTTTCCCCTCGACTATCTCAGTCATGGGCGCCCGTCCTACCACCGCGACTTACCGCACGCCTAACGGCAAAAACTTTGCGCTCATGACAGCTATCTCGTTGTTTGGCAAAGATCGCTTCACCATCCAGCTGGCCCAGGATCGGACCCACGACAAAAGGTTTATGGCTCATTATGCCGCTCTCCTGACCGGCATGATGGGCTGTTTGGTGTTTACCTGCGCGGGGATCGCGGCACTCTTCGCGCGCCGCGTCTTGCGACCACTGCGGAATTTGGCTGATTCGGTTGAACGGGTCGGCGCGACCCATCTCGATGAGCGCGTTCCGCTGGCCCGCTGGCCGGATGAGTTACAACCCCTGGCCGTGGGCTTTAACAAAATGCTGGGGCGCCTGGAAGATTCATTCACCCGGCTCTCACAATTTTCGGCAGACTTAGCGCACGAGTTACGGACACCTATCTCGATCTTGCGCGGAGAAGCCGAGGGCGCCCTGACCAAACCGCGTTCCTCCGACCAGTATCGTGAGGTCATCGAGTCGAGCCTGGAGGAGCTCGAGCGCCTTTCCGCCATGATCGACAATCTCCTCTTCCTCGCGCGAGCCGAAACGATCGGGTCGTTTGATCGCCAGGAATTTGATGGGCGAGCGGCGCTGGAAGAGATCCGCGAGTTCTACGAGGCGGTGGCACAGGAGCAGGGCGTCGAGATCGAATGTGACGGAGAAGGATCCGTCTACGCGGAACCAACGCTCTTTCGACGCGCGCTGATCAACCTGATTACTAACGCGCTCCGTTTCACTCCGTCCGGAGGCCATATCACCGTGGCGCTCTCGCATCTCGATGGCAGTAGCGCCGTCTCCATCACCGATACCGGCTGCGGAATCTCGTCGCGCCACGTCCCGCATATTTTCAATCGTTTTTTCAGAGGCGACGCCCGCCGCCATACCCAGGGCACCGGCCTGGGCCTGTCGATTGTAAAATCGATCATGCAAATGCACGACGGCGAGGTCTCCGTAGAAAGTGAAGTGGACCAGGGCACCAAGGTGACGATCGTTTTCCCCATTGCGCCCATTCAAGAAGACGGCCTCCTCCCGCCCGAGAAAGTCCGCGGCGAAAAAGGCCTCAATCCTGCTCCCCTTGCCTAGGAAAATTCCGCTCGTTGGGAGTGGATATTCCGTCTTCTTCGTGCATAGTAGCCGCCACCGTTTTTCACGATGAAATCCATTCTAGTTTCTGTAGCCCTTACGGCACTTAGCCTTCAAACCACTTTCGGCTTTGCCTTGGAAGGCCAAAATTGGACGCTCGATCGGACCGTCCGCATGCAATTGTCCTTTGGGACGCCGAAAAATCTCATCGATGGTTCGACTTCCTTTAATCAAGTCGCCAACGCCGCGCTCAACCTTTGGAACCCGCACATGGCCCACCTGAAATTCGCGGGGCATCTGGGTTCGCCCGTGACGCCGATGTCGGGAGATGACGAGAATTCTGCCTTCTTTAGCTCAACCGTCTTTGGAGATGCTTTTGGTGATGGCGTTCTCGCGGTCACTCTCGTTTCCTTTCGGGGAAAGATTTTTGAGGAAGGCGATACAGCTTTCAACTCGAACTATACCTGGGATTCCTATCGAGGTCCCACGCGCTCCGGCCTGGTCGATTTGCGGCGCGTCGCTCTCCACGAATTTGGTCACACGCTCGGTCTCGACCATCCGGACGATGTTGGGCAAACGGTGGTCGCGATCATGAATTCGCACATCGGCAATCTCGACACGCTGGCCGCCGACGACATCGCGGGAATCGAGAGCCTCTACAATACCGGACCGGCCTACAAAACCGCGCCCGTCGCCAACGTCCTCAAGAATATCTCGACGCGCGGCTTTATCGATACGGGCGAGAACGCCCTCATCGGTGGTTTTATCGTTCAGGGGTCAAATTCGGCCACAGTCATCCTGCGTGCGGTGGGACCTTCGCTGAGTGAGGTCGGACTCGCTGGCGAACTCGTCGATCCGGTGATCACCGTCTTTGACTCCGCCCAGCAGCAGGTCGCGACGAACGATGACTGGTTTAATGCGGCCAACTCTCAAACCATCTCGAGCTACCACCTCGATCCGTCGAACAGCCGCGAATCTGCGCTCTATCTGACCCTCGCGCCGGGCGCTTACACGGTGGCCGTGGAGAGCTTTTCCAACGCACAGTCACCGCCCACCACGGGACTCGGTCTTTTCGAGCTTTATGATCTGAGCGACAACGGCGCCCGGACCGGCAACATCTCGACCCGCGGTGAAGTCCTGGGAGGCGACGATGTTCTTATCGGGGGCGTCATCCTCGGCGGAACCGACGCCAAGGAAGTCGTGGTGCGAGCCATTGGACCGTCGTTAAGCGCAGCTGGCATAGCGGTTCCTCTCGCTGATCCCCTGCTCGAACTTTACGACAGCAACGGCACGCTCCTGAAATCGAACGACGATTGGAAGAACGGCGCGAACGCCGACGCGATTAGTGCCGAGAATCTGGCGCCGAAAAACATCAAGGAATCGGCCCTTCTCGCCACCCTCAATCCGGGCCCTTATACGGCTATCGTGCAAGGCGTGAGCGGAGGAACTGGCGTCGGTCTGGTCGAAGTCTACGACATCAGCACGCCACCTCAGTGATCCGAGGCTAACTCTTCGGCCCGCGCGCTCGCAGCTTCGACCGCCGCGGTCAAACCCGCCGCGCTCCCGATTTCTTCCATCCGCGCCAGGCCGGCGGCCGTGGTACCACCAGGGGTGATCACCATGTTCCGCAGCTCTTCCGGAGAACGACCGCTCTCCAAGGCAAGTTGCGCGGCACCCCGCACCGTCTGGGTGGCCAGGCCTAACGACACCTCGGCGGGCAGACCGCATTTTTCGCCCCCGACCGCCAAGGCCTCGATCACGGTGTAGACGAAAGCCGGCCCGCTGCCGGCCAGCGCGGTCACTGCGTCAACTTGCGCTTCCTTCACTTCAATGACTGTCCCGATGGAAGAAAAAATCCGGTGCAACATTGCCATGTCTTCGTCGGTCGTCCGCGACCCGCGCGCAATTGCGGTGGCGGCCTGGCAAACCGCGGCCGGGGTGTTGGTCATCGCGCGCATGAAACGCGCCTCGCCTTTCTCCTCCATGCTCGCGACCCGGATTCCCGCGGCTAGCGAAACAACCAGCTTACCCTCAATTCCTCGCGACATCCCGGCAATCACATTCAACACCACGCCGGGTTTCACTCCGATAAAAATCACTTCCGCCCTCTCGGCAACCTCTGCGTTCTCTGCCGTTAACCCAATTCCACCCAGTTCCTCCCCCAACGCCGTCCGCGCGGTCGCGTTCGGCTCGCTCACCAAGATTTGCTCAGGCGGGCAAAACTTCGCCCGCACCAGTCCGCGCATGACGGAGCCTGCCAGTTTGCCGCCGCCGATAAATCCGAGCCGATATTGCCTGTCGTTGGTTTGTAAACTCATGGGATGCGCCGATATTAGTCGATGGTAAGTGTCGGTGTAAATTTCGGTCTCGACCTGGCGGAAGAAATTAAGGCGCTCAAGCGGGAGCAGAACGCCGTCATCCTCGCGCACAACTACCAGGTCCCAGAGATCCAGGACGTGGCCGATTTTGTCGGCGATTCGTTAGGCCTGAGCTTCCAGGCAGCCAAAACCGATGCCGAGGTAATTCTCTTTTGCGGCGTTCATTTCATGGCCGAGACCGCGAAAATCCTCAACCCGAAGAAGAAGGTCATCCTGCCTGATCTCGACGCCGGTTGTTCCCTTTCGGAATCCTGCCCGCCCGAGAAGCTGGCTCAATTCCTCAAGGATCATGTTGACAAAAACTACTACGTCATCGCCTACATCAATTGCAGCGCCGGCGTCAAAGCGCTTTCCGATGTGATTTGCACCAGTGGCAACGCCGAGAAAATCGTGCGCGCTGCGCCTGCCGATCGAAATATTCTCTTCGTGCCGGACCAAAATCTCGGTGCCTGGGTCATCGAGCGCACGGGCCGGCCCATGGACCTATGGCAGGGTAACTGTTACGTCCACATCGAGTTCACAGCCCGCAGCATCGCCGGCATCCACGCCGAGTATCCGGGCGCACCCGTGGTGGCTCATCCCGAGTGCCCCTACGCCGTGCGCCTGCTCGCGGATGAAGTCTGCTCGACGGAAAAGATGGTCACCTATTGTAAGGAGTCGCCCGCGGAGGAGATCATCGTAGTGACTGAAGCCGGCATGCTGCACCGACTAAAAAAAGAGATTCCCGGGAAGACCTTCATCCCGGGCCCGACCGAGCGGTGCGCCTGCGCCGAGTGTCGGTTTATGAAGATGAACACTCTGGAAAAAGCGCACGCCGCCCTCCGGAATCTCCAGCCCGAAATCGTTCTCCCCGAGCCTCTCCGGGCGCGCGCGGAACTTCCGATCCGCCGCATGCTCGACCTAAGTCGTTAGGCAGAACCGGGATGGATGAAGCGCAGGCGCCTTCTGTCACTAGGCCGCTGCCTGAAGAAGCGATGCCCATCCTCTACAATCCTGTGACAGCTTTGAGGAGAAAAACCAAAACGCCGATCGTCACCAACCCGAGTGGCGCCCGCGCGAGAAATTTCGTCATGCTATCGAGGCTCTGGCCTTTACGAGACTGGATGAAGGCTATCAAGGCGAGAACGAGCCCCACCCCATAGCACGCCAAGGCCACCGTGGCCGCCGTATCCGGATTCAAGCCAGTGGCCGACTGCGGGAGCGCGCCGCTGACCAGGCCCAACCCCAGAAAAAGAAACGATGCCAGTCCAATTTTGCGGAGGTGATTCATGCAGCTCCGCATAGCCGATGCGAAATTTAACGGCAAGCTCATTGCCATTCTTTTGCCAGAAGCTACAGCCCGTAACCTGCTGGTTCGCGTTGCGCGGAGTGCTTTGCTTTCAATCGTTGGGAGCTCTCTCGCGAGGATCTCATCGTGCCCGACTTTCTCGCGACAGCCTGCCAACCTCAGCGACATGACAATCGTTGCGCGCGTCAGCCGTCGAGGTTGAAAGCCCCGGCGAGCCGACTCCATTCTCTCATGGCCCAGTCGAGCAAGAAATCATCGCCGCCCGGACAGCGGATCCAGTGGTCCGTCCCGTTCCTTCTCCTGCTCGCCTTTGGCCTGGGCGGCGGCATGATGTGGCTCATCATGCGTGGAGGCGCTGCCAACTCGCCATCACCCGAAATCGAGAACTTTCTTCTCCCGCCGACCGCTCAGGCACCGGCTGCGTCCCCAACGTCAGCCCCGGCCCCAGGGGCTCCGCCTAACGTCTCGCAAATGTCGCCGGTCGACGCGGCCCGGACCTTGGGGAACTGGAACTACGATCAGCAAAATTGGCCGCATGCGATCGAACACTACGAAGAGGCGATCAAATTCGGAGCCGACAATCCTGATGTGCGCACCGACCTCGGAAATTGTTACCGCTTCCTTGGGCAACCCGAAAAAGCGCTCGAACAATATCAGCTCGCCCAAAAGCAAAATCCGCAGCACGAAAATAGTCTCTTCAACCAGATCAGCCTTTTCGCCCAATTCCTGCACGACCAGGACCGCGCTGCTTCTGCCGCGCGCGAATTCGTGACAAAGTTTCCGCTAAGTCCGCAGGCGCAGGCGGCTCGCCAACAGTTGCAGGCCAGCCCCAGTGCGCCCTCTCCGAAGACGCCCTGACGAAAGTGTCGCCGGCACATTTCCCGTGAAGCCGCCTTCATCTAGGGGAGCCGACGGCCCGTTACCAAACCGAAACTACGCCATTTACAGGCCGCACTCATAATCGTTAGTCTGGAGGGAAGATGACCGCCACCGCTGAACCTGAAGACGCCGCTCCGGTTACCGGTGAAGAGCACAAGCCCGATTTTCTCGGGCACCCACGCGGGCTCTGGTATCTCGCCTTCACCGAGGCGTGGGAGCGTTTCTCCTACTATGGGATGCAGGCTCTGCTGGTCCTTTACATGGTCAAGTATCTCCTGTTGCCCGGCCACCTCGAGCACGTCGTCGGTTTCGACGGCTTCAGCCGGATCTACGGCGGGATCAGCGGTCAGGCTTTGGCTTCCGCCATCTTCGGTAGCTATACTGCCTGCGTTTACCTTACCCCGATTTTCGGCGGCTTCCTCGCTGACCGCCTGCTCGGCCGGCGTCGCACCGTTCTTCTGGGCGCGTTGACCATGGCCGCCGGGCATTTTCTGATGGCTTTCGAAGGCGCGTTTCTGTTCGCACTGCTCTGTCTTGTCCTCGGCTGCGGGATGTTCAAGGGCAACATCGCCAGCCAAGTCGGCTCACTGTATAAGCCCGATGATCTCCGTCGCGCAGATGCCTTCCAGATCTTTTATCTCGGGATCAATGCGGGCGTCATCGCGTCACCGCTTATCGTAGGAACGCTCGGCGAGGTCTATGGTTGGCACTATGGCTTTGCCGCCGCCGGCGTCGGCATGCTTCTCGCCACCGGCATCTATCTCGCCGGTCAGAAGTACCTGCACGGCGAAGAATCAGAAGACCACACCGTGACTGCCGCGCCACGGGCCAAACTTTCCCGGCGCGATTGGGGCGCAGTCATCGCCCTCATCCTCCTTATTCCTGTCCTGGCCGTGGCCATTGTGCCTAACAACCAGATCTTCAACGCCTATCTCGTCTGGGGCGATCAGCAATTCGACCTTGTCTTCATGGGGGAGAAGCTACCGACCACCTGGCTCGTCACCCTCGACGCCATCGTTAGTGTGAGCTTCCTCGCCCTGGTCGCGCTCTTCTACCGCTGGTACGGAAAGCACTGGCGTGAGCCGGACGAAGTGACCAAACTCATCATCGGGTCCATCTTTTCCATTGGCGGGATGCTTTGCCTCTTCATGGCCGCGGCGAGCCAGAGGACGGGCCACAAGATCGGTCTCTTCTGGCCGGTTTCATTCCACGTCGTCAACAGCATCGGCTTCGCGCATCTGCTGCCGGTAAGCCTCGCGCTCTTCGCCAAGTATGCGCCCAAAGCAATCAACGCCACCGTCATCGGGCTCTACTACCTGGCCTTCTTCTTCGCCAATAGCATGGTCGGCTGGGTCGGCGGCTATTACCGGACCATGTCGACCACGACCTTCTGGCTTATGCACGCAGGCTTCGCCGCCGGCTCAGGACTATGT
>JBPCLK010000073.1:0-3471 GCA_051003355.1 Chthoniobacterales bacterium | reverse complement strand
CTTTCGCATGAGCGTAACGGCGCCATCCAACTGGGCGCGGACGCGGACCTGGTCGTTTACGATCCCAATTATCGCGGCGAGATCTCTGCCCAGACCCACCAGATAAATCTCGATTACCTTTCCTTCGAAGGAATGGAAATCGAAAGCCGCCCGCATGTCGCGACGGTTCGTGGCCAAGTCGCTGTGCGCGATAGAGAATCCGTTGGCGAAGTTGGACGCGGGAAGTTTCTCGACCGCGAGCCGAATCATTTTCAAATTGCGCTCGGTCGAACAGGCTCGGCCGCTTCCGCTCCTGGCGTCCTGCCAGAACCTGTATTCGTTAGGCCTTGTCCCAGCCTCGCGCAGGACTGAACCTCGGGAGCCTCCAAAAGCTCCGCAGCCTGGGTCAGCGGAGCGGAGCACTTGGAGAACGCGATCCTTCGCTCTATCCTACCCGCCGATGCAATTGACCAGAGCAGCTTTTGGAATGTGGGGCGGTGGCCGTTTTATGCACTTCGGCGAACCGATTCCGGACGAACGTTTCCTCGCCCTCATCGATCTCGCGTACGAGAAAGGCATTCGCACTTTCATGACGGCCGATGTCTACGGGACTGGCGATGCCGATTCCCTGTTGGGCCGTGCGCTCGAAGGCAAGCCACGTGATAGCTACTGCCTCGTCGGTGCCATCGGGCATGACTTTTACGAGGGCGAGCGGGAAGGCTCGAAAGGCTTTCCTCGCTTCACCAGCCCCACCCTGCGCAAGCCGGTCGACTATGCCAGCTACCTGCGTTCGGCGACCGAAAAATCTCTCGAGCGCTGTGGCGCGGATCGCTTCGACCTTCTCCTCCTGCATAATCCCGATGCCATTGGCTATACCAGCGACATCGTCTGGAAAGGCATGGAAAAATTAAAAGATGGCGGCCTGACGACTCAGCTCGGGATTGCGCCGGGTCCGGCCAATGGATTCACTCTCGATCTCATCCTCAGCCTTGAACGGTTCCAGGGTTTGCTCGATTGGGCCATGGTCATCCTGAATCCGCTGGAACCCTGGCCCGGTAGCCTGAGTCTGCCAGCAGCGGCAAAAAGCGGGGTTAAAGTCATTACTCGTGTGGTCGATTACGGCGGCCTTTTCCATGACGATGTCAAACCGGGTCATCAATTCGCGCCGCGCGATCATCGCACATTTCGGCCCGCCGGTTGGGTCGAGGCTGGCGCGGAGAAAATCGAACAGATGCGCGCTATTGCCACCGGTCACGGCTTAACGATGTTGCAGCTCTCCTGCCTCTGGAATCTCCAGCACGCTCCCGTCGAATGCGTTGTTCCAACTCTTATCCAGGAACCCGGCCTGAGCGCGAAAACCGTCGAGGCGAAGGTCGAGGAACTCGCCAGCCTGCCGGACGTCACGCTGACCGCCGAAGAGCTCTCCGAGATCGCTAAAATAGGCGACAACACTAATTGCATGAGCCTTAAGGGCGCGAACCCCGACTACCAGGGCGAAGCGTTGCCTGATCGCTGGTCGCTGAACCCCGAACTTGAAGCAGTGGCCGATCGTTGGAAGATCGATCCGGTGGTCGATCTCGCCTACGATATGCCGACCGCCGCCGCGACCGACAAGTAACCTCGGAAAGCCCCACCTCACATTCGGAACAGCGGACGCCACCACGGCATCCCGCCCAGGACCAAAAGCAACGAGATGGTGTAAGCGATCGCCGGTCCGCGATTTTGCTTGGCGTTCGTGCTGCCTTTACGGGCCATGACCGAGCCTATGTGCGCCGCAACGAGGGCGAGGATCATGAACGTCGGATGCTCTACGGCAAAGAATCTGGATTCCTTGACTTTCATGGCAGCCCCAAAGTTCTCCAGAGCCGCGCGGGTCACGGGGCTGGCGCCAAAATAGAGAAGCAATCCGAGGATCAACTGGAGATCCATGAAACCGACAAAAATCCCGCCCCAGCGCCGTAGAGTGGCCGACGCCGGCCTATTCCCACTCCAGCCAGAGAACGCAACCAGAATTGCCACCACCGCCGCCAGGAGAACTATCCAACGCAACCAGCTGTGAATCGTGAGCAAGTAGGGATAGAGATTTTGCAGCATGCCCCATTATCTAGGAGAGCGACGGGAAGTCGAGCGAATCCAAAAGTTTCCCTCGCGGTTGCGCACCATGAGCACCGATTGTCTGTGGCTCAACGACCGCGAGGAGGTCGCCATTGGATTTCAAAGAAGCGCTGACACGGTCTGTGCCTATAGGTAAGATCAAATATGAAAAGAATCCTTTTCGCCATCCTGACGACCATTTTATTGACCAGCGGCCTGCCGGCGCAAACTGCTCCCGACGCGCCTGAGCTGACCAAATTGCTGAAAGACTTTCTCGAAGGCGCCAGTCGGAACGACGCCGCGATACATGATCGCTTCTGGGCCGAAGATTTGATCTACACCGCTTCGGCCGGCCGACGCCTGGGCAAAGCGGACATCATGAAGGAAGTGAAAGAGGAAGGCCCAGCGAAGCCGGGTAGCGAAGAAACGATCTTCACCGCGGAAGACATCCGTATTCAACAATACGGCGATACGGCCATCGTCGCCTTCCGTCTGGTCGGAACCACCACGAAAGGCGGAGAGACGACCGCTCAGGATTATCTCAACACCGGCACCTTCCTGAAGCGCAGCGACAAGTGGCAGGCGGTCGCGTGGCAAGCCACCATGATTCCTGAAAAGAAAAAACCCGCTTCATAGGAAAAATCGCGGGCTACACAGAATTCAGAGGCTCGATTGCCCCTATGGCGCCAGCCGTGGACCGCGACCGGTGGAGCGCTCATAGGATGCACCCACGCGGATGTGCGTGTTGCCGTCGACAATTTCGCCTATGATATAGCCAGCCTCCACCTCGCGCTTTGAACCGCCCGTTGATCTTCCGTAGAAAGCTCCCACCTCTCCGCCGAAATAATCAAATTTCGGAAGCAAATCCGTCGCCGCGGGTTCTTTTGTCTGCGAACGCGCAGCCACCGAGGTCACTGGCATGGAGGGATTCGGCGTAAAAGCCGGCAGAGAGTCCGCCGGCGTGGCCTGCACCCAACCGAAAACAGACGGGAACGAGAACGCTCGCGAGTCCGTGAGCGAAATTGGTTCAGGCCCGACCCAGGCGCTCCTCAGCGAGCGAAGGGACGACGCTCGTTCAGACACGGCGGCATTCGCCAGCCCGCGCTCCCCCGCCAAAGTCACGCGATCGGTTAGGGGTGTGTCTCGGGAGTCGCTCCCCTGCGCAACGACCCACGGACTCAGCCCCAGCAGAACGACAAAAAGAGCGCGTGCGTATTTGCTCATTCCATAATGCACAGCGGAACCAGTGCCCGCGCCAGCAAAATTTAAGCGCGGCAATGAGCAGAACGCCCACTTGCCTTCCCGACACGACCCTCGTCCTTTAGCGCGCTTTAGACACCCCGAGCGACGGTCCTCAGGAATCGCGCAGGCCAACCCTAGTCGCGAAAACCGCGCTTC
>JBPCLK010000072.1:0-5857 GCA_051003355.1 Chthoniobacterales bacterium | reverse complement strand
TGTTTGCCTTGATATCCGCGCCCGCGAAAACGGTAAAGTTGCGATTCACCTGATACTCGAGGCGCGGGGTCGGCAGAACGGCGTTGAGCACCCAGTTCGGTGCAAATTTCCAGCGAATCCCGCCGCCCGGTAGGACGGGGAAACGGCTCTGAAAATTCACCCCGACGCCGAAGACGAGTTGGATTTCCGGACTGTAAATGTAGGTGCCGCCGAGCACGAAGGGGACGTTAAATGAATCGCCGTCGATCTGGTCGAAGTTGGTGCCATAGAAGCCGGGCTGTGCTTCGAAGCGCACCAAAATCGAATCGGAAAACTTCGTGTCGAGCCCTCCGATCGAATTGATGGCCTGGAGCGTGTTCGGGAGCTGCTGGCCGCCGTTGGGGAAGCCAAAGGAATAGCGTTCCCATTGCGCGCCGAGCCGCAGAATGCCGAATTTGACTCGAGGAGTGTAGATGAAATCGATGTTGGAATAGTATTCGTCGAAGTTGGTCACGCTCCGGTTGCCGCGCTGCACGTCGGAGCTTCCGATGTAGGCCTGCTGGATGGTGAATTCACCCGAAAACGCGTAGGGCTCTTCCACGACTTCGTTCTGTGTAGTGGCGGAAATCTGTTTGTCATCACCGGCCAGGAGAGGAACCGCCAGGGCGCTCGAGAGTAAACCGGCCAGGAGAAGGAAGCGTGAGGTCATCGGCTATTCTCGCGTTGAAAAAGCGTGGCCGCCTTTAAAATATCTTTGCGCATGGCCGATTCTGAGGCGAGCCGCTCGATACCGTGGAGATCGGCCAGCGTATCAGACGAGACCAAATCACCGCGCCAGACGAGCGTCGAGGCGCGGCCGCCGATCTCGATGGGCCAAAGTTGGTAGAGTGTGAGGGCGACATTGTAGCCGCCGCTCGCATAGTAGAGCCCGTCGGCCAGCATCGCGCCGCCTCCCGGGGCGGAGCGATTGTAGGAGGCGCCTAGGGTCACCACGCCCTCGTCCTCCACTTCCAGCAATTCCCAGTAGAGCTCCGGTTTGAGAGAACCTTTGCCGTCCAGCAGGCCGGTGCTTTCGAGGAAACTGCCGAATTGACCGTTGAGCTTGCCCTGTTGCCTAACGAGCCCTGAAAATTCCTTCTTCGGCTGCACTCCGCCCGAGGCGTGATCGTAGGGTGCTTCTGCGGACGCGCCGCCCTGGACGAAACTCTGCGCGCGTCCCGCCAGCACGTCGACCCAGAAACCGAACACGGGCTGCCCGGCGGAAAACTTTTGCGCTTCCGCGCGACTGATTTGCAGTTGGGGCGACATCTTCTCTGTCGCGGCGGTCAGCGCCTTGACCGCATTGTTGTCCGGCGGCTCCTTTAGTTTGGAGAAATCCGACGCCGAAGGCGAAGCCGGCAGATCGGAATGCAGAAAAACCTTAAGCTCCCGATGCGCAGTCGGGTCGAATCTTTTCATCGAGGCAATGATCTTCTCCGGTGGCTGTGGAATTACGAAGCAACTTTGGGCCGAGAGATAGCGCGGCGTATTCATCGGTGCACCGTTGGCGGTTTTTATTTCGCCCTTGGCTAGCTGGGCCAGGTCGACTTTTCCAAAGACGGAAAAGGAAGCTAATTCCGAGACAGGGTCGGCGGCCCGGAGCGCAGCCGGCCCTAGAAGCGCGAGAAGGAAAGCGAGAACGAGACGAGAAGGCAATTTCGGAGAGTGCATGGCGGTTGCGGATAAACGTTGAACGGTCGGGCGGGCTGTCAACGCTCATACGACAGGTTGCGCCTTGAAAAGCAGGCGGTTTTCCCTACTGAGAGAGCGGATGAACGCGCCTCGGATCGAATCATTGGCATGAGCGAACCGATCATCTCGCTGCGTGGCCTCACGAAGTCGTACGGCGACGTACAGGCGGTGTGCGACCTTTCCCTGGAAATCCATCGCGGAGAAATTTTCGGTTTCCTGGGAGCCAACGGCGCCGGCAAGACGACCACTATGCGGATGCTCTGCGGACTGGTGCGTCCGACCAGCGGACACGCCACCATCGAGGGCGCGGACGTCTGGCAGGATCGCTACAGCGTGCGCCGCAAGTTTGGCTACATGGCGCAAAAATTCAGTCTTTACCCCGACCTGACCGTGCTTGAGAACATGCGCTTTTTTGCTGGTGCCTATCGGGTTCCTTCGCACGAAGTCGAGGGGCGGATCGAGCGCCTGCTTGGGCAGATGGATTTGACCCGGAAACGAGACACCGCCGCGGGCAGCCTCTCCGGCGGCATGCGGCAATTGCTCGCCCTTGGCTGCGCGCTGGTGCACGAGCCGCCTCTGCTTTTTCTCGACGAACCGACCTCCGGTCTCGACCCGGTGCATCGCCAGCAGATGTGGGATCTGCTTTACAATCTGAGCGATGCGGGCATCACGATCTTCGTCACCACGCATTACATGGATGAAGCGGAGCGCTGCACAGAAGTCGGATTCCTGCACGAAGGCCGTCTCCTGGCCAAGGCCTCGCCTCGCGCTCTGAAAGCCACCTTCAAGGCGCGGTTACTGGAGCTCGACGCCAAGCCGGCCATGCCGGCGCTCGTTAGGCTACGCGAAACGCCCGGGATTCTCGGTGTCTCTCTGCGCAGCGGCAGCCTGCGGCTCTATGCGCCGGAAGCGGAGGTCTTGCTCGCCGAATGGGAACGCGCCTGGCCTTTTGAGGATATTCGCCTGCTCGGACATCGCTGGGCGGAGCCGGACATGGAAGATGTCTTCACCGCCTACTCGCAGGGCTACGATGCCATGTTAAAACGGGAGGCGCTCAGCTGATGCAGATTCCTTCCCTGCAGGCGATTAGCAGCGTGGCGATGAAGGAATTCATCCACATTTATCGCGACTGGCGCATCTTGGTTCTGCTGCTCATTCTGCCGCCCGTTTTCACCCTCATCTTTGGGCATGCTTTCGAAGTCGCGGGCGCCAGCAACGTGCCGGCCTTGCTTGAAAATCGCGATCACTCGCCAGCCAGCGAGCAATTCGTGAAACAGCTCACCTCGGAAACGACTTTTCGCTGGAAAATGGCAGACGGCATCGACGGTCATCCGCAGTTGTTGCAAAACCATGTGCAGGCCGCACTCATCATCCCCCAAGGCTGGGGCGCGAGTCTCAAAAACGGCGACCCCACCCCGATTCCACTCTATCTCGACGGCAGTGACACGAACACGGCCACGGAATTGGAAGGCCGCGTGCAGGAAAGCCTGGGCAAATTTCAGAAGCAGCAACTCGATACGACTGTCGAGAATCTGCCCGAGAACGTGATCGATCTGGCTAAGCAACTGCCAGTCACGGTGAGGAAGGAGTTTGTCTCTGCCATGAGTCAGTGGGGAGTTAAGACCGAGATTCTCTACAATCCGCGCCAACGCTTCATCGATTACGTCGTGCCAGGGGTCATTGGGCTTATCCTGCAATTACTGACCGTCACTCTTACGGCTTGTACAATCGCGCGCGAACGAGAGTCCGGCACTCTCTACCAACTAATGGTCACGTCGCTCAGGCGCGGGGAGATTGTCATCGGAAAGATCCTGCCGTATTTGGCTATCTCGATCTTCCTTATTCTTGTGGTCATCGTAGTGGCTGGCTGGCACTTCCAGGTAAAATTTCATAGCCATCTTCTCCTGGCCCTTATTTGCCTTCTCTTTCTCCTGTGTTCGTTAGGTTTGGGCGTGCTGATCTCGGCCTTTTCACGAACACAAACACAGGCTATCCAGCTTTCTGTCTTTTTCCTCCTGCCGGTCTTTGTCCTGTCTGGAGCCTTCGCGCCGCTCAACCAGCTTCCACAGGCCATTCGTTATCTCTCGGAGTGTTTTCCGCTCACGCATTTTTGCCGCGCCTTCCGTCTGGTAAATCTGTACCGGGCCGGACCGGAATTTTACGGCGGCGATCTCGTTTTCCTCCTTCTGGGTGCTGTGGTGACTTTCTTCTGCGCAGCCTTATTGCTGAAGCGAATTCAGGAATAGAGAATCTCGATGATGAAGTAGGCGTGCTCGCGCGCATTTCTCAGAGAGTGCCCATCTCGGGACTTAGCGGCGGGATGTGCGCGTTGAACAAATTGGTCGCTTCCTGGGCCGACGGTAAGGCCTTTGTCGAGGTCGACGGTGCGCCAGCATTGGAAGGCCTTACCACAGACGCTTCCCAGATTGCGGGAGTCGAGGTTAGCCACCTTCCCGCCGCTTACCACCACTACGGTCCGGTTGCCGCGAATATCCGCGCTCCCGACAAGACCTGTTGCTTCACGTGTTCGGCGGGAAACGAGAAGTCGCGGATGATGACACCCGATCACCATAGATTAGGCTAGTTTCGAGCTGGGGAATTGTGAAAAGACCTTGAGGTAAGATACGTCGCGCGGCGGGCGAGACGCCCACCCTACCGGCAATCACCTTCTCCATGCGGCTACGCGATAAACTGATCCAGAGATTTTCCCATAAGGCTAGGAGTGATAATCACTGGTTACCTTCGTTTTCCAACGGCGGCACGGAAGCGTTTAATGGTTTTGGTTGTTTCCTCGGTCATGAGCTTACCGGCAATGAAACGATCGGCGCCGCCGAGATAAGTGCGGAAAGGTGCGGAGACGAAACTGACCTGCCAGACCAAGGTGCCGCCGTCGATCGGCCAAAGCTGGTAGAGATCCAGCGACATGAAGTAGGTGTCCGAAGGATAATAAACGCAGCTGGCGATCTGCCACGATTCGGCCGTCTTCTGCGCGGTGGCGAAACCGAGCTGCAAAGTTGAATGATCGCGCACCTTGGTGGCCTCCCAAAAGGCGACGGTTTCGCTCCCGGCGTCGCCGCCGGGACGAAATGGTCCCTTCTTGAGGACCGGTTGAAAATGTTGCACTGCTTTAGGCGCGAGAGTGATAAGCCCGCGGAACTCGGAGCCAGGTGAGATGCTCCCGCCTGCTTGATAGGGCGCGAGGCTAGTCAGGCCACCTTTGCTCAAGCTCTCACTGCGACTTTGCAGGATCTCCCTCCAGGCTTCGTTAGCGGGCTTTTGGCTCAGGAGAGAAGCTTCTTTGTTCATTAGGTGAAGGTCATCGATATCGCCACCGCCTTTGGCCACCTGAGAGCTGCGTGCGAGCAGCCACTGGTCGTCTCGCACAGAATGGTCCAGTCGGAGACTGGAGAAATCGCTGGCCTGGCCGGGCAGCGAGTATTCGCGGTAGAGGCGAACGTCGGGGTCAAAAGGTGAGAACGAGTCCGAGTGGAGCAAGGCATCGCCTACCGCTTTGACCGGCGCATGAACGAAGTAGCACGCTTGCAGATGGACGCCGCGCGAGAATTCACCGACTGCTCCCCGCTCCACGACAATCTCACCGCTCTTCAGTCTGGCCAGGTCAAGCGGTGGCAACGAGGAAGACGATTTGAGCTGTCCCCGAGGAGATTCGGCTCTGACCCCGCCAGCCAGGGCGGCAAAGATGAGAAGGAATCTAACTAACGAACCCCGCACCTGACATCGCCTAAAAGGCTGCGTTAAGCGAGGCGCGCACGTAGGGCGAAGGATCTGTGCGATAGGTCTCGCCGGCCCGGCCAAAGTGAAACTGCCGCTGGATCGAGTAACCCGCGCCGAGATCGAACGTCACATGGTTATTCAGGTTGTAAGCGACGCCAACACCCGCGCGATAATCGCTAAAATCTACCTGGGTTCCGTTCAATTTGCCCGGCCGGATGTTGCTATTGCGGTCGGTCCGGAAAGATCCCCCGGCTAGCTCTGCACCGAGATAAAGGTCGAGGTTCTTGCTCGGCGAATAGATCATTTTCGGGTTGGGCAAAATACCCATAATCCGAAAATGATCATTAGGGATCCACACTACGCCCGCCAACGGCAGGACGGGGAAGCCGCTCCGCAGAAAGGAGGCGTAAGC
>JBPCLK010000071.1:0-8584 GCA_051003355.1 Chthoniobacterales bacterium | reverse complement strand
CATATAAAGTGGGAAAGTGTTGCTGCTGAATGATTATGGTTTTTCAAGCGTCTTGTGAACACGCACGAAGTTGTAGATGCCGAAATGCAGCGCGACCGCCAGCCGGTGCGTCACAAGGTCTTTGCTGTAGCCGAGTCCCTTGCGCTGAAATCGCTTTAGTTCCTGTCGCACAGTCAAAAACGCGCGCTCAATATGGCTCGTGGTGAGGCTTTCTAAGTCCGGCGAGCCGACTACCGCTTGGCGCTCCGCTGTCACCATCTTGCGGACGCCTTCATTGCGTCCGAAGCGTGCCAGCGTGCCGTCTGGTAGTTGAGGCTCGCCGAAAATCTTTGTTTCCGTGCCGTAAGAATATCCCTCGTAACCAAAGTGCGTCCGAATGTGGAACGGGTATGCGGGCAAGTTGTCGGTCGCGATCTGGACCGGGCCGCTCACGCGCTTGCGACCGTCTTTGATAAACGAGTCGCCGGTAATCCAATTCCGCTTGCCGATGAGATGCGAGAAAACAACTTTCGTGTCGCTGTCGATTGCCGCCCACAGCCAGAAATCGCCCATGCCCTCTTTCGGCTCGACCATGCGGCCCTTGTGGCACCCCAGGTATTGCCATTGCTCGTCCAATTCGACGCGCTCGCAGGGAAGATCGCAAAAGTTTTGGGCCATGTAATCCGCGAAGAATTCACCCGTTTCGCGGACGACGCACAGAACGGTGTGAACGCTCACGCTGAACATTCTCGTGACCGCGTTGAGTGGAGCGCCTTCACGCAATGCCGCCAAAACTAAAGCCTGTTTTTCGATGCTGATTTGTTTCCCATATCGGTAATTGACTACATGACACTATGCGCATATAATCAAGCTTGTAAAGAAAACAATATGGATATTATTTCAAGTGCTAAGACAGCGAAATGGGGTGGGAAACGGGAGGGCTCTGGCAGAAAACCAGAGGGAAAAGAAGCCTACAACGTCACATTGACCGCGAAGAACGTGCGGCGCGCCAAGCGCAAGGAACCAAACTTCTCCGGCTTGCTAGACCGACTCTTGGCCGCTTGGCTTGGGTAAGCCGACACGCTCCCGCGCTTCGCGGAGCTGGCGCTTTAGGTCTTCGGATTCCAGCAAATCTTCGCCGTTGTCGCGGGTCGAGTCTGTGATCTTCTCGACGTGCTCAAGAGCGTCATTATTTACATCTGGCCTTGCCACGGCTGGACTGTATAGAAGAAAAGCATGGAAGTCGACATATTTGCACTCTGTGAAGCGGCGCACGAAAGCGGCGGAATGCTCAGCCTGCTAGGCGTATTCGACACAATATCCTCTGATCGTGTTCCTATCGTCCAAGCCTTATTGACCGTGGTGGCAAAGATAAGACTCGGGCCTGGAGCGGCCGGACAGACGCTGGTTAAAATCGTTTTCTTAACGCCTGAAGCGCAGGAACTCTGCCCACCATTCGAGCTTCCCGTTGAATTTAACGAGCGCTCAGACGAGCACGTGTTGCAGCTTGTAGCTCGTATTCAAATGTTGATGTTTCCGGCGTTTGGGAAATATACGGTTGCTCTGACGATTGACGGCAAACAAGTGAAGTCCCTCCCACTATTTGCCAAACCGAAACAAACTCCTGCGGGCGCGGTGTAACCTTTCTTTTCCGCAGAGTCCGAAGCCCACGGATCGCGATTCCAACGGTCACGGAAAACAGCCCCTCTCGCTTGGTATGCTTCCCATACCTCGCCAGCTCCTCTAGGGAGGAGCGGTGAAAGCCATGCAGAACCATATCCTCCTCTGAGCCGAGCCGTGGTCTAGTGCTGCCGGTAGTAATCATAGTGCTTGGCAAAGTTCCTTGACAGATCGTCTCGCGCATACCGAAACGCCTCCCCATAATTCAAATTATCACAATGTATCTTTCTCAGGAAACCATTTTTCATGCCCAAAACGTCCCGATGAGCGAAGCCGTGGGCCGTGTCGTAGCGCGTCACGCATTTATCATCGCAAACGAGTGAGACGGAAAAGGCAACCACCCGCCCCAAAAACGTGTGGATGTAAATCTGCAATACGAAGCCGTCAGGCAAAAACTCCGTCCAGTTCTCCTTGGCCATGCGGGAGGACAGGATGATGGGTCGCCGCCGCGCTGGCCATTCTTAATTTCCATAACAATTCAGCAGCAACACCATTGGGAAGGTGTTGGTTGGCTTTGATTATGGAGATTCCAAATGAAGTCTCCTAAATCACCGCGCAATTCGGGCCTCGTTCATGAGGTGGAGCAACTGATGAAGAAATTCGCTGCGCTCAAGCGCAGCGACTTTGATCTTTCCAGGCTTGTCGCGAGTCAGGTGACGCAAAAACCACGCCTCATGCGAAGGAATAAGCACTCCCGGGTTCTCAAGCGTAAATCTGATCCCAAATAGCCTCATTAAAGGCGTCATCTTTTCCGTCAAATCCATATGGCAGAAGATGGATTCGAAGATTTGGACCTCGGCGAAGACGAGGTCGATCCTGGTCGATTTCTTCAAGTCCTTGTGACCATGCTTCAAGAAATTACGAGCATGGCACTGGCGTTTTTGCCACGAACGCGATTGCTTCTCTATAAAACCCCTTAGGATGGATTCTTTCGCGCTTCGCTCGCAAAGATGGTGATAGAGGTCGTGCGCCGCCTCGGACAGGCACGTTCCGCAACTGGATCACCTCTTGTAAACCAGAGCCATATTGCGCTTTTAAGTTGAGCTTGGGCAGCTTCAATCTTGGTAACTCTGACAGACAGATCGTGATGACTCGCCATGCGCTTGAATATCGTGTGCGGCATCGTTCTACAGCCTCATCCTGCCAGCGGTGTTCGGTTAACCCGCTTTCCTCGTTTTCTCTAGCGTTCAGAAAATCTCCTCCTGTCGCGCAAATCTTCGCCTATCTTGCCGGCTTTGTATGAGATTTGGTAAGGCCAGAATCGGTGGCGCGGTCTTTGTCGCCATCTTCCAAAGCCGTGAAATCGGGAGCGCTGTCCTCGGAAATTTGCAGCGAGCCGGCTTTCATCGGTCGGAACTGCTCCAGGCGCTGCCTAACGGCAAGCTGCGCCGGAGTAATCCCGCTGCTTTTCGCGAAATGGCGGCCTCGGCGCTTATCGGGCTCTTCCTTGGAGCGCTCCTTCTCTGGCGCGAGTGGCGACGCCATGGCGCGGTTCCTTCGTGGGAGATGGCTCTCCTTCTCGCTGGATTCGCCGGCGGTGGCGCCCTGCTGAGCTGGCTCCTGGCGCGTATCCTGGAAAAGCGGCCGAACCTTCTCGGCCGCGCCCGCTTCAATCGGACGATCCTGCCGGGCGAGACGATGGTTTTGATCGAGTCGGCGCCGGAGGAAACGGCGCGCGTTCTGGAAATCCTGCGCGATGTCGCGGACGACGCATCGGTTTCCTTCGCCTTCCATCCGACGGCGAGTTTTCCCTACGAGCCCACGGCGCGCTTGTTTCGGAGGGAGGGGCTCTCCCGCCAGCGGCTCGCGGAACGCGCCGCGCGCCTCGGGGAATCAATCACTACCGAAGGCGGGAAGATTAAGGGCGAATCGTTGCTCAGCCGACTGCGAGAAAGCGATCGGATTCTCAAATGGACGGATGCGAGCCTCAAGGTCTCAGCGGAAGTCCAACAAAGCTTCGGCCTCTCGGCAGAGTGGCTCCTCGACAACGCCTACCTCATCAAGGAGCAGGTCAATGACGTCCGGAAAAGCATGCCGAAAAGGTATTACTCCGAGCTGCCCATCGTGGCCAGCGGACCGCAGGCTGGGTTGCCGCGAGTTTATCGGATCGCGTCGGAAATTGTCGCGGATAATGATGGCGTTCTGGACGCTGAGACGATTCAGAATTTCCTCATCGCCTTCCAGGCAACGGCCACGCTGAAGATCGGCGAGCTCTGGGCCATGCCTCAGATGTTGCGTCTGCGACTGATCGAAGGTCTGCGCTCGCTGGCCATCGAGGCGGAGCAACTGCTGCGCGGCAGCGAAGAAGCCGATTACTGGGCCAATCGCCTGATTACGGCTGCACGCCGCAGTCCGGAGCGGCTGCTCAGGATGACGGAGGAATTGATCGAGCGATATCCTGAGCCCACGGCGCACTTTGCCAGCGAGCTGCTCGCGCACCTCTACGACGAGGAAACCACGCTGCCGATCGTGACGGGCTGGCTGGAGCGATCGCTGCACGCGCCGCTGCTCGATGTCGTGCAACAGGAACACCGTCGCCAGTCCGTGCAGCAGGCGTCGCTTTCCAATGTCATCGGGAGTTGTCGGAAACTCGGGCAAATCCAGTGGCGCGACCTGATCGAGGCGGTGAGCCGGGCAGACGCGGAGCTGACCAGGGATCCGGCTGGCGTCTATGCCCGGGTCGATTTCGAAACCCGCAATCGTTATCGCGACGCCGTCGAACAACTTTCTCGCTGGTCGAAGGTTTCTGAGATCGAGATCATCGAGCGCGGGGTCGCGCTGGCAGAAGCAGCGGAGAGCGAAGTCGAACGCCACATCGGCTACTATTTGATCGACCGCGGTCGGCCCGCCCTCGAGCGCAAGATCAAATGCCGTGTGCCGCTGCGCGAGATCGAACGCCGTTGGCTACGCGCGCACGCGGCCGTTTTCTATTTTGGCAACATCCTGCTCGCGACAGTCCTGGCGGTCGGTGCCCCTCTCGCGCTCACGGCCCCCGGGACGCCGCTGTGGATTCGCGCGGTCCTCAGCCTGTTTCTCCTCCTGCCCGCGAACGAGCTCGCCGTTCTGGCTGTGAATTACCTGGTCACCGCCCTGCTTCCGCCGCGCGTTCTGCCCAAGATGTCCTACCGCAAAGCGGGCATTCCGGACGATTGCCGCACCATGGTGGTCGTGCCCATGATGTTGACCACGCCCGCGGCGATTCGGAATGAGCTGGGCCGGCTCGAGATTCGGTTCCTGGCGAATTCAGATCCCAATCTGCGCTTTGCGTTGTTGAGCGATTTTGCCGACGCGCCTCAGCAAAACATGCCGGAAGACGCGGAGTATTTCGAAGTCGCCGCGCGCGGCATCACGGAACTGAACGAACGTCACGGTCCCGGCCGGTTTTTCCTCTTCCATCGACCGCGCTCCTGGAGCGATAGCGAGCAGCGCTGGATCGGCTGGGAACGCAAGCGCGGCAAGCTCGAGCAGCTCAATCGATTCCTCATGGGTGAATCGGGCCCGGAGCTCGATCACCTGCTCTGCGAGGGAAACCGTGAGGCCATTGCGGACATTCGTTACGTCATCACCCTGGACGCGGATACGCAACTGCTGCGCGAAACCGCGCGGCGCCTTATTGAAACGCTTTCGCATCCGCTTAATCAGCCGCGCCTTTCCGTAGATGGCCGCAAGGTTTTGCGCGGCTACACCATCATCCAGCCGCGCGTCAGCGCGACGCTGCCGAGCGCGACCGCGACCTGGTTCTCACGCATCTTCGCGGATTCCGGCGGGATCGATCCCTACACGCATGCCGCCTCCGATGTTTACCAGGACCTGACTGGCGAAGGCAGCTACCATGGTAAAGGCATCTATGACCTGGCGGCCTTCCACCATGTCCTATCAGGGCGCTTTCCCGAGAACCATCTTCTAAGTCACGACTTACTTGAAGGCAGTCATGTGCGGGTAGGACTCGCGACAGATATCGAACTGCTTGATGTCTTCCCCTCCAGCTACATCTCCTGGTGGAATCGGCAGCACCGTTGGGTGCGCGGCGACTGGCAAATCATCGATTGGCTGAAGAGACGCGTGCCAGGTCACGACGGCGGTTCCTATCCGAACTCGCTTTCCGGCTTTAACCAGTGGAAGATATTCGACAACCTCCGCCGCAGTCTCGTCCCGGTCTCCATCATCGGGCTCCTCTTCTCCGGATGGGTCCTTTCTTCTGAGCCAACGTTATGGAGCTTGCTCGTCACTGGCCTTCTGCTCTGGCCCGTCATCAATGCGATCATCGCGATTGTCATTCATCCGCCGCCGCCCGGCACCCGCTTCTGGCGCGAGCCGAGAGATCGCCTGCTGCGTTCTGCCCTAACGATTCTATTCCTGCCCGACTATGCCGGCCTCTCGCTCAATGCGATCGCGCGCGTCGCCTATCGCAGACTTAGATCGCATCGGCATTTCCTGGAATGGGAAACAGCCCAGGCCGCGCACAGTCGCGCCAAGAACCAGGAGCGGCAATTTGTCCTCGCCCGTCTTTGGATTCCAGGCCTCTCGGTCCTGCTGTTGAATGTGGTGTCATACGCAGACGAGGCCGCCATCATTGCCGCGGCGCCTTTCCTTCTCTTCTGGACCTTCTTCCCCCTCGTCGTGGTCATGATCAACCGAAAGGCCACCACGGCCCGCGGCGGCATCTTAAGCGCGTCGGATCGCAGAATGTTGCGCGCGACCGCGCGCCGGACGTGGCGCTACTTCGATGATTTCGTTGGTGAACACACCAATTGGCTGCCCCCGGACAACGTGCAGGAAACACCCACGCGCGAGATTTTCATGCGCACCTCGCCAACCAATATCGGTCTCTGGATGCTGGCCACGGTCGCGGCTAACGACTTTGGTTATCTCAGCCTGAACGCGCTCATCACGCGGAATCTCGGCACCCTCGAGACCTTGGAAAAACTCGAACGCTTTGAAGGCCACCTTCTAAACTGGTACGACATCGGCAAACTCGAAGCGCTCCATCCACGCTACGTCTCCACCGTCGATAGCGGCAACCTGCTCGCGAGTCTCTGGACCTTTTCGAATAGCTGCTCTGAGCTCGCTGGACGCCCCCTGCTCGATGCAGCCGCCCTGCGCGGGATTGCTGATACGCTCGACGTCATTGGCCAGGTAGCCGGGGCCACCGACGAACCCAACCTGCCCCCAGCCTTTCTGGCCCTGGAGAGAATGACCGCGAGTCCGCCAGTCAATCTGGTCGAAGTGATCGCGCGCCTGCGCAGCGCGCGCGAACCCGCCCGGGAGCTCTCGGAAACGCTCTTTACCGACGAGGGCGATCCTCGCGGCTACTGGCCCCGCCAGATTGAGAAGCAGATCCTGGCCTGGAATGAAGTCATCGATCGTTATCTTCGGCCGCTGGAGATTCTGGCCGCCGCGCCGCCCCAGTTAATGTCGTTAGGCACGGCCGCCCATGAAGACCGACGAGAAGCACTGGCCGCGACTTATTCCCTGAACAACATCGCCGTTTCTAACCTACCCGGACTGGCGGCTCTCATGGCCTTCCAAAATCGACGGGACGAATTGAACCTTCCCCCACCCGTCCGCGACTGGCTCGACGTCCTGGTGGGCGCGGTCACTGAGTCCGCCCAAAACGCCGGGCAGGAGCTCGGCCGACTGAACGAGATCATCCGTCGCACCGGGGAATTCGAGCGCGGGATGGATCTGCGGTTTCTCTACGACGAAAAACGTCGGATTTTTGCCATTGGTTACCAGGTAGCGGAACGAAGACTGGATAACTCCTTCTACGACCTCCTGGCCAGCGAAGCCCGCCTAACGAGTCTACTCGCGATCGCCCGTGGCGAGGTGCCGCTGGAGCATTGGTGGGCGCTAGGCCGCCCCTTTGGATCTGCCTATGGTCGCCTTCCCCTCCTCTCCTGGAGCGGCACCATGTTCGAGTATCTCATGCCAATTCTCTTCACCCGCACGCATGAGAACTCACTGCTCGATCGCGCCTGCCACGACGCCGTCCACTGCCAGATTGCTTATGGCGACGCCATGGGAGTGCCGTGGGGAATCTCTGAGTCGGCTTTCAGCGCGGTCGATCGCAATCAGGTCTATCAATATCACGCCTTTGGAGTTCCAGCCCTGGCCCTAAAACGTGGACAGGACAAAGATCTGGTCATCGCGCCCTATGCCTCGGCCTTGGCCCTGGGGGTCGAGCCTGTCGCGGCGGTGAAAAATCTCCGCCGCCTCGCGCACGTCGGGGAAGCGGCTTTGGTGGGCGACCATGGCTATTACGAATCGATCGATTACTCGCGCCGCAAGGAGCCGGGCGGCGCGGAAGGCATCGCGGTGCAGTGTTTCATGGTTCATCACCAGGGCATGTCGCTGCTAGCTTTCGACAACGCACTTCATGATGGAATCGTGCGGACTCGCTTCCACGCCGATCCCCGCATCCGTGCGACTGAGCCATTGCTGCACGAGCATATCCCAGCTTCGATCCTGCCCACGACTGGCGAAGCGCACGAGGAACGTCCCCAACCGCGCGTGACTCCAGTCGCCGGAGCGTCAGCCGCCGCCTCGCACACCGCTGAGACTTCCACTCCCAAGACACAGTTACTTTCTAACGGGAACTGCTCCGTCATGGTGACTAACTCCGGTGGCGGCTATCTTCGCTGGCAGGATTTCGATATTACCCGTTGGCGCGCGGATACCACCCGTGACCTTATCGGAGCGGTCTGCTATGTGCGCGACCTGGAACAAGGCACACGCTGGAGCACGACCAATCTCCCCATCCGGTCGCCTAAGTCTCGCTACAGCTGGCTCTTCACTCCGGACAAAGCGGAATTCCGTCGCACGACCGAGCCCTGCGACACTTTTACCGACATCGTGGTCTCGGCCGAGGATGACGCGGAAGTGCGCCGAATCACCCTTGTCAATCTATCGCGCAAGACACGCCGGC
>JBPCLK010000070.1:0-3982 GCA_051003355.1 Chthoniobacterales bacterium | reverse complement strand
GTGCTGGTCTTTCGGGTTGCCATGATACAGGCAATTCGTCTGTGCACCGGTCGGCGGTTCTTTCCGCCCGGAAGATGGCGCAACGTGAGGGGAGGCAACCACCCAAGTCGAGACTCTTCATCGATCTCGCGCACGCTGATGGTTTATCCGCGTAGTACTGAGGCTAAGGGCGTGGCGTGTGACATTTTCGGTTGGCAAATTTCCGTCGGCACCTCGGACGCCTATCATAGAGAGGAGTGTCTTATCGCGTTTCACATCCTGGCTAGGCCCACAGCCGAGAAGTGACCCTCAGCAGTAATGCTAGGGTGGGTCGCCCGGGCCACGGGTATACCAAACTCCGCCTGGCCCATCATAACTATCTCCCTCACCCCAGATAAAGTGGTTGCGGCCCTCGCCATCGACAGACAGAGAGAGGTAATCTCCGTAGGGGAAAGCGTAGCCTGCAGAGGACTTATAGGGCGCACCGTCCGGGCGATCTGATAGCCGCACCGTCTCACTCCAGTTCGTGCCACCGTCGGTCGTGCGGCGATAGAACGTGTTCCAGCTGCGCGGCTCGCCGTTATCACCCTGCCAGACGATTCGAAAGTCATTCACCGCCCTGCCCGCAGCGATGGCTGGAAAGGCGTTACTCGCCTCTTCGTTAGACTGCGAGACCTGCACCCTCGGCGTCCAGTGCTGCCCATCGAACGAAGTAGAGATCCACATCGGTTGGGGTGCCTTGGAGTTATCCCCGGCGTGATAAAGGAGCATGATGAGACCGCCTTGATCGATGGCCAGGCTGGCAGTTGATGAGAGGAAACCGTAGTCGCAGCCGGCCACTTGCCCGCACCCAGGCGGAGGTGTCGAGCGATCGACCAACGTGGTCTTCCAAGTAGCGCCGCGATCATGCGAGCTCACGACATTGATTTCAGCGGGTCCTTTGTAATCGAGGAAAAAGTTGATGACCGCATAATAGATGCTGCCGTCGGGAGCGATGGCGGCTCCGTTTGCATCCCACCAGTGGCCTGGAGTGGGGCGGCTATTTGTCCGCACCGGCGTGTCGAAAGTCTGCCCGCCGTCATGCGAGGCGACGATGAAGCTGTCGTCCATATTGAGACCCACATAGACTTCCTGGCCGTCGGGCGAAACGACCAACCACGGATGATCGGTCCAGCGCAGCTCCGGTGCGATCACGACCGGCTCGGTCCAAGTCGCGCCGTGGTCGTAGGATTTCACTAGCTTGATCTGCCAGTCGGGCCCGTCCAACCATACGGCAAAAACCGTTCCATCCGCCGCGACCTGCACCTGAGGATCGGCCTGCCAAACATGGATAGGAGCGATGAGTTGATCGGGTAGCCACGTTTTGCCGCTATCCGCCGAGCGCCGGATAAAAATACCCGAAAATCGGGCGTTGAAGCGCGTCGTCATCTGATAGACGTAACCAGAGGAACGATCAGCGGCCACAAAGGGCTCCCAATCATCGTGCCCGCTCCAGACTCGTTCGGCATCCCATCCCGGCGCGACGCTGGAAGCGCGGAGCGTGGCTTGCACATCAGTCTGCGCCACGAAGTCGCGTCCACTGGAGTGCGATTTACGATCGCCGTGCGGCCGGCCGAGCAATCCGAGACTGGAGGGCCATCCGATCAAAGCCATGGCCAGCGCGAGTGAGCCGGCAATGAAATAAAGCGCCCTTGCGATCGAGTTCTCGCGATGCGCTACCGGAGGATGAATCGCAACAAGGCGAGGAAGGTCGCTCCGGCACATGCGGTCGGGCATAAGGAAAGGATAACAAAAGCCGCTCGTTCTTGGCTAGAGTAATGTATGCGCGTCCTTTCGCGTCAGTTAGACCCAACATTCGTCGGGATAGAAAACAAGACGATCGGCACCATGCTGCGAGTCAGAATAACAACCCGGACCGGCGCGCCCACGAGGTAAAATCTTACCCCCTTCTCACGTCCCGCGATTGACATGTCGAGCCGGTCGAGGGCGCAACTTTAAACGCCTAACGACGACGATTGGAGAGATGCGACAAGGCGATGCTGAGGGCGGCTGCGCCCAGCGTTTTCACGAGCATGGGATGCTGCGCATAAATTTCGCCCAGGCGATCGATCAAGGTCGGGTCTTGTTTCTCGGCCTGCGCCACTGCGTCCTGCACCGCGGAGGAAGGAATCTTCTCGGCTGCTTCCGGCGTGATCTGGGGATGACTCCCTCGGGCACCGGGTAAGGAGATGCCGGCCGCGCTGGCCAGTTGTCCCAGAATTCCAGCGGCCGCGCCACTGGAGAGGAGCGTGTTGAGCAGGCTGGCCCGCTGGCTGCCGTTGGAGTTGCTAAAAAGGTGTCCAATCATCTGCGCGATCGGAGGTGTCTGGTTAGACTTAAACATGGCGGCGAGGCCACCGGCGAGATCGGAAGACGGCGCGGTCTGCGCCACCTGTTGGTAATCCGATTCGACCTGGTCCGCGGGCCGCGCCTGGCCAGCCTGGGAGTAGTTTTGCAAGACGTTGCTCAATTCATTCATCCAGCTCATGGGAAACGTTCGTGTAGCAAAAGAATCTTGTCGAGAACGACTGGGGACCCAGAGGCATTCGCTCCGCGGCCAAGAACGTTTGTTAGGCGGAAAGAAAACGAGGCAAGCGCCGCACCATCAGACGCGCCATCAGGACGCAAAGGGCAAAAGCGATGAGCAGATAAATCTGCAGATCGAGCATGGCCTGCGTAAACGCGCCGCCGTGCAGTCTCAAAGCAACGAGATAAGCTGACAAGATAAGGGCGACCTGGAACTGAATCAGAGAACGGCGCCATTGCCGCAGCCGATCGGCCACGTCAGGATCGTGGCGGCGTTGTCGCAGGCTACGCACACGGAGCACGCCGAGCGAAGCCAGAAGAAGCGCAAAGTCGCCCAGGTAAAGGGTAAAAGCGGGCAGATTGAGTTTGAAACGAAGAAAAGTGAGCAGGGCGTAGGGAAGAATGGCGATGGCAAAGAGAAAGACAAAGTTAATGACTGCATCCGTCATATCGGCCACGAAGTGGTGCCGAAAGATGCGGTAGTGCTCCAGCCAAAAACGGCAGACAAAAGCGAAGGTCCCGATAATGGCCAACCAACGGGTCACGTTAAAAATCTCCTCCGGCCGGGTGGGCACGTCGAGCCGGGTGGCGAGAAGCGAAAGGCTGAAGCCAAAAACCAAATCGCTGAACGCTTCCAAACGCGAAGTGAAACGGTCGTGCAGTCCGACGCCTGATTCGTGCGCCATGGCCGCAAGTTGCCTCGGGAGCCGGCGTGGTCACAAGCACAAAGTAAGGATCGATGGTTCCTGGCCTGCGAAAGAAGGCGGGCCTTGGAGGCCGTCGGAATTTCGGTTTGTCTTCGTCACGGGGGCTCCTACTTTCAGCGCCAATGCGTCGTCCTTCGCCATGGCTCATCCTGGTGGTCATCCTGCTGGGAGCGTTCATTCTGCGCGATCCGCGCCTGCAGCGGGTGGAGGATACTTTCCTCGGCTGGTTACTGACGAATACGGAGGGAAAACTTCCGCCCGCTCCTGTCACCCAAGTCGAGATCGGCCGCGATGAATTTCAACGACTGACACCGCCGGATGCGGTCCAGCCGTTACCCAAAGGCGAGGCCGCGCGCCGCTCGCTGTCGCCGCTCGAGTTCGCTCTTTTTCTCCAGGCGGTGCTGGAGTTTCAACCGACCGTGATTGCCCTCGAACCGATCGTGATCTGGCGCGATCAAGACAAGACTCAGGAGCAGGTCTTTATCGACCAGGCCATGCGGGTGCCGAAACTTCTGGTCGCTCTCACCCTCGGCCAGAAAAGTGCGGACGACATTTCTCCGGAGGAGCTTCCTACCTTCAGCAACGTAACCGGCAGCCGCAGTAGCCTAACGGAATTTTCCGGCATCAGTCGCCAGCCCGACGAAGATATCCGGCTCATTTCCACACCTGGCTTTATCAATCTGCCGAACCAGCCCAGCGACCGCACCCGCGTGCCCATGCTCTTCCAATAC
>JBPCLK010000069.1:0-2987 GCA_051003355.1 Chthoniobacterales bacterium | reverse complement strand
CACCATGCCGCAGTGGGCGGGATCGTGTTGGTATTACCTGCGTTTTTGCGACCCGGGAAACACCAACCGTTTCGTCGGCGAGGAAGCCGAACGTTACTGGATGGGTGTTGCCGCAGGCGTGTCGCGGGAAAACTCCAGCGCCTCTCCTGGCGAACAGTCCGCTGGGGCCGACACGGCCTCCGCTAAACCTGCGCTGAAGGGCGGGGTCGACCTTTACGTCGGAGGCACCGAGCATGCCGTGCTCCACCTGCTTTACGCTCGCTTCTGGCAGAAGGTGCTTTTCGATCTCGGCCATCTCTCGACCGCCGAGCCATTCCAACGCCTGGTCAATCAAGGCATCATCCTCGGCGAAGACGGCCGCAAAATGTCGAAGCGGTGGGGCAACGTGATCGACCCGCTCGACGTCATCGCGGAGTACGGCGCGGATGCGTTTCGCTGCTACGAGATGTTTATGGGGCCCCTCGAGCAGATGAAACCGTGGAGCATGACTGGCGTGGAAGGCGTTTTGCGCTTCCTCGCCCGCGTCTGGCGGCTGGCCATGGAAGAAAACCAGGGCGGCGATTGGGTGTTGTCTCCGGCGGTGCAGGAGGTCGAGCCGACCCGCACTCAGCTCAAGGTGATCCACGCCACCATCAAAAAGGTCGGAGAAGATATCGAGGCCCTTTCCTTTAACACCGCCATCGCGCAGATGATGGTTTTCGTGAACACGTTCACGGCCCCTCCGGGGAGCTTACAAGCCTCGCGTGCTGTTTCCGGCGCCCCCGCTGGAAACGTTCCAACCGGCACGGAAGTCGCAGGCGAGGCGCCAGCTTCGGCAGGCGTGGCGCGTGCTCTCCCCGGAGGTTCTCGCTCCGTCCCGGTTTCAGCTTTGCGCACGCTGCTCGTGCTGCTCAATCCCTTTGCCCCGCATCTCACCTCGGAGCTCTGGGAGACGTTAGGCCAAAAGTTTTCTATCAAACCTGACGAAATCACCGACCACTCGTGGCCCGACTTCCAGGCGGAACTCCTCGTCGAAGACGAAGTGGAGATCGCGCTTCAGGTGAACGGCAAAGTCCGCGACCGCATCACCGTTTCGATCTCCGCAACTCAGGCGGAGTTGGAAGAGATCGCCCGATCCAACCCACGCGTGCAGGAGTTCACTACGGATAAAACCGTTCGCAAAATCGTCGTTATTCCAAAAAAACTGGTCAACGTCGTCGCGAGCTAATAGATCTGAATATTATGTGGAAGGAATTCAAGGAGTTTGCGGTCAAAGGCAACGCCATCGATCTGGCCGTGGGCGTTATTATCGGAGCGGCATTTGGCGGAATCGTCACGTCGCTCGTCAAAGACATTCTCATGCCACCCCTTGGGCTCGCGACGGGCGGGCTCGATTTTTCCAACAATTTCCTCGTTCTGAAAGCAGGGGTCGATGGGAAGACAAACTTTGCCACCCCGGCACTGGCCGCGGTGGATAAGGCAATCACGCTGAACTACGGGAATTTCGTCACGGTGCTGATCAACTTCATCATCGTGGCGTTCTGTATCTTTCTCGTCGTCCGCGCCATGAATAAACTGAAACGCCCGGACCCGGACATCGCGCCAACCTCGAAGGATTGCCCGGCTTGCGCCATGACCATCCCGGTTCAGGCAAGTCGTTGCCCGCACTGCACAACCGAGTTAGCCACCACCTAGCAGACAACTCTACAAGTCCCTCGTCTACAGGCGCATCACGCGGCGAGGGGTGCAGAGCCATACCTGACTGCCCTCTTCGTCGGGCCAGTTCACCCCGCCCGCCCATGGCGAAAATGCTGGCAGAATCCAGCAGCGCTCCTGCTGGATGAGCGCCGGGAATTTTAGCCGCAGACCCGCACCGTCGCTGATGCTAGCGGCCGGGTGATGATGACCGATGATCCGGATGCGATCAGTCTGCACCTCCGCGCAATGCCCGTGCTGGAAGACGAAGTCGGGCGTTTCCCATGTGGGCGCGAAGGAAATGGCATGCGCCACGTGCCGATCGTGATTTCCCGCCAGTGCAATCACTTCGCAATGTTGCCGCAACCGAGCAAGCAGTTCGCTTGCTGCCACTAGGGACGCTCGATCGTGCACCAGATCGCCCACAATCAGGAGCTGCCCCGGCCGGTAATCCATCAATAACTCGACCAGGCGTTCCTCGATGGAAGTCATCCCCCAAAGCGGCATGAGCCGCCCGGCGGCTCGCTGGGACAGCTCATAACCAAAGTGCAAATCCGCAACTGCCAGCCAGCCTTCCACTTCGTGAAAGAGAGCGAGCCGGCCATCGAGAAGGACGTGGGGCGCGATGGCGACCTGGCCGGCGGCAGTAACGGGCATGATTTCCGCTCCTAAATTATCGCTTGCCTCCGGTCCCTTCAACCGGTAAGCAGGCGGTTCGCCAAATGACGACGCCGCTGAGACTTACACTCGCCGGAGCGCTTGCCTTGCTTTGCGCCGGCTGTGCGATTGAGCCCGTCGCGGTGACCACCGCGACGCGAACTCCCGCTCTCCAAAGGATCCAGAAAGTTCGCACGACCGCCTACACTCACACGGAGCCCGGCGGCAACCGCAACGCCATTGGGACCCGGCTTTCCGGCAAAAACGTCATGAGCGCAGCGTCGGATTGGTCGCGCTGGCCGCTCGGCACCAGGTTCCGCGTCGTCTCGACCAACGAAGTCTTTCAGATCGACGACTATGGCGGTGCCCTCATCGGCACGGGCACGATCGATCTTTACAAAAACAATCGGCTCGCCATGCGCAAATGGGGCGTCCGCTCGATCGACATTGATGTCTTGGAATGGGGCTCGCCCCAGCGCAGCCTTGCCGTGCTCGCCAGCCGCAAAAAGAATCGCCGGGTGCGCGCCATGATCATCTCGCTTTCCCAGAACACGCAGATCAAACGGCCCTTCTAGCGCACTTTCTTTTGACAGAGGCGAGGCCCGCCGCACCTTCCGCGGATGAAAATCTTTGTCGTCGGCGGAGCGGGCTACATC
>JBPCLK010000068.1:0-7723 GCA_051003355.1 Chthoniobacterales bacterium | reverse complement strand
AGCGCCTCAATTTTAGGCGACAACAGGCGAATCGTCTCGTCCTCGCGAAAGATCTGAAGACTTGCCAAAGCCGCGGCACAACCGAGTGCGTTACCTGTGTAACTGTGCCCATAAAACAGTATCGAGTCGGGTTTTTCGGTCCCAAATGGCTCAAATATTTGATTCGCAATCACCGTAAGAGCCAATGGTAAATATCCACCGGTTAAACCTTTGCCGAAAACATAAATGTCGGGCGCCACCGCTTCATGCTCGCACGCGAACATCGTTCCGGTTCGACCGAATCCGGTCATGACTTCGTCGGCAATCAGATAGGTTCCAGTCTCGTCGCACCAATCGCGTAGTCGACGCAAAGTGCCGGCGGGCCAAATCTTCATCCCAGCCGCACCCTGCACGATCGGCTCGATGATCACCGCGGCCACTTTATCAGGACTTTCGAGCCCTTGCAGCTCGTCGATGCGCCCAACCTGGCGGACCGGAAAGCGAAATCCACCCAATTCGCCTCCAAACATCGCCGTGGCGCCCAGGCTTGCGGCACCGGCAGTATCACCATGATAACCGTCCCGAAAGGAGATGAAGGTCTGCCGCTTGGAACCCTTCAGTTTCCAATGCTGGCTGACGATCCGCAGAGCCGCTTCCATCGCGGTCGAGCCGTCATCAGAGAAGAAGACTCGCCCGAACTTTTCCTTCGGGAGTAATCCGACGATCTCACGCGCAAGCTCGATGGCGACCGGATTAGTGGTGCCCAGGAAGGACGTATGCGCGACGCGCTCGAGCTGCTCGCGGATGGCCGCGTTGATGCGCGGATGATTGTGCCCGTGGACGTTGGTCCAAATCGAGGCGTTCCCGTCGATATATTCGCGCCCCCGGCTATCCCGCAAAATCGCGCCCTCGCCGCTGACCAGGACAATCGGTTCATGGTTTGGCGCACACCATTCTCCCATGGAGGTGAAAGGATGCCAGACGTAGCGCTTGTCATCCGCGACCAACTGGTCGGTATTCCAGTTATCCATCGCGGGTCTGATCGCGCAGCATCTTCTCGACTGCGGCAACGTCTTCGGCCGAAGCACGGCGTCGCTGGTATTTGCGAAAGACAATATCCCGCAGTTCGCGCAAATCGTCCAAAACCGGGATGTCGTAGTAGGTCCACTGCTCCTCGTCGCGAAACTTGGCCTGGAACTTCCAGTGGCCGCCAAACTTGGTCACGCGGACTTCGCGTTTGCGTCCATCCTCGTCGCGCGAGGTCCATATGTGTTGACTGCGCATAGAGTCGGCTCCTTACATTAGCACCCTTGAAAGACGCAACCAGAATTCTGCTCTACCTCGCCGGCGTGGTGGTGCTGGGCGCCCTGCTCGCCCCGCCGCTCTTCTGGCTCGGGCAAGCGGTGATCGTGCACGGTCTTCTGCCGGCTTTGGCGAAGTTTGATTTCGAAAGTTATTTCCATCGTGCGCTTTTGGTGGCCGCGATCGTATTGCTGTGGCCACTCTTCCGTTCGCTGCGGGTGACGGGCTGGCGCGATCTCGGTTTGGAGAAAAATCCACGGGGCTTTGCCGACCTCGCGGCCGGGTTTCTGATGGCCGCCATTCCCCTGCTCTGCGGCGGCGCCGTTATCATCGCGCTTCATATCTACTCGGTCAGGCATGCCTTCCTCTGGCATAAGATGCCGACCGTCCTCTTCGCCGCCAGCGTCGTTCCCATCCTCGAGGAATTGCTATTCCGCGGCTTTATTCTTGGGGTTTTGTTACGGAGCTTTCCACGGACCGCTGCACTGCTTTTGACGTCCGCGCTCTTTTCAATAGTCCATTTCCTGAAAGCGCCGGAGGCTACCACTCCGAACGCGGCCGTGAACTGGACCTCAGGTTTCGTCTCGATCGCGCACTCTTTCGGCCAATTTGCCGATCCCTTGTTGCTGGCGGCCGGCTTTCTCACCCTCTTCGCGGTCGGCTGTATCCTGGCCGATGCGCGCCTCCTGACCCGCTCGCTCTGGCTGCCCATCGGTCTCCACGCCGGCTGGATTTTTGCCAACGGAACCTTTAGCAAGGCCGCCCACCGCGAAGCCCTGGTGCTGCCGTGGCTGGGGAAAGACTTGCTCGTCGGAATCGTGCCTCTTATTCTCGCTCTTGCCAGTTGGGCGCTCGTCCGTCTCTGGGTAAAATATGCCGACCATCGCGTTCCCCAATCCGTTTCGCGGACTTGTTAGTCTGCTTTATCCGGCTTCCTGCGCGACCTGCGCCACGCCCATCGCCAGCGGCGAAAATCTCTGCGCCGCCTGCCAGCAGGAAGCGCCGCGCATTCTTCCTCCCTTTTGCTCCAAGTGTTCGCAACCTTTTTCCGGCGACATCAGCGGCCCCTTCATCTGTGCGAATTGCGAAGATCGCGTCCTGCATTTTGATGCGGCCGTCTCCGCCTACCGGAGCCGCGGGGTGGTTCGAAAACTCATGCACGATTTCAAATACGGCCGGAAGATTCATCTGCATCGTCTCCTAAGCCGCTGGCTGAGCGAGTCGCTTGAGGATCCGCGGCTGGCCGGCCGTCGTTTCGACAAAATCGTGCCGGTGCCTTTGCATCCCGCCCGGCAACGCGAGCGGGGTTTCAATCAGGCCGGCCTCCTGGCCAACGGGCTGCATCGCCAAAGCGGTATCCCGGTGCGCGATCTTCTCCAGCGCACGCGTTACACCACCACCCAGACGCAATTTGATCGGAATGAGCGCATGGAAAATCTCCGCGGCGCCTTCCGTTTACGGCGCGGCTGCGACGTGCAAGGGTTGCGCATGTTGTTAGTCGATGACGTCCTCACGACCGGCTCTACCCTGAGTGAATGCGCCATGGTCCTGAAGCAAGCTGGCGCGCTCTCGGTGCATGCAGTGACAGCCGCGCGCGGTTAAGCCATGGCCATTTTCAAAAAACCATCTCTCCAGACAGACAACAGCAAGAAGCGCGATATGCCTCAGGGGCTCTGGCAGAAGTGCCCCGGCTGCAGCGAAGTCGTGCACGAGATCGAGTTGGCCGAAAACGATCGCATCTGCCCGCATTGCGATTATCACTTCACGCTTTCGGCCAAAGAGCGAATCAAGAACCTTTGTGATCCCGATAGTTTCGTCGAACTCGATGCCGGTCTGACCTCGATCGATACTTTGAAGTTCCAAGGCCAGGCGAGCTACAAGGACCGGCTGCGAAAATACCAGGACGCGACCGGCCTGGTCGATTCAGTCGTGAGTGGACACGCGCTTATCGAAGGCTACAAAGTGGCGTTAGCCGTGATGGATTTTAGTTTTCTCGCCGCCACCATGGGATCGGTCGCCGGTGAACGCATCACGCGCGCCATCGAGTTTGGCACCAAGAATCGATGCGCGGTCATTATCGTCGCCGCCTCGGGCGGAGCGCGCATGTACGAAGGAATGCTCAGCCTCATGCAAATGGCCAAGACTAGCGGCGCGCTGGCTTTGCACGGCCAGGAAAAACTGCCGTTCATCTCCGTGCTCACCAATCCCACCACGGCCGGCGTGATGGCCAGCTTTGCGTCGTTAGGCGACGTTATCCTGGCGGAGCCCAAGGCGATGGTCGGGTTTGCCGGCCCGCGCGTGATCAAGGAAACTACGCACCAGGATTTGCCCGAGCGATTTCAAACCGCAGAGTTTCTCGAGGAACACGGCCTCATCGATCGCATCGTGCACCGCAAAGAGCTGCGACCGCAGCTCGCCCAGTTCCTCACCTACTTCGCCGACACGCAGTAATCCAAGTGTCCGACTCCGTCAGCCCGAGCGGAACACCGTGGAGCCGCGCCACTCCGACCTATCGCGAAGCGCTCGCGTGGCTTTTTCAGACCCAGCGTTTCGGCATCAAGCTCGGTCTCGAGAATATCCAACGGCTCTGCGCCAGCCTCGACCTGCCCGGGCCTAACGAACGCATCGTGCACGTCGCCGGGACCAACGGCAAAGGCTCCGTCTGCGCCCTGCTTGACTCCGTCAGCCGCGCGGCCGGCTATCGCACCGCGCTTTTTACTTCTCCTCACCTGATCACTTTCCGCGAGCGGATTCAGGTGCATGGCGAAATGATCTCCGAAAGTGAGGTCGCGTCCGGGTTGGCCAAAATCCGCGCGCTCATCGCTACCTGGGAACCGCATCCGACTTTTTTCGAAATCGTCACAGCCCTCGCTCTGGATTATTTCCGCCACGCGAAAGCTGAAATCGTGATTCTCGAAACCGGAATGGGCGGTCGGCTTGACGCAACCAACGCCATGCAACCGGTCGTCTCGGTGCTCACGCCCATCGACATCGATCATCAGAAATGGCTCGGCCACAGCCTGGCCGAGATTGCGCGCGAAAAAGCCGGGATCATCAAGGCGGGAGTGCCGGTCGTTTCCGCCCTGCAAGCACCTGAGGTGGAAGAGATCATCCGCGCGCGCGCTGAAGAATGTGGCGCTCCGCTCGATTTCGTTAGGCAGCCGTTTGAGCGACTGCCCGTGGCGCTGATGGGTTCGCATCAAAAGGAGAATGCTGCGCTGGCCCTGTCCGCCCTGCACACCGCTCGGATCGAGATCAAAGACAAAGCTATCGCGCGCGGACTTCGCTCGGTCGTTTGGCCGGCGCGCTTTCAGGAGATTGAGAAAGAAATTATTCTCGACGGCGCGCATAACGCCGCCGGCGCGCACGCTCTGGCGGAGACCTGGCAGGAAATCTTCGGCCATAGGAAGGCCACCATCATTCTGGCGATCCTGGAAGAGAAAGACGCGGCTGCCATTTGCGATGCGCTCGCCCCTGTCGCCCGGCGGTGGCTGCTCCCGGCGATTCGCAGCGAGCGTGCCATCGCTCCCGAACATTTACGCCGAACCTTGCGCAGTCGCCTGCCCGAGAGCCCGGCCGGCGTCCAGCCTTCCTTGGCGGTCGCCTTGGAAGAAGCGCGCCGCGACGCCGCTCCGATTCTCATCACGGGTTCACTGCATTTCGCGGGCGAAGCGCTCGCTGCGTTCCAAGGCACGCCGTCCATTCTGGAGGACTGCCTTCAGTAAAGGCAGGACGCCACTTTCCCACCTAACGACCCGCGCGGGCGAAGCTTCTTTGCTTTGGCTGGTGCGGCGCGGCTGGTGGCGTGGGAGGCTGTGCCAGCTGTTTCAGTCGCTCAAGCTTCGGCGCTGCCAGCGGTACGCTGAGCATGGTGCTGCCCAACGCCATGAGGAGCGTGGCGGTGAACGTCTCGCTGGTCACGATGTGCTTATCCAGCATGATGTTCACGAAGATAATCATGATGAGCGCTTTGGTCTGGAGCAGCCAGCCGATGATGGAGGCCTCGCCCTTGTTCCACTTCAGAATTTTCCCAGCAAGGTGGACACCCGCTAACTTGCCCCCCACGGAAGCGACGAGCAGCAGAGCCGCGGCTCCGAAAACCACAAATCCGCCTACCTGCCAGGTCGTGCGCAGGCCGGTGGAGAGAAAGAAAACCGGCATGATCGCGAGGAGTATATGGCCGCGGAACAAATCCATCTGTTCCTGGTCGAACATATCCGCATCGAGCACAGCGCCCGAGAGGAAAGCGCCGACCATATAATGCAAGCCCGACCAATCCGCCGCGAAACCGGTCATGGCCAGCCAGATCAAACCGACGAACCACCGATCGCGCTCCGGAATGCGTCGCATCAATTTACGCACGAGCCAGGCCGCGAAAATGAAGACGAGCAGGAAGCCGAGCTGCCTTCCCACCCGGCTCCAATCGAGCAGGATGAGCGCGAGCACACCCCAGATCGCCAGATCGTCGAGACTCGCATATCGGAGGATGCGTTGGCCGAGCGGTTCTCTCAGGATATGGAGCTTCTCCATGAACAATACGAGAATCGGCAACGCGGTCACTGCGCAGGCCATGCCGATGCCGAGAACAACCTGCCAAGTGTGACCGGCAGGGCCGATCCAGCCATCGCTCATCGAGAGCATGACCATCGCTGCTCCGGCGCCGAAGAGGAGCGGCACTCCGAGCGCCAACCCCGCAGTGACTCCGGTCTCACGGCGATGGCGCCAGGCCATGCCGAGATCCAGCTCGATGCCGGCGACCCAGACGAAGATCATCACCGCCCATTGCGCGATTCCATTCAACTGCCCGATAACTTTTGGGGTGAAAACGAAATTGAAGTACTCGGGAAAGGCCGCGCCCAGGACACCGGGGCCGAGCAAAATGCCGCCGATGATCTGGACCACGACCAGCGGGACGTAATATTCCGTCCGCAGGAGCCGCCAGACCAGATACGGGACCGTGAGAATGATCGTCATCGCGATCAGGAAAACTTCAGATGTAGTCATCTAGGCTGGACCGTGGTCTTACTGAGATCGCGAGGTATGATCAGACGAGAAGTTGATGTAAATATTCGTGAGATCGACCGGGCCATAAGCCCGGGACTTCATTTGCCTAGAAAGCATGCACCATGCCAGACGTTACACCTCAGTATTTATCCCTGAAGGCAGATGCCCGAGTGGCGAGGAGCGCTTTTTCGGTCTTAAGGGAAAAGCCCGCGGGTGTGTTTGGCTTTCATGACCCTCTCTACACCGATGGCCATCGCTGCGGTTCGGTTCGAGACATCGTCTCGTTTCGCGCGCTTGATGACTTGCACGAAGGAGTATTCTAGGATGCGGAAGAGTTTGTCGGTCACTTCCGTCTCCGTCCACATGAAGGCCTGCAGGCCCTGCACCCATTCAAAATAGGAAACGATCACTCCGCCCGCGTTGCAGAGAATGTCGGGGATGACGAAAACCTCGTCCCTGCGTTTGTTCAAGAGCAGATCGGCTTCCGGGCTGGTAGGACCGTTCGCGCCCTCCGCCAGGATGCGGCATTTGATCTTATCCGCATTTTTTTCCGTGATCACCCGATCGACCGCACAAGGCGCGAGGATGTCGCAGGGCATCTCCAGCAGTTCGTTAGGGTCGATCCGATCTCCCTGGGAAAAGGCGCGCAGGTTCCCCTTCTTCTGCACGTGCAGATCGGCGGCTTTGACATCGATCCCGTCTGGATTGTAAATCGCCGCGGTGTGATCGCTGATCCCGACAATTTTCACACCCGTCTTTAAGCCTAACGATAAGGCGGCGACTGAGCCCACGTTGCCGAACCCCTGGATGATCGCTGTCGATTCATCCGGATCCATCTTCAGGATGTCCATGGCCCGCTCGATCAGATAAACCACGCCGCGTCCGGTCGATTCGCGCCGACCTTCGGTCCCGCCAACCGTCACGGGTTTGCCGGTCACAATCTCGTTCACGCAGTATCCCTGGTAAACCGAATACGTGTCCATGAACCAGGCCATCACCTGCTCATTCGTCCCCATGTCGGGACCCATGATGTCGGTCTTCGGTCCCACGAACGGAATCATCTCCTGCATGTAACGCCGGGAAACCGCCTCAAGTTCGTTGCGGGAAAGTTTGGTCGGATCGCAGGCCACGCCGCCCTTGGCGCCACCGTAGGGCAGGTTGTTGAGCGCGCATTTCCAGCTCATCCACATGGCCAGCGCGGCAGTTTCACCCATGGAGAGATTCGGGGCGAAGCGCGTGCCGCCCTTGGTCGGCCCGAGCGTGAGGTGATGCTGCACCCGGTAGCCTTGAAACGTTTTGGTGCTGCCGTCGTCCATGTGCACGGGCAGCGTGACCGCCATGGCTCGCTTCGGATACATGAGCCGGTCGCGGTCGTTCTGGTCGATGTTCAGGTAGTCGGCGATGACCTGAAACTGGTTGCAGGCCATGGTGAAGACTT
>JBPCLK010000067.1:0-8257 GCA_051003355.1 Chthoniobacterales bacterium | reverse complement strand
GGCGCTGTTTCTCCAGTTGCTCGGGAGTCAACTCGCGCGCGTAACCCTGGGCGGTCTGGCCGGTCTCACCCAAATCCACTTCGACGAACTTCGCGCCCAGCGATTGCACCTGTTCTTTGACCGCCGGGCGCGTATCGAACGCTTCCACGCGCGCGCCAAGTCGTTTGGCGGTGGCGATGACCTGTAAACCCGCCACACCGACGCCGATAACGAAAAGCCGCACGGGCTTGAGTGTGCCGGCGGGCGTCATCATCATGGGAAAAATGCGATCGATGGTAGAGGCCGCGGCGATGACCGCAGCGTAGCCGGCCAGGCTGGCCTGAGAGCTGAGCACGTCCATCTTTTGCGCGATGGTGATCCGCGGCAACATCTCGAGACCAATCGCGGTGACCTTCGCCCCAGCTAACGACTGCACCAGGTCGCGCTCGTTAAAGGCGTCGAGCAGCGAAACGTGCAGGCTACCCGGTTTCAGGAGCGCGATTTCGTTGGCCGGCGGTTTCCGCACTCGCAGGACGAGATCGGCGGAACGCAGCGCCTCTGTTCGATCACGAGCAATCTGAGCACCGGCCTTCTCGTAAGCCTCATCGGAAATGGAGACCGGCTCACCCAACCCTGCTTCGATCGAGACCTCCGCGCCGAGTCCCACCAGCCGCTTGACCGCTTCCGGGACCAGGGGCACGCGGGTTTCGCCGCTCTGGAGTTCTCGTGGCACGAAAATACGCATGATTCGGGCAATGCTAACAACTCAGCCTTCCTCAGCAACCAAAAGTGCTGACGGCGTCGGACTGTGCACTCGTTAGGCGAGACGTTCCTCTTGCAGCCGGCCGGTCGCGGCGATCGCTTCCTGTTCCATCGGCGCAGCGGGGTAACCGATCGAAAGGCATTCGCTGAGATATCGTTGCAGGAATGGCTCGATCCCGCCGAGCCGCTCGTATTGCTCGGTGTGCGCGAGTTCGTGCGCGATGAGGTTGCGCTCTCGCCAGCAGTCTGCGCGAACGAAAATTCCGTAGCGCAATGCGAGGCCGCGGGTCGCGGGAGTGAGAAATTGCACCGCGGCCGCTGCCGCTCGCAGCATTCGATCAGCAGGCGTGGGGACGCCGGCCAGGCAGAGTAACCGGACGCGCTCGGGCTCGCGCACACCGAGGGCGTGCGCATCGGCCAGCTCTTCTTCCAGAAGAGGCACGCCCTCGCGCAGAATGCGCCGTTCCATCCTCGCGGCCCAACGCGCGGCCAGCGGAATCAGCTTTTCAAACTGTGCGAGAACGATCTTTCGCTTCATGAAACGTGCTCAATCTGCGGGCGCCCGCGGCTGGCGTCGAGAGTTCCGTGAGACAGTTTAAACAGGATTGAAGAAACAGGGGCTCTTCAAACCGTCCCGAAAATCCTGTGAATTCCGTCCAAACTTATACCTCGCAAGGGCGGTCAAAACGCTCGCTGCACTCACGTTTCCTCTTGTTTGCTGGGCAAGCTTCGGTCATTCATCCGCCATGGCCGATGCGAAATGCGCGCTCTTGACCGGCATCACCGGGCAGGATGGTTCCTACCTGACCGAGCTTTTGCTGGACAAGGGATACACTGTCCACGGAGTCGTTAGGCGCACGAGTAACCTGCTGCGTTCGCGCCTGGAACATTTGCGGGCCGACGAATCGATCTACGGCGATCGGCTCTTTCTCCATTATGGAGACCTGACCGATGGCACGACGCTGCGCCGCATTTTCGCCAAGGTGCAGCCGGCCGAGGTTTACCATTTGGCCGGCCAGAGCCACGTCGGGCTTAGTTTCGAGATTCCGGAATCGACTTCCGAGGAAGTGGCGATGGCGACCCTGCGCTTGTTGGAAATTTCGCGCGATCAGCCGCAGCCGCTTCGCTTTTATCATGCGTCGAGCTCAGAGATTTTCGGCGCCGCGGCCGAGGCGCCGCAAACGGAGGAGACGCCGTTTCGTCCGGCTAATCCTTACGGTTGCGCCAAGGCGTTCGCCACGCAGTTGGCCCTGGTCTACCGGCAATCCTACGGGCTTTTTGTCTGCAACGGCATTCTCTACAACCATGATTCGCCGCGGCGCGGTGAGAATTTCGTGACTCGCAAGATCGCACGAGCGGCGGCGCGAATCAGTCGCGGGCTCGACCAGGAACTGGTGCTGGGCAATGTCTCCGCGCGCCGGGACTGGGGCCACGCTCAGGATTACGTCGAGGCGATGTGGCGCATGCTGCAACACGATGAACCGGACGACTATATTGTGGCGACCGGCCAGGCACATTCGGTGCGCGATTTTGTCGATGCGGCCTTCGCGGTGGTGAATCTGTCCCCGGAGAAATACCTTAAACTGAATGCCGCCTTCGAGCGCCCTAACGAGCCCGCCAGGCTGGTTGGTTCGCCAGAGAAGATCGAACGCACGCTGGGCTGGAAACCGAAAATTTCCTTCGAAGATTTGGTTCGTGAGATGGTCGAAGCCGAGCTGGCGTTGCTCGACGCCGCCGCTGCGTGAGGGAAGTCTTGCGCTTTAAATCGCCGGTCCTAGTATCAGGGCGTGAAAAAGATCGAGGCCATTATTAAACCGTTTAAGATGGAGGACGTACGCGAGGCACTCGGCGAAATCGGGGTGGAAGGTATGACGGTGAGCGAAGTGAAAGGGTTTGGTCGCCAGAAAGGTCATACAGAAATCTATCGCGGAAGCGAATACACGGTCGATTTCCTGCCCAAGGTAAAGCTCGAGATCGTGCTGACCGATGAACTCACTTCAAAGGCGGTGGCCATCATCACTCAGGCTGCGAAAACCGGGAAGATCGGCGACGGCAAAGTCTTCGTGAGCGAAGTCGAGCAAACCGTTCGCATCCGGACCGACGAGCGCGGGCCGGCGGCCGTTTAGCGGTCGCGCTGTTTCGCCGGACTGCGCATGAACGATTACCTGCTCTCGGTCCTGCTCGGAGTGATCGAGGGTCTCACGGAATTCCTGCCGGTCAGCTCGACTGCGCATTTGCGCATCGCGGAAGCGCTACTGCACATCGACCTAGAGGATGGTTTCTGGAAAATGTATAGCGTCGTCATTCAGCTTGGCGCGATTCTGGCCCTGACCGCTTTCTTTTGGCGCCGGATTTTGAAATTCCTGCGCACTTTTCCGCGTGGCGAACACGGAGACCGGACGATTCTGACGCATCCGCTCAGCCTGGTCGCCATTGCGTTCGTGGTCACGGCGGTGCCAGCGTTCCTGCTTAGCAAATTGATCGGGAAAAACCTGGAAAACCTCCAGGTGATGGCGTTCGCGCTGCTCATCGGTGGCATCGTCATGTGGGTGGTGGACTCTCTTTTCGTTAGGCCTAAGGTCCAGCACATGGAGCAGACCAATCTGCTGACTGCGATCTGGATCGGCGCCGTGCAGATCCTCTCGGCCGTCTTCCCGGGCACTTCACGATCGATGTGTACGATCGCGGCTGGCCAGGTCGCTGGGATGTCGCGCGAGTCGGCGCTCGAGTTTTCGTTTTTCCTTTCCATTCCCACCATGTTCGCCGCGACGGGCTACGATTTGCTCAAGACTCTCAAGCCGCACTCCACGGCCGAGACGCTCGCGCCGCTGACCATGACGCCGCATCTCTGGGTGGTCTTGGCGATAGGTTTTGTCTGTGCCTTTATCGTCGCGTTTGCGGTCGTCGCCTGGTTTCTGCATTGGGTTCGCCGGCACGGGTTCACTCCGTTTGCCATCTATCGCATCGTGCTCGGGCTCATTCTGCTCCTGGCGCTCAGCCGCGGGCTGCTTGGCCGCTGAGGCGAACCGGAGTAGGGTGGTCGCACTTTGGAAACCGACAACATTTTGCCCGACTTGCAGAGCTGCGTGCTCTGCGAAGACGTCCGCTGCGAATTCAATGGCATGCAGACCCTGGTCGGCGTGCTCAACATCGTGGCCACCCCCAAGCTGCCGGTGAACTACATGCGGCTCTGCCTCTGGACGCGCTGGTGTAGTGGCGCGGGCCGGTTCCATCAGCGCTCAAAAATTATCGGACCGGACGACGCGCACACCATCGCGCAGGCGGAGGTTAGTTTCGATCTCAAGGAGATGGAAGGCCACGCTACCAACGTTCATTACTTCGGCGGTGTGCAGTTCCAGCAGTTTGGCTTGCATCACGTGGAGATTTATCTCGGGGAAGAACTGAAGCTCCGCTTTCCGCTCCCCGTCCTGCAGGTGAAAACCGCCTGACAGGAGGAGATCTTCTTTCGCGGAGCGGGTCCGTCCAGACCAGGCCTCCGGGCGGCGTGCAAAACCAGCTTGCGCCGTCCGGTCGTCACCCTATCTTCGGGCGCGGTGGCCGCGGACTTCGAGTGAAGCTTTCCGGTCGACTTCTTCTCAACCGGCAACGCGATGGCAAATACGATTCTGGTTGGCGCGCAATGGGGCGACGAAGGCAAGGGCAAGATCATCGATGTCTTGACCAGTAAGGCCGACATCGTCGTGCGTAGCCAAGGCGGCAATAACGCCGGGCACACCGTCATTCACGATGGTAAAAAATACGTCCTGCATCTGATTCCGTCGGGCATTTTGCGGCGCGGGAAGATCTGCGTGATCGGCAACGGCGTGGTCATCGATCCCGTCGCACTCGTGGGAGAAATCGAGGGAATGCGCAAAGTCGCCGTGCCGATCGGCAAGAACCTGCTCATCAGCGACTGCGCGCATCTGGTCCTGCCGTATCATCGCGCGCTCGACGAACAGCGCGAATTGCGCAAAGGCCACGCTAAGATCGGCACGACCAAGCGCGGCATTGGTCCGGCCTATGGCGATAAAGCCGCGCGCACCGGTCTGCGCATGGCCGACCTGATGCAGCCCGATCTCTTTACCAAAAAACTACGGTCCAAGATCCGCGAAAATAACAGCATCCTGAAGGCGCTCGGGGCGCGTCCGATTTCCTTCGCGAAAGTGAATGCCGACCTCCTCGCCGCCGGCGAGAAACTAAGGCCGTTCGTCGCGAACACGGTCGTCTACCTGCATCGCGCCTTGCAGCAGGGTAAAGAGATTCTGTTCGAAGGTGCGCAGGGAACTTTTCTCGACATCGATCACGGCACCTATCCGTATGTCACTTCTTCAAACACTACCGCCGGTGGTGCCTGCACCGGCACCGGCGTGCCGCCGCATCGCATGGATCGCGTGCTCGGCGTGATGAAAGCCTACACCACGCGCGTCGGCGAAGGTTCGCTCCCCACGGAAGATGCCGTGATCGCGGGGATGCTGCATGAAATGGGGCGGGAATTTGGCGCCACTACGGGGCGGGCGCGACGCTGCGGATGGTTCGATGCGGTCGCCACGCATTACGCGACGATGATCAACGGCATCGATGATCTGGCTATCACCAACCTCGACGGCCTCGACCAGGTGGACCCGATCAAGATTTGCGTGGCCTATCGGCTGGACGGGAAAAAACTGGTCGTCCCGCCCAGCGACGCGGCGCAGCTCACGCGCTGCCAGCCGGTTTACGAGGAAATGCCCGGTTGGAAACGCTCGACCGAGAAGGCCAAGAAATTGGCGGATTTGCCTAACGAGGCCCGCGCCTATGTGAAGCGACTGGCGGAGCTGACCGGCGCGCGCCTGAGCATGATCAGCGTCGGCCCGGCACGTGGACAGACGCTCATCCTCTAGCGGCATGTCCACTTCAGACCAGGCCACCCCGCGCCATGTTGCCATCATCATGGATGGCAACGGTCGTTGGGCGAAGGAGCGCGGCCTGCCCAGAATCAAAGGTCACGAAAAAGGCGCTGACGCCGTGCGGGCTTGCGTGGAGGGCTGTGGCGATCTGAAGATTGAGTTCCTCACGCTCTACGCCTTCTCGGCCGAGAACTGGCAGCGCCCCAAGGCAGAAGTTTTCGCGCTCATGAATCTGCTCGAGCGTTTCCTGAAAGAAAAAACCCCGGAGTTAATCGAAAAAAACGTGCGCCTCCAGGCGATCGGCCGCTTGACCGATCTGCCGGAAGCCTGCCAGAAACAGCTCCACAAATCGATCGAACAAACCGCTCATAATCACGGGCTCACTCTCATTCTCGCGCTGAGTTACGGCGGTCGCCTTGAGATCATCGATGGAATTAAAAGCCTCCTCAACCAGATCGACCAGGGACACATCGATCGCGCGATGATCGACGTGGAGATGTTCAGCAAGCATCTCTACACCCGTTATTATCCCGATCCGGATTTGCTTATCCGCACCTCGGGCGAGATGCGGATTTCCAACTTCCTGCTTTGGCAGCTCTCCTACACCGAGATGTATGTCACCCCGAAACTCTGGCCCGATTTCGGCAAGGAAGACCTCGTCGAGGCGGTCGAGGATTTCGGCCGGCGACAGCGACGTTACGGTGCCTTGTAGCTTCGTTTGGGGCGTTACTTCGGCCCGTCCCCACGAGAGACAAACAACGGCACACCGCCGGGAACGAATGTCCGTTTAGCGGCGTTGAGGAGGCAGCACGGCTGGAGGGCAACGCTCCGTCGTTGCCGAGGTTCACCTCATCAAACACGGCGACGACGGAGCATCGCCCTCCAACAAGCCGGCTACAGGAACGCGATCGCGACCGAGTCGGCCAAAAAACGTCCGGCCGGGGTCAGGACATAACGCTCTGCCTTCGGCTGCATGAGGCCCAGCCGGACGAATTCCTCAACTTCGTTAGGTCGATCTTCCACCCAGGCGGCCGGGATCCCGAGATTGGTCCGGAGCGACAACGCGATCGACTCCGAGCGCTTCATTTGTGGGGTGAGCACCTCGTCGCCGGTGGAGGCGGTTTCGCCACGCAGAAGCCGGTCGGCATAGACTCGATAATCCGAGACATTCTGCCAGCGTCGCAAGCCGACGGTCGAGACCGCACTGGGACCGATTCCCAGGTAGTCGCTTCCGCCCCAGTAAGCACGATTGTGGATCGATTGGAATCCTGAGCGCGCATAATTAGAAACCTCGTATTGCTCAAAGCCGGCCTCGCCTAACAATTCGCCCGCCAGGAGAAAGAAGTCGGCGTCGGACTCCGCATCGACTCGGAATTCGCCTCGTGCGTGACGCAGGAAAAAATCGGTGTCTTCCTCGTAAGTCAGGCAGTAGGCAGAGATGTGATCCGGCTCGAGCGAAATGGCCCGCTCCAAGGTCGCTTTCCATTGCGCCAGGCTCTGGCCAGGCAGACCGAACATCAGATCGATGCTCAGGGTTTCGAAGCCCGTGCGTCGGAGCAGATCGAATGAGGCTTCGGCCTGCGCCGCGTTGTGTTCGCGTCCGAGCAATTGGAGCAGGCCGTCGTCAAACGACTGCACGCCGAGGCTGATGCGATTGACCCCTTGCTCGCGCAGGAGCCGCGCCTTGCGTTCCGAGACGCTGCCGGGATTTGCCTCGAAGGTCCACTCGCGGAGCGCTGACAAATCCAGGGTCTCGCGCAGGCCGCGCAGGAGGCTATCGAGTTGTTCACTCGTTAGGGCAGTGGGCGTGCCGCCGCCGAAGAAAATCGTCTCGGGCCGCGCTCCGTATGCGCCGGTCTGCGTCGTCAGCTCCGCCAGGAGCGCCCGGCAAAATCTCGCAGTTTGGCTCGGATCGGCGCGTTCTTTGTAAAAAGCGCAATAAGGACAAATTCGCGCGCAGAACGGAATGTGCACGTAAAGGTGACGCGCCGCGGCCGGCGCCGCGGTTGGGTTGTCAATCGCCACCTCGCTCATAAAGTCCAAGATCGACGCTCGCCTCTCCCACTCAATCGCTTTTCTGGTCGTCAGCGTCGCCTGCCTGGTCGACGCACAGGGACAGGCTCCGCCGCCCGGGCCGGCGCCTTCCATCGTCTATCGCGCGCAGAATCGTGAGGCGATCGACAATTATCGAGCAAACCCGGAGGTCGTCCGGCGCATGGTGAATCAACTTGTCCTAGCCGTGACCAGGCAACCGGACATCGCGAGCGCCTGGCGTTCGCTGGTCAAGCCTAACGACCGCATCGGAATTAAGATCTCGGCCGCGGGCGGTGAACTCTTCACCACCCATCGCGCCATTGTGGACACGATCGTGGATGGCCTGGTAGCGGCTGGCCATGCCCGCAGCGACATCATTGTCTGGGATAAATCCCTTGGCGGAATCAAAGACGCGGGCTACTCCGGCAGCGGAGGATATCAACTCAAGTCGATGCCGCCGCGCGAGGGTTATGACCCGAAAGTGACGGTATCCGCGCCTTTTCTCGGTAACCTGATCGGGAGTGATTTCGAATATCTGGGTAATCGCGGGCAGGTCCCGCTCCTGAGCGAAACGGAGAACACCAGCAGCGTCAGCC
>JBPCLK010000066.1:0-12230 GCA_051003355.1 Chthoniobacterales bacterium | reverse complement strand
TGGAGTTTGATCCTGCTTTGAACACGCCAATCTTCGCCGCCTCGCGGGTGGCCGGTTGGTGCGCGCATGTGATCGAGCAGCAGGATCACAACCGCCTCATTCGCCCGCGTTCGCTCTACACCGGACCTGCCGCGCGGCCCTACAAGCAAGCCGGCGCTTCTAACGGCTCGAAGTAGATGGCCGAGCAATCCGGTCCGTCGTTGCAGGAAAAATACGCGCCTAACAATGCCTGCTGGGGCTGTGGGCCGTCAAACACGGAAGGTCTGCGCATCCGAAGTTTCCCGGAAGGCGATGCGGTCGTAGCGGAGTGGAAACCGGAAACGAAATACGAAGCGTTTCCGGGCGTATTGAATGGCGGCATCATCGGCACGCTGCTCGATTGCCATTGCAACTGGACCGCGACCTATCATCTGATGAAGCAGGCGGGCGAAGAGCGCGTTCCCTGCACGGTCACGGCGGAGTACGCGATCAAGTTGCTCCGCCCGACGCCGACTAACGACCTCATTTCTCTCTCCGCCAAGGTGGTCGATTCTGCTGTCGACCGTGCGACGATCGAAGGCACGCTCACCGCTGGCGGTAAGGTGTGCGCGACCTGCCGCGGGACTTTTGTGGCGGTGAAAGAAGGCCATCCGGCTTTCCACCGCTGGTAGATAACGCCGCATGTGGCAGGGGGCTTTGTCTCCCGATCGGGATCGCCGCGCCAAGGCGGCTTCCACCTTAGGAAAATTCACTGCCCGAATTCCGTCGATGCGCGAGCGGAAGAGCCACGTTTAAGCTGCGTATATGAAAACCACAGACTTTCGAGTGATTCCATTGCCGACTGAGGTCGCCGAGGCGGCCCGTCGCGCGGCCAAGACTGGCGCGAGTGATCACGCTTATGTGACGGTCGATTCGCCGACTGGTTATCCGTGCCGGCACTGTTTGCAGTGGGGAAAACCGGGCGAGGAGCTGGTCCTGTTTCCCTACGCGTCAATTCCTGCAGGAAGCCCCTACGCGGAAAGCGGTCCGATTTTCGTGCATGCCGAGCCGTGCCCGCGCTACGAAAAGACGGACGAGTATCCAGCCGATTTCCGCGGCGGCCGCGTCTTGCGGGCCTACAACTCCAGCCACAACATGATTGCGGCCGAAGTGGTGGGCGAGCGACATCCGGAAACAGTGATTGAAAGCCTCTTTGCGGATCCGGAGACTGAATTTTTACAAGCTCGAAGCGCCGACCGCGCCTGCTACACTTTCGCCATGAACCGCGCATGAAAACGCCCGAACTGCTTCCGCCTAACGACACTATGTATCAGGCCCTGGTGGAGCGTGATTCCACCTTTGAAGGGATCTTTTTTGCCGGGGTCCGGACGACCGGCATCTTCTGCCGCCCGACCTGTAGCGCCAAAAAACCGGCGCGCGAAAACGTGGAGTTCTTTCCCTCGCCTAACGAGGCCTTGCTTGGGGGCTATCGGCCCTGTCTGCGCTGCCAGCCAATGGACCCGGAACAGCCGGCGCCCGATTTGGTCAAGCGATTGCGCGCCGAGGTCGAGAAAGCTCCCGATGGACGTCTGACGGACAAGGAACTGACTTCGCTTTCGATTGATCCTTCGACTGCGCGTCGCCAATTCAAGCGCTATTACGGCATGACCTTTCAGGCGTATCACCGAGCGCGACGCATGGGGCTCGCCCTGCGTGAAGTGCGCCGAGGCGAAAGTGTAGAGGATGCGCGGAACGGTAGCGGATTCGGTTCCGAGAGCGGCTTTCGCGAAGCGTTCACCAAGATCTTTGGCGATCCGCCGACGGCGGCAAAAAGACGCGACTGCCTCTTCGCCGAGCGCTTGACGACACCGCTCGGCACCATGCTGGCGGTAGCGGACGACGAAGGCTTGCGGCTGCTCGAGTTCGGCGAGCGGCGCGCGCTGGAGCGTGAACTGCCAATTCTGCGTCAGCGTTTGCAAAAAAGCATCGTGCCCGGCGAGCACATGCACCTCACAGCCATCCGCAAGCAGTTGGTCGACTATTTCGCGGGCAAGAATCTCGCCTTCGATATTCCACTCGCACCGGTGGGAACAGATTTCCAACTCCGCGATTGGGAAGTGCTACGGTCGATTCCCATCGGCGAAACGCGATCCTATTCCTGGATGGCGGAGCAGATGGGAGACCCGGGCGCGCGGCGTGCGGTCGGCCGGGCTAACGGCCTCAACATGATGTCGATTATCATTCCGTGTCACCGAGTCATCCGGGCGGATGGCTCACTTTGCGGCTACGGGGGCGGGCTCTGGCGCAAAACATGGCTGCTCGAACACGAGCGGAAATGGGTCGGTCGGAACACCTCGCCCCGTCACTAGGCCTGTTGCTCGACTACGGTAGTTTCCCCGCTGCTGCCTTATTCGCCGCAGCGGTGCGCCGAGCGTAGTCGGTGGTTGAAATCTGTATTTGATCCAGGGCCAGGAGAGCCTTGAGCTTTCCATCCGAACTTTTCCACACGACACCCGCCATCTCGGGCTGCCAGGTTACGCCTGAATCCTTGTATAAATTCAAAATGGCCTCTGCTTCCAGGGGTGACAGCTGGCGCTCATCAGGATCCGAACCGGCTTTAAAAGTCGACTCTGCGACACTGAAACCATTCTCGAAAGAAACCATCACGATGAAATTTTGAATTTCGTAGGCTCGCTGCACATCTCCCAGTCGATCATGACCTTCCTGTCGAAAGTGGTTCTCTGGATCGTAACGTTTTTTGATTTCCGCTTCCGTGTCGCCCACCAGCGCGCAGGCTTTGTTCAGAGCGAGTGCCAGGAAAAATGCGCCTGATAATAACTTCTTCATCGGATGGTCTCGTTGGGCAAAACGCGCCCAGCAGGACTCGAACCTGCGACCGACGGATTAGAAATCCGTTGCTCTATCCGGCTGAGCTATGGGCGCTTTGCGAGGCAAAGTAATCAGCCTGCGCGGCGCCGCAATCGTCGGAGTCGCTTCGAGGACGCCGCTTAGTCGCGAATCCCGTTTTTCAGTTCCCACACTTTGAGAGCGGCCAAGAGCAGGCTCTTGGTTCTGGTCAGGGTGCCCACGGCGGGGCGGACTGGTTCGTCATCGGAGACGGCGACTGCCGAAGAAGCCGTCTTGGGGCGGCGCTTTGGAGATTTGTTTCGGGCCTTGGAGCGGGGGCGGACAGCGGCTTCGCTCTTCGAGAGGTGCCCGCTTGGATTCAACGGTGTCATAATTACCAGAAGACAGAAGCAGCTTCCCTGCCAGCCTTTCGCAGGCCGCTTTTTCGTCCGAAAACCGCTTGTGCCCCTGCAGTTCTTCGGCGATTTCATCCGGGCATGGTCTCGAACCGGAAACTTGGTTGCCTGAGCGTTTTTCTCTTCGTGACGCTTTGCGCCAGCCTGCTGGCTAATCTGATTCTGGCCACGGTCGCGTTCCGGCATCTGGAGGGCGGCGGGAACGATGTTGAACTCCGTCCGCGTTTCTCGGAAATGATTATCGAGAAAGGCAAAAGTGGAAGCAGCCAGAAAATCGCGGTGATCGGTCTGCGCGGTCTGATCAGCTCGGGTGTGAGCGGCAATGTGGGTGATTCGATGGTGGACGACCTGCGCTGGCAACTGGAGCAGGCGCGCGATGACCACAACGTGCGCGCGGTCGTTCTGGAGGTGGATTCCCCTGGCGGCGAAGTGACGGCGTCCGACATGATCTACGACGCGGTGGTCAAAACGCGGGCCAAGAAACCAGTGGTGGTCTATATGGAATCGCTGGCGGCCTCGGGCGGCTATTACGTTTCCTGCGGTGGGAAATATCTGATGGCGAACGAGACGAGTATCACCGGCAGCATCGGTGTGATCATCCAGACGCTGAATTACGAGCAGCTCTTTAATAAGATCGGGCTGGCCTCGGTTGTTTTTAAAAGCGGCAAGTTCAAGGACATGCTTAACGGCGCGCGGCCGATCACCCCGGAAGAGCGCGATTACGTCCAGAGCTTCGTGATGAAGACCTACGAAAAGTTCCTCGGCATCGTGGCCAAAGAACGCCACCTGCCGGCCGACGCACTGCGCAATGGCATTGCCGACGGCCGCATTCTCTCGGGACGCGATGCGCTCGATAATAAGCTGATCGATGGGCTCGGTCAGATCGAGGACGCCTACGCCAAGGCCCGGGAGCTGGGTCAGGCTTCCGAAGCCAAGATCGTGAAATATCGGCCGCCCTTTAGTCTCGGGCGCGTCTTCCGGATGTTGACCAAGAGCGGCGATACTAAAATCGAGCTCACACTTCCGGGGCAGATCACGCCGCGCCTGGAGAGTGGGCGCGCGTATTTCCTGCCGAGCTTCTACGCTCCTTAACGTCGGGGCGATGCTCAACAGCCTGCTCAATGCGCTGCTGCTGATCGCGGGGCTCTACGTTTATCTCTCCCTTTCAAGGCAGGTCGCAGTGCGGCACAGCGCGGCCGCGGAGCTGGGCCAAAGGCAAATCGGGATACCCGAGGCGGTCGCCGCGGTTCTGCTGGTCGGATGGTTCGTCCTCAACGTCGTGGCGGCCAGCAAGATTGAGCAACAGACGACTTTCCAGATGAAGGAATTGCTGCTGACTGCGGCTTTTTCCTTTGCCGTGGTGGCCATTTTGACGGCGTTGCTGCAACTGCGCGGCTTCAGTGTGCTTTCGTTAGGCGGGTTTTCGCGGTTGGGTTTCGGCAGAATCGTTAGCACTGCGGCTGTCCTGCTCTTGGCCGCTTACCCGCTCCTCATAGCGGCGGACGGGATTTCGCATCTCTTGCTGGGTGAAGGCTCGGGTCGGCAGCAAATCGTTGAGATGTTTACCGGTTCGGAAACGTTGCAGCAGCGTGTCTTCATCATTGTGCTCGCCGTCGTGATTGCGCCCTTTGCGGAAGAATTTATTTTCCGCTTTTTCCTCTACGGCGTGCTCAAGCGTTATCTCGGCCGTGGCCTGGGACTGATTCTGAATGCGCTGCTTTTCGGCGCGGTGCACGTGCATTTGCCCAGTCTCGCTCCGCTCTTCGTGCTCGGGGGATGTCTCACCCTGGCCTACGAATGGAGCGGATCCATCCTCGTCTCGATGACCATGCATGCGCTCTTCAATTTCATATCCCTGAGTGCGCTGGCCTTCCCAAACCTGCTGCCGCAATGAAGCTGCACGAACTGGGCGAGGACCGTCTGGTGCAGCAGTTGGTGAAGCGGCTGAAGAAGAACCGGCATGTCGTCGCGGGCCCGGGCGACGATTGCGCGGTGGTGGCCGCACCAGAGAAAGGCAGGCTCCTGCTTTTCAAAACAGATTGCGTGGTGGAGGGCGTTCATTTTTTACCTAACGAAAAGCCGGTTGCGGTTGGCTGGAAGGCGATGGCACGAACCCTGAGCGATTTTGCCGCGATGGCCGGTCGACCGAGGTATGCGCTGGTCACCCTCATCGCTCCCGCCTTGCGCGAGGTTCGCTGGACGATGGAAGTCTACCGCGGCTTGCAGCGCGTGGCGGATCGTTTTGACGTGACCGTGGTCGGCGGGGAGACGAGTTCGATCGAAGGTCCGGCGATCGTCTCCATCAGCGCGATTGGCACGGTGAAAAAGAAGCGCTGGGTTTCGCGCCGGGGAGGGAAGGTGGGCGACAGGCTTTACGTGACAGGGCGGCTGGGAGGTTCGCGGCGCCACAAGCATCTCCATTTTATTCCGCGCATCGTGGAAGCCAGATGGCTCGCCGCTCATTTTCGGATTCATGCGATGATGGACCTGAGCGATGGCCTCGGTGCGGACCTCCCGCGCCTGGCGATGGCGAGCGGTTTGGGTTTTGCGGTGGAAGAGAAGAATCTCCCGCGCACGCGCGATTCTTCCACGGCCGAGGCGATCAATGACGGGGAGGATTACGAACTATTATTTGCAGTCTCTCCCCGTGATGCGCTCGCGCTGGAAAACAGGTGGCGAACGAGATTTCCTCGCCTCCCATTGACCTGCATCGGTCGCTTCGAAGAAAAATCCGTGAGCAGGAAACAGAAATTTGGCGATGGCTACGTTCACTTCCAATAGCGTGGAAGAAACGGTCGCCTTCGGGCGCGACTGGGCGCGCAACCTCCGGCCTAACGATGTTGTCGGATTGGTGGGCGACCTCGGTGCGGGTAAAACGCATTTGGTCAAAGGTCTGCTCCAGGGTGTCGAAGGCACCGATGACGTGACCAGCCCCACTTTCACGCTTGTCCATGAATACCGAAGCGGGCGGTTGCCCATTTTTCATTTCGACTTTTACCGTCTCGCGCAGGCGGCCGAGATCACCGAGATCGGTTTCGACGATTACCTTGAGGAGGGCGGCGTGACGGTGGTGGAGTGGGCCGAGCGTTTTCCGCAGGTGTTGCCGACCCGAACACGCTGGCTGCGGATGGAGCCGCGAGGAGAATCCGAACGCCTCATTACTGAGGCAGCGCGATGAAGATACTCGCCCTGGAACTTTCTTCGCCGGTGGGGAGCGTGGCGTTTCGCGATGGCGAAGAGACGCGCGATTTCCGGACGTTTCCCGCCGATCGGAAAGACTCCGGATTTTTCTACGAAAATCTGCAGGCGATTTATGGGGCGAATCCGAAGCCTGATCTCATCGTGGTGGGCCTCGGGCCCGGCTCTTACGCCGGAGTGCGGATCGCGATCGCGACGGCGCTCGGTTTGCGCGAAGTCTCGGGGTCGCGTCTGCAGGGCCTGCCTTCGATCTGTGCGATGGATCGTGCGGAATACGTTTTTATCGGCGACGCCCGCCGGAATTCTTTTGTGATCGCTCATGTAAGAAATGGGCAGTGCGCAGAAGGTCCAATCCTGGCCAGTGAAGAGGAACTCCGCGGTCGTTTGAGTCGGGTCGAGAAACTTCCGGTCATCGCGACGGAGCCGCTTCCGCAATTTGGAGAGGTCATCGTCGAGCACCCGTCCGCTTTGCGGCTGGCGGAGCTGGTGCCGGAGTATGGATGCGGCGAATTCGAAACGCTGGAGCCGATTTACCTGCGGCCTCCTCACATCACGACCCCGAGGGTATGAGGCGCTCCGGATCCGAGCGTTGCTGGGCGGAGATCGATCGCGCCGCCCTGCTGCACAACGCACGCGTGGCGCGGGAGCGAGTCGGGCCCGAGGCGGAATTTCTCGCGGTGGTGAAAGCCAACGCGTATGGGCACGGCATGGTCGGAGTGGCCAAGGCGGTGCAGGAAGCGACCGGGCTTTTCGGCGTGGCAAACCTGCGTGAAGGGCTGGAACTGCGGGCCAGCGGCATCGCTCATCCGATTTTGATTCTCGGCCCTTCGCTGCCGGGGGAGCAGGCGGCCATCAATGAGCATGGATTGATCGCGAGCGTCTCGAGTCTGGAAGAAGCACGCGCCTACACAGGCAATCCGTCTGGGATTAATTTTGCCATCGATACGGGAATGGGGCGGATGGGTTGCTGGCAGGATGATGCCTTGGAGGAATTCCGCGAGATTGCGCAAACTCCCGGTTTGATCGTGCATAGTCTCTCGACTCATCTGCCAGTCGCGGATGAAGACGCTTCCTACACGGAAAGCGAACTGGTCCAATTTGCGGAGCTCGTTAGGGAGATACGCCGTAGCATCCCGGGTTCGTACCGAGTGCATGCCCTGCTCAGCGCCGGCATTCTCGGTTTTGCCGCGCATCGATTCGATATCGTGCGGGCGGGTCTCATGCTCTACGGCTGTGCGCCTTTACCTGACGAACAGAGACATCTCCGGCCCGTTCTCAGCCTGAAGGCCCGTGTGGCGTTGCTTCGTGATCTGCCGGCCGGCCGAAATGTGAGCTACGGTCGCACCTTCACCACCGCGCGGGCCACGCGGGTGGCCACGATCGGCGCCGGTTACGCCGACGGCTATCCGCGCTCGCTCTCAAATCGCGGCGCGGCGGTTTTGATCGGCGGGAAACGTTGTCCAGTGCTGGGGCGGATCACGATGGATCTGACCATGGTGGATGCAACTTCTCTGCCCGAAGTGAAGGTTGGGGATGAAGTGGTCCTGATCGGGAAGCAGGGTGACGAGGAAATTTTTGCAGCCGAGTTGGCGAAACTGGCGGGCACGATCCCATGGGAGGTTTTCACGGGCATTGGCAGCCGGGTGCAGCGGATGTATTTGTGAGGCGCGGATGTTCCAGATCATCTTCAACGAATTGAGCGCGGCGGAAATGGCGGCGCTGCCTAAGCGGTTGCAACTCGATCTGCTGGCCGAGTTTCAGATTCTGCCCGAAGACCTCGATCATCTCGATACGAGTCGGTTCGGCGTGATCGAGCGCGAGGGAAAAAAATTGCATCGGTATCGCGCAAAAGATTACCGCATCTAATTCGAGCGCAGCCCGGAGGGCGTCACCGTCCACAGGGTTCTGCACAAGAACACGCTGCGAGATTTCCTTTTCCGCAGCAAGCTGCCCATGGCGGAAGACGATCAACTGGGCAAAACGCGGGAGTTCTGGAAATTGATCGAGCAGGGCGAGAAGACGCGCAAAGCATAGGTTGGCCAGATATTCCTGAGGTGATTTGTCAAAAAGGATTGACGCCCAGTTGCTTACGCCTCAGATCTTTTGCAGCAGGGCATGTCGCTTTGTGGGAATGACAGCGGAGCGGTCGGCGCCTGCCCTTCCTATTTGCCGACCGAACAGAAAGATCCTTATGCATTCATCCATTCGAATTATCATCCTCACCCTCCTCGGTCTGATACCGATGACGGCGATGCAAGCGCAAGGCACCGCGCCCATCGCGAAAGCGGAAAAGTCGGCTGCTACGGCCAACTCGAAGCGACCTGATGTTTACCACGTCTTCGTGGTGAAAGCCGCGCTCGGCAAAGCAAAAGAACTGGCTGACTTCCTCAAAGAGCCCGATCCCAATCACCCCGACCGCAAAGGTATTTTGCTGCGGCATCAGGATGGCGATGATTGGGATTACATCGCGATCGACCACGAAGGCGCCAAGGCGACGGTCGAGAGCGCCGGCACGCCGATTCCGCCCTCGAAGCGAGCCCTGATGGAATGGCATAACGACTCCTACGTGAGCGGGCCTGCCTGGGCGGACTTTGCCAAGGCAATGGGCATCGATGGCGATGCCGCTAAGACAACCGGAGCGGTCTACGTGGTGGCCGATTATCGCGCGGCGCCGGGTCATCGCGAAAATTTGGACAAGATGCTGACCGAAACTCCGGCCGCGGGAACCGACACTTCCTCGGGCAACGTCCTTTTGCAGCACCTAGAAGGTGCAGCGTGGAATTTCCTCGGTGTCGTCCGCTACGATTCGTGGGAAAAATTCGCCGAAAATGAGAAGGCCAGCGTCTCTCAAACCAACAAGGGCGCAGGCGGCTGGGCGACCTTGCGCGAGCACGTCGCTTCACATCACGACACGTTGACCGATCGCATTCTGCCGTAGTCCTTCGCACCCAGATTTCATGCGCGGCCGAACCGTTTGCTCGGTTCGGCCGCCGCTGAATCGCGTTTGCACAACCCGGCGAAGCGCGAGCGACGATTCATTTTTGATGAAAGACACCAGTGTCACCAAGGTTACGTCCGAGTTTTCACCGCATGGCCCGCAGGGAGAAAAGTATCTCGCCTCAGGGGTGCACATAGCGATGCGGCTCTGGGAAAGCGAAAAGCCTAACGAGAAGAAACTGATCTCGAAGCATCCCTACGAGACAGTTGGCTACGTCCTGAAGGGCAAGGCCGAATTACATCTCGAGGGGCAAACGCTGATTCTAAACGCAGGCGATTCGTGGTCGGTGCCAAAAAACGCCGCTCATACCTACAAAGTGATCGAGACTTTTAGCGCGATCGAAGCGACCAGCCCGCCAGCGCACACGCATCAGAAAGATTAGATTCCTGCGAGGGGTGGGCTATCCGAGTGAATCACACTCACCCTCTGGAACTCTTCTTGGCGGGGGAGCGTCTCCCCGGCAGTTTGGATGGTGCCTGGCTCCCCATGGCGCGCCTTTCCACCCAACAACTTCGCGCTTTAAATTGCACTCTCTTTGGACTTTATGACAATGTCTCCGCTCCGGAGCCCAACGAGGCGATCGTCGACTTGGATGGTCTCTTACCGGCGCCGTGTTCGTCTCCGACTTGTTAACTTACTTCATCAACAAGACCGAGCGGCTGCGCTTGATCTCGCGGGTAATCTTGCGGTGCATGTGCGCCGGCATGCCAGTGACGCGCCGGGGAAGGATCTTGCCACTTTCAGTGACGAATTTGCGGAGCAGATCGGGATTCTTGTAGTCGATGGCCTCGGCCGCGATATCGATGCGGCGGCGGGGCATGGTGCGATTCGCGCGGCGAAAGGCGGAACGGCGTTTGGCGGTTTTCGGTTGCATGTTACTTGGTCTCCCGATGCAGTGTATGCCGCTTCATGAAAGGATTGTATTTCTTTTTCTCGAGCCGGTTAGGCGTTTGCGGGCTTTTCTTGTTCCGCGTGGACATGTAGCGCGAGGCCGGCATGCCGGCCGCCTTCGCTTCAGTGCATTCGAGGGTGATAATTTCCTGTGCCATAATCTTTATTCCTTGCTGTCCGTGGACGTTTCTTCTTCCTCACCCTCGCGCGCTTCGTCATCAGTCAGGCCGAAGAGCGAAGTCACGGACTGGCGCACGCGCGATGCCTTGTTCTGCTTCTCGAGCTGCGATTGGCATTCGACGGTGTAGCGAGCAAATGGAATCGCCTCGAGACGCGCGTGCATGATTGGTTTGCCGGACATTTCACATTTGCCGTAGGTGCCCAACTCGATGCGCTTGAGTGCCTCGTCGATCTCGTAGAGAGCGTCCTGTTCTTGGGACAAAAGGCTGAGCGCGAAATCGCGATCGTAAGCATCGCTCCCGGCGTCGGCTTGATGCATCCCGAAGGCGGATGCTTCGCTGCCCTCAGCGCGAGCCCGCAGAGTATCCTGAGCCACACCCGCCATGGAATCGACCATCGCATCGCGCAGCTGGAGAAGTTTCTCCTTCTGCGAACGAGTAAACGGATCCAGTCGGCGTTCTTTACCTTTCTGATGATTGCCGATGATGGTGAGAGACTGGTTCTTCTCCATGGCGGCCTGGGACTTGCCGTTCGGAGCGCGAACCGCTGGAGCCGGTTTTGATTTCGCTGCCGGCTTCTTTTTTGCCGGAGTAGCTGCCTTTTTGGCGGCCGGAGTCTTCTCGGCGACAGCCTTCTTGACGGGCTTTTTCGAAGTTGTTTTCTTGGTTGAACTGGCCATAAAAAGTGAGATTCGGGCGGGTCTCCCGAGGGTCCGGAGTGAGGGGAGGCTTAATTAAGAGCAATTGGTATCTCGCGCAAGCGGTTTCGGGCTGAATTTGGGCTTCGGATTCCTGTTTGACGACAGCCCCTTTTTCACTCAGGAACTGGCGCTCGAATAATGGCGCAAGGCATAGCGCCAAAAGAGGCGGCTGAGCACGGCGGCGATTGATCCGGCCACGATGAGGTGAAACATGAGCCAGCCCGGCTGGCCGAGCGACTTGATCAGCAGGCGCGCCGGGATGTTCGCCACGATGATGACCGGCACGATCCATCCAAACACCCAGCGGAAGAGCTGGGGAAAAATCACGTCTGGATAGCGGGCGATGTTGAGGAAGTTAAAATAGCCGTAAACCAACCCCTGTGCCCGGACGATCCAAAAACTGACCGCGGCCAGCGCGAGCATGATCGAATAGTGAATCGCGACTCCGAAGCCGAGGGCTACGACGTAAAGCACGATCGCTCCCGGGCCCGGCACGACATGCAATTGCCGGAGCGAAATGACCACGACAACCGCTCCGATGAAGGAATTGATCAGGCTATCGAGGCCGAATTGTTTCGTCGAAACCGCAAATTGGCTGTCCACCGGCAGCACGAGGAGCGAGTCGAGTTTTCCGGTGCGGACCAGCTCGGGGACATTGGCCACATTGGTAAAGAAGAAAGCCTGGAAAAGCTGGGCCACGATCTGATGCGTGCCGACCAGCAGCACCACCTCCCATTTCGTCCAATCGCCGATCCGGTCGACCTGCCCAAAAATGATGCTGAAGAAAAGGATCTGTCCGCAGAACCAGAGCACTTCCACGATCATCCAGAGGATGAAATTGGCCTTGAAGTTCATCTCGCGAATGAGCGAGTTGCGCAGCATGATGGAGTAGATTTCGAGATAGCGGCGCATGCTTTCTTGTAACTAATCGCCGCGGCATCGGTCTAAACAAGAACTTTCGGCGAATAGGCGACGGCATTTTTTCATGAAGCGAATCACTATCAGGGCTGTCGCCTTTGCAGGGTTTTGCGTAGCGTTTTGC
>JBPCLK010000065.1:0-8696 GCA_051003355.1 Chthoniobacterales bacterium | reverse complement strand
ACGATCGTGATCCCCATGTAGAGCTTATAGCGGTTGAACTGCCGCATTTTGAGCGAGGCCCACGCCAGCACCACGGTAACGGAGGAGGCGATCAGGATCGCGGTATTGAACGTCCCGACCGGCACGTTGAGCAGGCCATGTGGCCAAAAGCCCGGCTGAGCATCCAGCCGCAGGAAGATGTAAGCAGAGAAAAGCCCGCCGAAGAGCATGACTTCCGAGGCGAGGAAGAGCCAGATACCGACCTTGGCATTCCAGAGCCCGGTGTCGGGCCGAGAGGTGACTGTGTATGGGATTTCCATTGCGAAATTCGTTAGGCGCGAGACAAAATAACCGCTTCGCTAGTGGCTGAGCGACATGGTCGCCTCCTGCTGCACACGCTCGTTGGGCAGGACCGGCTCAGTCTGCATGGTGTAATCCTTGGCCCGGCCCGGCAGGCTGTATTCGTAGGGCCCACGGTAGGCCACCGGAGCGGTGAGGAAATTTCCATGTGGCGGAGGCGACGGCGCATCCCATTCCAGCGTGGTCGCTTCCCAGGGATTGTCGTCCACTTTTTCGCCGTGCCGGATGCTCCAGAAGAAATTGATGATGAACGGAATTTGCGCCAACCCCATCACCCAAGCCGCGATCGAGATCGGTGTGTTCCAATGAAAGCCGCTGAGACCCCAGACTTTCTCCGAGGCCAGCGTCCAGCCTTGGCCGCCATCATACCAGCGACGATGCATGCCCATCATGCCCTGCAAGAACATCGGGAGAAAGATGGCGTTCATACAGATGAGCGAAGGCCAGAAATGCACTTTCCCCCAGAAGTCGTTCATCTTTCGCCCAGTCGCCTTGGGATACCAATAATAGATTCCCGCAAAGAGCGCGAAAATGGTGCCGGGCGCCACGATGTAGTGGAAGTGCGCGATCACATAGTAAGTGTCGTGCAGGTAGAGATCGGCGCTGTTAAAGGCCAGCGGAATGCCGGTGAGACCGCCGATGCCGAACATTGGCAGAAACGCGGTGGCGAAAAACAGCGGCACGGTAAATCGAATCGATCCCCCCCAGAGCGAAATAAAGAACGCGCTCAGAATAATAACCGACGGAATCGAGATGATCATCGTAGTGGTCTGGAAGAACGCGCTCACCACTGTGCCCATGCCAGTCAGCCACATGTGATGGGCCCAGACGATGAACGACAAAAAGCCGAGGACGAGAACCGAGAGCACGAGGGACTTGTAACCCCAGAGCGGCTTGCGCGTATTGTTCGCGATAATTTCCGCGACAATGCCCATACCCGGCAGAATGAGCACGTATACTTCCGGGTGCCCGAGGAACCAGAACAGGTGCTGCCAGAGCAACGGGCTGCCTCCGCCACTGATCGAAACCGCCGCGCCGTTCACCACCAGACCGGTCGGTAGGAAAAAGCTCGTCCCTGCGACCCGATCCATCAGCTGCATGACGATCGCCGACTCCAGCGGCGGGAAAGCGAGGAGCAGCAAAAATGCCGTGACAAACTGCGCCCAGACAAAGAACGGCAGCCGCATCCAGGTCATCCCTTTGGCCCGCAACTGGATGATCGTGGCGATAAAGTTGACCGCGCCTAACAGCGACGAGGTGATGAGAAAAATAAACGCAATCAGCCACAACGTCTGGCCGTTAAAAATGATGTTATAGGCCGGCCCTTTGTCCGCGATATCGGAGAGCGGCGTGTAGGAAGTCCAGCCTCCCTTGGCTGCGCCCCCGGGAACGAAGAAGCTGACCAGCATGATCACACCACCAATGAAAAAAGCCTGGTAGCTCGCCATGTTGATCTTGGGGAAAGTCATATCCGGCGCTCCGATTTGGAGCGGCACCACGAAATTTCCGAAAGCAGCAAAGGCGATTGGCACGATGCCGAGAAAGATCATGATTGTGCCATGCATCGCGCCTAACGAATTATAAAATTCCGGCGTCATGACGCCTTTATTCATGCTGCCAGGCCCCAGCATGTTCTCGATGAGACTGCCGATGACCGGCAGCGCTTTCCCGGGGTAGGCAAGTTGCCAACGCATCAGCATCATCAGGCTGAAGCCCATAAACAGAAAAATCAGCCCGGTGATGAGATATTGCAGCCCGATGACCTTGTGATCGGTCGAGAACACGTATTTCTGGAAAAATCCCAGTTCGTGATGGCCATGTTCGTCGTGATGATGTGGATCATGACCAGCGTGCGAGACAGAAGAGGTAGCATCCATAAAAAGTCGAATCTGACACTCAGTATGGGATGGAAGTTTTCAAGAGGAAAGAGACAAAATAATTTCTGGGAAGAAACGATGTTTCTGGCGTTTCCAGAGTTGCGCCATAAAAATTTGATTCTTCGCGCGGCCCGATGCCCTGCTGGAAAAGCCACGCTTGAGCTAAAACGCGCGCTTTGCAGGGTATTTTGCGCTCGCCGGAAAGCTGGCTTTTTGCGATGCCTAAGCGATGAAATGGCTTCTCTACCTCGTCGCACTCATCGCACTGCTGGTCGGCGGGGTCTTCCTGGTAGGCTACGCGCTGCCGGCGCAAACAACGATCTCTCGCTCCATCACGCTCAAGCAATCGCCCGAAGCGGTTTTCGCCGTCCTCGCTGAGGTGAAGAAGATGGCCGAATGGAATCGCAACACCGAGAAAGTGGAAATGCTTCCGCCGGTCAAGGGCAAGGAAGCCACCCGGCAAACGTTCAAAGGCGGGATGACGATGATCATTATCACCGCCGAGAGCACCGCACCGACCCACCTCGTGCGCACGCTTGGCGACGATGGCGGGCCCTTCGCCGGTTCCTGGACCTACGATATCTCACCTGCGGAGGGCGGTTCCCGGGTTGTCTCGACGGAGGTCGCAAAATTCGAAAATCCGCTCTTCCGCGTGATGACGCGGCTCTTCGGCCAGACGAAATACATGGACGAGCACCTGCAGGATCTGGCGAAAAAATTTGGCGAGACCGTAAATCCTTCCTGATTTCTCGGAAAGCGGGATGGGCCCGAACGCTAAATTTCCTCTGGCTAGGTCCGTTCCTCTTCGAGCTGTGCTTCGCGGAACCGGCGCAGCGAATGCGTCGCAATGCTCTCTTTGAAGAGATCGCGATTCATCGCCTGGGCCGCGGCAGCGCCTTGCCCGGCCGCGATGATCATTTGGCAATTAGCCGGCGTCACACAACCAGCCGCGTAGAGCCGTTCCACGCTCGTCCGCATGCAATGGTCGACCTCGATCTGGCCCTCCGAATCGAGTTTGGCCCCTAACGCCTCCGCCAGTTTCGTGTGAAAAATATCGCCACGGGTGGTGAAGATGCAGTCGATCTTCACTTCCGATCCGCCCTTGAAGCGAAGCCCGCGCACCCGGCAGCCACAATGATCGACCCCAGTGATCTTTTTGTCGTGGACCGGGATCTCATACTTTTTGAGCAACGCCGCATGCTTTCGGCTCCAGCGCGGTTTGTCCTCATTCGTCGCCACGATCACGCAAGGCGAGTAATGCAGCATGCCGAGCGCATACTCGACCGCCTCGTCATTCGCGCCGCAGATCACGATTCGTTTTCCTCGCACGCGATATCCGTCGCAGTCTTTGCAGAAAAACATGCTGTGCCCCAGGCATTCTTTGACGCCGGGAATCCTGGGCGGGAGATGGAAAATCCCCGTGGCGATGAGAAGACGTCGGGTCCGATACGTTCTCCGGCGTCCGCGCAGGAAGAAGCCTTCCTTCCGTCGCGCGACGCTTTTGATCTCGTCCTTGGCAAAGTCGACCTTATAATGGCTGGCTTGCCGATGTCCGTATTTGAGCAGCTCTTCGCCGCCGACCCCGTCGGGAAATCCGAGGTAATTTTGCACTTCCGGTTCCCATTTAGCCATCGAGTGTCCGGCATCGATTAAGAGCGTGTCGCGCTCGGCGCGCCCGAGATAAATCGCCGCGGAGAGACCCGCGATTCCTCCACCGATGATGATCGCCTCCCGGCGATCGGATTTATCCATCTCCTTGTGCTGGATCTTTTTTCGGTTCATCCTGTCCTCCGGCCAGGGACGAGGCATTGCCCCCCCGACGCCGCAGGATCCGGCATGGATTTCCAGCGGCAAAAACGTCATCCGGTACATCCTTGGTCACAACCGAACAAGCGCCGACCACCGCGCGCGCACCAATTTTTACCCCCGGCATGACGAAGGCCCGCGCCCCGACAAAGGCATCTTCCCCGATCGTGATCTTTGCCACCACCAGCGGCAGCGAAGGGTGCGCGAAGTCGTGACTTCCCGTGCTTAAATAAACCTCCTGCGCGACTACGGCCCGCGCCCCGATTTCAATTTCGCCGAGGCTGTTGGCGTTGGCCCGGTCGCCCAGGCAGGCTCGGTCATGCAGGGTCAACTTCCAAGGCACGGAGATCCGCGCGCGGGGATGAACAAAGGGCGTTCCTTCAATCTTGGCCTCAAACACGCCCAGCCAAAAGAGACGCCACGCGTTGGCCGGCTTCGGGGTCCAGGCACAAAAAACGCTCCAGCAAAATTCCCAGAGCTGACGGAGCAATCGCTCCTGCATCGGCCAAGGCGAATTGTATTGCGAGCTTTGCCCCGGATCGACGCTTTGCAGTGGTTCAGTCATCAGTTCGGAGCAGGTTCGTCGGATGAAACTAAATTGCGATCATCCTTTCTGCCCGTTTGGTTTTGCAACACCTTGAGGAAAGAATCTACCGCGCGGTAAATCTCAAAGCGATGGGCAAAACTGCGCTGTGCCTTGATCGACATCGCAGAGCGCTTTCCCGGCGGCATTGCCTGCCAGCGCTCGAGCAGTCGGCCGATACCTTCAACATTGTCCGTGTCTGCCAATCCGGCGCCATCTTCGATAATCTCACGCCAGATGTTGACCTGGTCGGAGATGAGGACGGGGGTGCCGCAGGCGAGCGCTTCCACCACCGCGATCCCAAAGTTCTCCTGGTGCGATGGCAGAATAAATGCGGCCGCCGCGGCGAACGCGCCCCATTTGAGGTCGCCTGAGAGCATTCCGCTAAACATGACCCGTTCACTCAAGCCAAGCTCGTTCTTCAGATTGCGCAGGCGTTGCAAATATTCTTCATCCGCGCAGGGGCCCGCCAGCACCAACCGCAACGCGGAATCCGACTGGTTGGCAAAGGCTCGAAGCAGTTCTTCGCATCCCTTTTTCTCGTGCAATCGACCGAGAAAAAGGAGGAACTCCGTTTCACGCAAGGCAGGAAAGGCCTGGAGAAATTCTGCCCTCGCCGCGGCCAAATCCGCCTCCGGCGCAGCGGTACCGTAGTTCACCACCACTTCGTGGCAGCGATAAAGAGCAAAAGACTCTCTCGCCAGTCTCCTCTCTTCTTCCGAAGTGAAGAGAACCGCCCGCGCGTCGCGCAGGACGCGATATTCCGCCCATGGCCAGTAAAGCAGTTTCTTGAGATGCTTGCGCGGATAGGTGCGCTTGAACCATGGATCGAGCATCCCGTGTGGAAAGACAAAATAAGGCGTGTCCGTTTTATGCAGCGCGCGCCAGACGCCGAAGCTGTTGTATTGCCAAATGCCGTGCACCGCAACGGCATCGTAGCGGCTGTGTCGCTCCTTTAACCACGGCACCAGGCGCGGCGCGTAGCCATAACTCCCGCGCCCGGGACCCAGTGCGTGGACAGGGGCCGGGAAATCCTCCAGCCAGGCAGAGCCCGCCGCGTCGAGCGAGACCACTTCCACTTCGTGCCCGCGCGCGAGGAGGACGCGGGATGATTGCTTGACCGACTCGAGCGGGCCGCCGATGGCCGGATCAAGCGAATGAATGCAGCGCAGTATTTTCATCCGGACGAATGGAAGATTCGGTTCGCCTAACGAAGTGACCGAGCACGACCATGCTCCAGAGTCGCGTCCAATGCAGGCTCCCGGCTTGAAATTGTTTTTGCGCGTCGGCCACGAAAGCCGCGGGCAGCAACTGACGGGCGATCACTTCGCCCAGTCCGTCCGCGACAAAATGGCTGAGCGGACCATTCATCCATTTCTGCATGGGCAGGGCGAAGCCAGCTTTTGGACGCTGATAAACGGAGGGCGGAAGCAAGTCGCGGCAGGCTTCCACGAGCAGACCCTTGGTGCCTCCGTAGCGTTCCTTTTCCGCAGCAGGTAAGCCTAACGAATATTCGACCAGCTCGTGATCGAGAAACGGCACCCGCAATTCCAGGGAAACGGCCATGCTCATCTGATCGGAGTCACGCAGGAGCATGCGCCGCATGTAGCCGCTCAATTCCGCCCAGCTGATGCGGGCAAAATCATCCGGTAACTCCACCGGGCAGTCCAGCGGAGTGAAATCGTTAGGCAAATCGGCTTCCCGCAGCATCGCGTCGGTAAAAAAGCGCCGCCGCCATTGGGCGAGCTCGCAGACTCCAGCATCGCTCGGCAGATCGATCAGCCGGGCTCCGAGCGCCTTGCGCACCGGGCGAGGCAGCATCGTGAGCAGCTTCAGCCGCGGGACATCGCGGAAACTGGGATAACCACCAAACAGTTCATCTCCGCCCAGACCGGAAAGCGCGACTTTCACGCCGCGTTGCGCGACCGCCCGCGAGACGATGTAAGTGTTGATCGCATCGACCGACGGCAAGTCGAGGTGTGCAACCGCATCCGTGACCGACTGGATGACTTCTTCCTCGCTCAGTTGTAGGCGTTGGTGGGAGGTTTTGTAGCGTTGCGCGACTTCGAGCGCGATGGCGCTCTCATCGAATCCCGCCACATCGAAACCGACCGAGAATGTCTCCAGTTTGCGTCCCAGTTTTTGCGCGGCCAGCGCGGTAATAATTGACGAATCAATGCCGCCGCTCAGGAAGCTGGCCACGGGCACGTCGGAGAGAAGATGTTCCTCCACCGACTTTTCGAGGAGGGATCGGATTTTTTGTGGCGTTCCTTCGGTCTGGGAAGAAAAACTTTCCCGCGCCGGCCAATAGCGCCAGGTGCTCGGTCGTCCCGCGCCGTTGATGGTCATGGCGTGCCCGGCGGGAAGCACATGGATCTCGGAGTAGAGAAGATTGTTTTCGGGACAAGCGCCCCATTGCAGATACGCGCTGGTCGAAGCGGGCGAGATTTTGGAGGTCGCTCCGGTCAACATTTTCACCTCAGAAGCGAGACGAAGAGCCTGAGCGTCCAAGGTGTAATAGAGCGGCTTAATGCCGAGGCGGTCGCGCGCCACAAAAAGTTCCTGCCGGGCGTGGTCGTAAATCGCGAAGGCGAACATGCCTTTAATGCGCTCGAGCACTTGATGTCCCCAGCGCGCATAGCCGGACAAGAGCGTCTCGGTGTCGCTGCTGCCGCGCCACGCGATGTCGCCGAGCTCGCCGCGCAAGTCGAGGTGGTTGTAAATTTCGCCGTTCACCACCATGACGTTGCCGGTCGCCGGATCGACCATCGGCTGAGCGCCGTTCGGCGAGAGATCGAGAATCGCCAGGCGAGTGTTGCCTAACCAAAAGCGATGATCTTCGGAAGTCCATTCACCGGCCGCATCCGGACCCCGGTGAGCGATCAGCCGCAGATCCAGTGGCGTGGCGGAACCGGCGAAACTGAAATGAGAAGCGATCCCGCACATGGTGTCACCTCAGACCTGCGCACCCAGAGATCGATAGAGTTCGAGATACCGCGCGATCATTTCCTCCGCGCTGAAACGTGCCGCATTAAGCAGGCTCTTCTCGCTCCATCGGGCCCGCTCCACCGGATCGGTCAAGCTCAAAAGCGCGCGGGCCATGGCAGGCTCGTCGTCCACATTCACGGTCAGCGCCGCGTCACCGCCGACTTCCGACATCGGTTCGCGCGTGCTGCAAATGACCGGGCATCCGCAGGCCTGCGCTTCGATAATCGGCCAGCCAAACCCTTCAAAACGCGAAGGAAAAAAAAGAACCATCGCCATGCTGTAGAGCGCCTCGAGGAGGTCGTTGTCCGGGTCTTCCACTTCCACGATGCGGTCGAGCATTTCCAGTTCTCTGGCCAGAGCCCGCAGCTCGGCAGTCAATCTCTGGCCCGCGAAAACCATCTGTCCCTTCCAATCGTTTTTCGTTAGGGCAAAGGTCCGCAGCACGCCTTCGCGATTTTTCATGCGCAGGTTTGATCCGACATGAAGAACAAAGGGCCGCTCGAGATCGAGGTCGGCGGCTTGGGCGAGCGAAGCTTTGGCGCGGGCCGCCTCCTGTGGGCGATAAGGGTGATTGATTCCGTGAGGAATGAGCAGCAGCCGGGGCCGATGTTCGCCTTCTCCGATGATTCGTTGTGCGTCGCGCAAAGTCGCGGGGGACGCACAGGCGACCGCGTTCGATTTGCGCAGGCCGGCGACGATCCAGCGTTGCAGATATTTCCCCGTCGCGGAAGGAGGGCAATCGGTCTGTTCTCCGAGTGCGCCGCGCACCGCCAGCAGGTCATGACAGCTCACCACCGTCGGTCGCTTGCGGGCGGCGGCGCAGTACATCGCGTTAGAGTGATCGCACACGTGCACGAGCGCGACGCTCTCGCTTAGTTTCTGGCGCAGCGAACGCGGGAAGAAGAAAAATTTGTCGAGATAACCGAGCCATTTCGCGACAAGGGCGCCCGCCAGGGTAAAGCGGCCCAGAAACGGTTGCGGCCGGATCAACTCCGCCGGCACTCCAGCGGCGGTCAAACCGCGCAGCATCATCATGGCGAAACGCTGCATGCTTTGCTGCTGATCGGTCGGGTAATTACCGATCAAAAGGACCATGACCGGGA
>JBPCLK010000064.1:0-18129 GCA_051003355.1 Chthoniobacterales bacterium | reverse complement strand
TTATTGAAGCGTGCACCAGTTTTGATCGCTTCATCGAAGACTGCCCGCAGCGTGCCAACGCTGTTGTTCACGACCGTCGGCGCATAGTGCTGCTGGTATCGATTCAGCCAGTTTTCGCAATCGCGCTCACTCACCTTGCGCACATCAGTTTCGAGCAGCGACGGCCAGGAGCGCCGAATGAAGTCGATCATCATTTCGCGGTAATCTTTCGAGCGCGGCTTGAGCGACACGTTCGCTTGGACCTTGCGCAGATAGACTTCCACCGCATCGCCAACCGACATCCGGCCATTCGCAAACGATCTCACGGATTCCTGACGCGACCGGTGTTCGCGCATTTTGTCGGGCAGGCGTTGCTTGGCGACCGAAAACACAGACGTGTCGAGACTCTGCCGAATTATCTTTCCGCCCGCTCTAAACCTTGCGAAGTACGTGCCAGACGGCACGTAGCGGAGCATGTTCTGAATGCTCGTCTTTTCCCAAAGTGATTCTTCCGTGTTCGGCATGGCCCAGCGGTTGCCATGCTGCCAACGGCGAAGGCGTGCCCTGCTCGACGCTCAGAGCAATTGGAACTAAAATGAATCGCGGGAGGGACCGGCCCCAGCGATTAGCTTGACCGATGATGAGAACTAGAAGAGTGCGGTACTCACCGCCCACGCCAGATTGAGCGCGCTCCATTTAGAACAGTGTGTACAAAAGGCGTGTACAATGACGCTTGAAAGCGCTGCGAAAGAGATGAGTTTTCCCCTCGTAAACGCCGGCATAGCTCAGTTGGTAGAGCAGCTGATTTGTAATCAGCAGGTCATCGGTTCGAACCCGATTGCCGGCTCCCGTTTTCTGGTGCCTGGCTATTGCTCTGGCCACCGGAAGCTTCGTTGGGGGCATGGTCGCAGAAGAGAAAGACGGTTAACGAAATGACACTAATCGCGGCGCCAATCCCGGCCGCGAAGAGCCAGCCGCCCGCTTCAAAACTGGCCGAGCCGATAAGTGACCCGCTCGCCCCGACCACAAACATGGTAGTCAGGTAGATCGAGTTGACCCGGCTGCGAGCTTCGTCGGAAATCTCGAAAATAATTTTTTGGCTGGTGATTTGGTTGAGCTGGATCGCGGCATCGATCAATAGTGCGGTCACCACGAATGCCACCATGTTTTCCATCCCGACCACTGCATAGGCCCCGAGGAAACAGAGCACGAGTAAGAGATGAGCGACGAGGGTCGTGAGGCGAGTCATTCCCCGGTCGGCCAATGCCCCGGCCAGTGGAGCGGCCAGCGCCCCACCGGCGCCTGCGAGGGCGAAGAGTGCCACGCCGTTTTGGCTTAGGTGGAACTGGCGAAGCAGGACCAGTGGTGCGGCCGTCCAGAAGAGGTTAAATGCCGTGTACATCGCCGCCTGATAGAATGCGCGCAGGCGGAGCTGGCGATGTTCTTGAGCGAGAGAAACCATCGACCAAAGAATCGTCGTGTAACCCTTCTGCGCGGGAGGAACGCGGTGCGGCAGGGTGAGGGCGAGCGCTCCGCCGATCAGCGCCATCAGACCGGCGGAAAGGAAGTAAACCGAGCGCCAGCCAAAGTGCTCCGTCATAAAACTGGCCAAGGGACGCGCGAGCATAATGCCGGCGAGCAATCCACTCATGATTTGCCCGATAATGCGTCCTTGGCGGGCGGGCGAGCAGAGATGGGAGGCGAGCGGGAGTAAAATCTGCGCACCCGTCGCGCACACGCCGGTGACGAGCGACGCGGCCAGGAAAGTCGCCGGCCCCTGCGAAAGGGCGATCCCGAGGACGCCGACGAAAGTCCCCGCCGTCATGAGTAAGGCTAGCCGGCGGTTCTCAAACAAATCTCCTAGCGGGACGAGTAGAAAAAGTCCCAGGCCATAGCCTAGCTGCGTCAGCGTCACGATCGAGCCGGCGAACGACTTGGACAGCCCGATTTCCGGCCCGATCTCATCGATTAACGTCTGCGCGTAGTAAAGATTCGCGACCATCGCGCCGCAGGCGAAAGCCATGAGGAGGATGAGGCCAGTCGAAAGATGGGTTGGTGTGGGGGGCTGGTCGCTAGTCATCACGCCCACCTTCGCTTTAGGCGGCTGGAGGACAAGCCTGAGAGACCAGCCTGCGTGGTCGATGCGGTTTTTAGCTCGGCTGCAGCGCCTCGCGCAGACCGGAACTCCGACTAACCGTCTTCGCGATCATGGAACGGAGCACCCGCTCCGCGGCCCAGATCTCGACCTTCCCACGCGCGCGCGTGATCGCGGTGTAAAGCAATTCCCGAGTGAGCAGCGGGCTCTCCTGCTCGGGCAGAAGAAGCAGGAGCCGATCGAATTCCGAGCCCTGGCTTTTGTGCACGGTGAGCGCAAATGCCGTCCCGTGCGGCGGCAGACGTGAGGGCAGGAAGCGGCGCAATTTCCCGTCGGCCGAGAGGAAAAAAGCGCGCAGCTCACCGGTTTCGTCGGGATCGGCGAGGATGATGCCGCTGTCGCCATTAAACAGGCTGAGATTGTAGTCGTTCTGCGTGATCGTGATCGGTTGCCCGCGGTAAAAAGAACGTTGCGGCGTGATCAATCCCGCGCCCGCCAAAATCTCTTCGGCGACCGCGTTCAGATTCTCAACTCCGAAAGGACCGTGGCGCACGGCGCAGAGAATCCGGAACTGTTGGAGGCGGCGCAGCGCTTCGAGAGGATCGTCAACTTCCAAGGCCGGGCGAAAAGCGGCGATCAATTGTGCGCGCAAGGCGTCGGGCAATTTCGCAACGACCGGGAGCGGCTGCCAGCTCGCCTCGCCATCAGGGTTCTCCCGCAAAGCACTGATCGCGGCCTCGGCGTCGCCCTCATTGACTGCGGTGCTGACGCGAAAAATTCCGCCCGATTCCGCGAAGCGATAATTCTTGTGCAGCGCAACCACCGCGCCGCGCAACGGTTCGTTCGGACCCGCCTGCTCCGCCGTCGCGCAGATGTCGGCGAGAACGTTGCCCGCTTCGACCGAAGCGAGCTGGTCGCGGTCGCCGAGCAGGATTAGCCGCGCTTCCGGTCGCACGGCGGCGACGACCTTCGCCATGAGCGCGAGATCGACCATGGAGGCTTCGTCGACGATCACCACGTCGGCGGCGAGCGGGTGCTCCGCATTGTGCCGAAAATAGGGAGAGCCCGGAAGGTTCCCGAGCAAGCGATGGATCGTGGTCGCCTCGAGATTCTGCTTCACCGCGCGGACTGATTCCGTGAGGCGCGCGGCCGCTTTCCCGGTAGGCGCAGCGAGGGCGAAACGCAAAGCGTCGCCGCCCGGCTGAGCGAGCAGCAGAGTGAGGATCTTCATCACCGTCCGGGTTTTTCCCGTGCCGGGACCGCCGGTGATGACGGTGAAATGACCGCTCGCCGCTCGCCTGGCGGCGACTTCCTGCTGGTCGTTGTTTTCGCCTAACGAGTTCGGTGCGACGGCCGTCGCGCGGCTCCTGATGGCCCCCGCAAGTTGCTGTTCGTATTCCCAATACCGTCGCAGGTAGAGCCGATCCTGCGCGTCCAGGATAAGCGGCGTGAAATCGCCCGGCGCGCCCACCACCGGGCTGGCGCGCAGCTTCTTCCGGAGCGTCGCGGCAGGAGGCGCGCCGTCGCTCGCCGCAACCTCGGCAAGGGTGATACAAACGTGACCTTCTGCACGAGCCCGGCTTACGCACATCGCGGGCAGACCGATCGAGACGTCACCGGCGAGGCGCGAGAGGAAATCGCCGAACTGCCGGTCGAGCGCACTGAATTTTGGCTCCTCGTTCATCGCTCAAAAATGCGGTCGAGTTTCTCTAAAAAGGCGCGGCTCGGTCGCTCGAAATAAACGCCGTTCTCCGGCTGCGCGGGATCGATTCCGCGCAGGAAAACATAAAACGCGCCGCCGAAATGCCGATCGAAATCGTAGTCCGCTTTCCGCGCGCGCAGGAAACGATGCAACGCCACGCTGTAGAGACAGAGTTGCAGCGAATATAAGTTCCGCTGCAACTCCGCCGCGATCGCGGCCGGTCGATACGAGGCCGTGTTTGGGCCGAGCCAGTTCGATTTCCAATCGGCGAAATAGAACCGGCCCTGGCGCTCGAAAGTGAGATCGATGAAGCCGTTCATGAAACCATTCACGGGAGAAAACTGGAGCCGCTCGAGCGCCAGCGGCAGCTCCCGAAGCGCAAACGCTTCGGCCAGCTTCGCGTTCGTGAGGTGCGTGATCGGGAAGACGAATTCCAGCTCCGCGATCCGCGCTTCGTTAGGCACCTCACGCAGCGCGAAACGCTCCGACCTGGCCGCGAGCGGGAGCGCCGCAAGCTCGCGCACATTCTCATTCACGATCTCATCAAAACCGTCAATTCCATAGGCGCGTAGCTGACGCGCGACGACTTCGCGCGCGCCGTTGAGATCGGCGAAGTCCACCTTTTCCAGAATCTCGTGCAGACAAGTGCCCGCTGTGGTCCCGCGCCGGAAAGCGTGAATCCCGGTGGCCTCCGGAATTTCCTCGGTCGCAGTGGCGAGCTCGAGGAGTAGCCCTTCATCGCGCGCGTCAGCTGCTCGACCGCTCACCAACCGAGTGAAACTGGCGATCCCCCAGCTGCGATCGATCGAGCCGGTGAACTGGCGCGCCAGGAGGAGCGGCGCGGCGGTGTTTTCGGGGTGAAACACGTGGTCGTTAGGCGCAGGTGTCTTTTCGATCGCAATGTCGACCGCGTCGATGGCCGGTTGCTCGCCACGACCGAGGAGAAAGGCCGTTGCGGATTTTTCGCGCTTTGCTTTGGCCGGCCAGACCATCGTGCAGCGATGGCGGGCGCGAGTCACGGCCACGTAGAGCAGGCGCAGCGACTCAGCGAGCGCTTCTTGTTCCTGCAGAGGCTTACGCTTTTTATCGCCGGAGAGATCGAGGGTGAGCCGGTAATTTTTCGCCGGATCGTGAAAGGTCTGGCGCGTAATCGCGTTCGTCCCGACAAACGGGCAGAAGGTCACGTCAAATTCGAGACCCTTGCTTTTATGGACGGTGATGATGCGGACGGCCTTTTCGTCGCTCTCCAGGCGCAGCTCGCACTCTTCGCGGGGCGCGGTGTTGCCGGTCTGCATCTGCTCCGCGAGCCACTTCAGGGTGCCATGCATGCCGAGGCGATGCTCGGCGCAGGCGGCATGCATCAACTCCGAAAGATGGAGGAAATTCGTGAGGCGCCGTTCTCCATCGGGATAACCCAGCAGCCGCTGGCGCACGCCGTGCGCGACCGCGAGGTGGCGCAGCATTTGGACGAAGCCGCGCTCGCGCCAAACGTTGTGATGTTCCTGGAAATGGCTCAGATCTTTTTCCCACGCGACCTCGTCGCGGGAGAGCGCATCGATCTGATTGCCGGTGAAGCCGAGCGCGTCGGTGCAAAGAGCGGCGCGCACGAGTTTCTCGTTGCCGACCTGAGCTACCGCCGCGAGGACGTCGCGCATTTCGTGCGCCTCGCGCGAGGTGAATACATTCGCGCTGCTGTAGAGCACGCTGGGCACGCGCCGGTCGCGCAGGGCTTTTTGCACCTCCATCGCCTGGGCATTGGTGTTGGTGAGCACGGCGACGTGACCCGGCTCGAGCTTGGTGCCGCCGATCGTGGCCTCGCGCCCGAGCAGGCGCACGATCTCGGAAGCGGTGCTGCCAGCGAGATCGTCTTTGGCGGACGACGTCCAGATGTGGAAAGGTGCCTCCGTTTTTCCCGGGAGGAGGAGCGGCGCCTGATCCGCGCGCGGGCTCGGTTCCGCAGGTTTGAATTTGATCTCTTCCAGATGAAACGAATCGGACCGATCGAAGATGGCGTTGACCGCCCTAACGAGTCCGCTCTCCGAACGCCAGTTCGTGCCGAGAGTGAACTGCCGCGCAGTCGTGCGCGCCGCGTTCAGGTAGGTGAACACGTCCGCTCCGCGGAAGGAATAGATCGCCTGTTTGGGATCGCCAATGAATGCGACCGTCGCCTCGCTCCCTTGGTAAACGCGTTCGAAAATGGAGTACTGGACCGGATCGGTGTCCTGGAATTCATCGACCAACGCCACTCGATATTCCTGGCGAATCGATTCCGCCAGGACCTCACCGTCCGGGCCCTGAAGCGCGTCGTCGAGCTGGGTGAGCAGATCTTCAAACGCGAGCACGTTTTGCGCTTGTTTGCGCCGTCGCAGCTCGCCCGGAGCCCAGGCGTGAAATTCGACGCGCAGCGCGGTGCAAAAGTCGTCCGCGCGATCGACGAACCGTTGGCAGAGCGCGAAGATGGGGTTTTCTGGGAGCGAAGATCCTTTCCGCAGGCCTCGACCGACCATGACGTCAGTAGCCAGCAACTCGATGCTGTCGAATTGACGCGCCGTCGCGGTTTTGTTGCTCGCAACCTGCTCCAAATCTTCCAGGACCACAGCGAGCCGGGCGGCATCTTTATGGTCGCCCTTGGCCCACGCCGGATTGGCAAAAAAAGCGCGGACGTCGGCGGCGCATGGCGGCCAACCGGCTCGCACCTCACCCAGCGCCTGCGCCATCTTTTCCGCGGCCTCCGTGGAGCTGGGGAAATCCTTCGGCAAAACCGTGAGCATCGGATTTTTCACCAACTCCTCGAGATCCTTGAGCAGCTTATTCGGCGTGATCCTGCCTTGGACGCCGAGCAATCCGGCTACCGAGTCCGTGACGTAGAAATTCCGCCGCCAGAAATCCCAGGTGACTTCGCGGAGCAGGTCGCGCTCGTCCGTGACCAACTCGGCGTCGAAGAGCGTGCCGGTCTCGAAAGCCTGCTCCGCCAGCACGCGCTGGCAGAATCCGTGGATGGTGTAGATCGGCGCCTCATCGAAGTGCGCGAGCGCATCCTTTAGCCGCACGACGGCGCTCTGGTGCTCGGGATATTTCTCCAGCACGGCCGCGAGGAGCGGGTCCTCCGACTGGCCGCTCTCGAACGCGAGCAACGCATCGCGCAGCAGGTCCCGGATGCGCCCGCGCAATTCCGCCGTGGCCAGCTCGGTGAATGTAGTGACGAGGATTTGCGCGATTGTTAGGCCAGCGCGCTCCAGGAGCAGACGAAGGACGAGCCCGGCGATGGTGTAGGTCTTGCCGGTGCCGGCGCTCGCTTCGATCAAGAGCGGGCCGGCGCCGATCTCCGTTTCCAAGAGAGAAAAAGCAGCCCGACTCACGATTTCTCCTTTGTCATCACCTTGAGCGCGGGATCGAAAATGGCGGTCGCGATCTCTTGGAACGCCGGCCCGAGTGGGTCTGGCACGTTGCGGAAAGCGAGATCGAAATATTCATCATCCCGCTCGGGTCCAAGCCCCTGCGTGCGATCGTGCGGCTGGGCCGAGTCGCCCCATTCCGTTTTCGCCTTCGCCAGCGGAGAAGATCCTTTGGTCGGGCGAAACGTCCGCTCCGCGAAGGCGTAGGAGCTACGCGGGAAAAAAGGCAGAGGCGCGCAAAGGCCTTCCCGATAAAAACCGAGCAGCTTGGCCAGCAGTGTTCGTGCGTCGCCCTCCGGCGGCGCGAAACGTTCGATCACAGGCTGCCGTTCTTTCGTCGCAGTGATGAGGATCGACTCGGTCGGGCGGAGGCAATTACTCACGAGATGATCGATCCACGCGTTCAGCAGGTCCTTTGGTTTCCGAGTCGTGAGGCGCTGGCGCACCAGCCGGCCGTCGAAAAAGTTGTCGAGCCGGGCGTTCAGTTCGAACCGCCCGATCGTGAGCTGCACGGACTCAGGCTCGGCGCGGTTCTGGGAATATCGCCTAACGACCGCCGCGAAATGGTCCACATTCGCCGAGAGTTCGCGCAGATGAGATGCGCCGGCCAGCCCGGGCGGCAGTTCCCCGGCGGCCAGCGCGACCGGAAAGAGCTGCTCCAGTTCCTCGCCGCTCAGAGCGTGATCGAGGAAGGCCTGCTCCAGGATGTATTTGGCGAGACCGCCCGGTTCCAGCGGTTCGGTTTCTTCGAGCAAAGAATCGAGCCGCGGCAGGCTCAGGCTCAGCCGATCGTGGATCAGGGCTTTCGACGGATTCCCGAAAAAGGCGCACAACTTCGCCTGGTCCAGCACGCGCGAAGCAGCTTCCGGCTCGTCGATTTTCGCGAGCATGAAAGGCGCCGGCGCGCGCCGTTCCTCTCCGGCCGAACCGCTCGCGCGACAGTTCTCTTCCGAGTAGCTGAAGAGGCCGTCCGGGCCGGTGAAATACCTGGGACTAAACGGCTGTAACGGATGCTCGAGCGGCTTCATTCCGCCGTATTCGAGCAGCTCGCTCACGAGCACGCTGGGCGGGAGCGAGCTGTTATCGCGGATCGATTGGCCGACGTAGCTGAGATAAAAAACGTCGCGCGCGGAGAGGAGTGCTTCGAGAAACAGGTAGCGATCGTCGTCGCGCGTCGAGCGATCGCCCGGGCGCGGATGCTGCGCGATCAGATCGAACCCGGGGGCGCGGCTGTGGCGCGGGTAAGCGGTGTCGTTCATCCCGACGAGGCAGACCACGCGGAAGGGCACCGCGCGCATTGGCTTGAGCGCGCAGAAGGTCATCTTGCCCACGAGAAATCCGGATCCGCTCTCGGTCTGGGCCAGCGCCTTCTCGAGATGCGCGAGGAGCACGTCGAGCGGGACGGCGTCATCGAAGCTGGTGAGCTCGGCCGTTTCGCCTAACGAATCCAGGACACGGCGGAGCTGGCGCAATTCCGCCTCGCGCTCGTCGTCGGGGAGGAAGAAGCGCGCGGCGATCTGGCGGAAGGTCTCCTGCCATTCCTGGAGCGAGCGTGACGCCGCGAGCGCGCCGGCCGTGGTAAAGAGCGCCTCGCAGAACTCCACAAAACGCCCGAGCGTTTCCGCGGAACTGCCTTCGATCTCGTCATAGGCGAGGAGTCCTTCGAAAAGCCGTTCCCCGCGCGCCGGTGCAGCGTATCCGAGGAGGAGTCGATCGAGCCCGGCGCGCCAGCTATTTTCGCCAAACGCGGGCAGGCCGAGCGCGGCACGTTGCGCGGCATCGATGCCCCAGCGGATGCCGGTTTTCTCGATCCAACGGCGGATGGTTTCGAGCTCGGACTCGACCAGTTCGAAGCGGCGTTGCAACGCTGGAGATTCAAGAATTTCCAGCACGCTGCTGGCGGGGAAACGGCTGCCGGCCAGCTCGAGGATGCGCATGAAGGTGTCGATCACGCCGTTCTCCGCGCGTGCCCCGCGATCGGCGATGCTGAAAGGAATCCACAACCGATCGGGCGTGGTGCCGAAGACCGCTTCGATGAACGGCGCGTAAACGCGAATGTCCGGCGCCATGACCACAATGTCGTGCGGCTGGAGGCCGGGATGGTCGTCGAAGAGCGCGAGCAATTGGTCGTGCAGCACTTCCATCTCGCGCATCGGGCTGTGGCAGGAATGGAATTGGAGCGAGTGATCGTGAGACGCGATGTCGCGCGATGGGTAGTCGGCCGGATTGTGCAGCTCGAAAATGTCACGCTGGATCTGGCCCAGGATCGTTTCACTAGATGGCGTCACGGAGGAGTCGTGTTCCCACGCCGGGTTCAGCTCAGTGACGCTGTCGAGGAATTGCCGGCCGAGTTTGCCGAAGGAAAGGAGCAGCGGATTTCGACGATCGTCGCGCGCGAATGCCAAGTCGAGTTGCGCGGTCGCGGGATTCTTGCGTCTGGTGCGCGCTTCTTCGCGCTCAGAGCGCTGGTCGGTCCAGAATTCTCGCGTCGGTCGGATCAGGAAAAGGTGGACATCCACGACGCGAGCCAGTTCCTCGAGAAATTGGAGGTAGATCGGCGGCACCGTCGTAATGCCAAAGAGCGAAACACGCGGCGGTAACTGCACCGCATTATTGCCTAACGAGCGTGAGAACTCCCGCAGGAGCGCCGGCGGATGTAAGCCCCGTGCTGAGCTCGCCAAGTCACGCCATAAAATCGCCTGCCAATTCGCATCTTTCCCTTTTTCCCAATCCAGGATCATCTCCGGCCGGAAGGCCAGATATTGATCGAACGACGCCGCGATTTTCTCGGCGAGCTGGTAGAGGCGAAGGTCGGGACGCGGCTGTTCCAAATAGCGGCGCAGCTCGGCAAATTCCTCCCGAGCGACCAGCGCCGGTAACAGGTGCATGATGCGCCAGGTGAGATTTTCGCGCGTGTAGAAACGAGCGTCGGCTCGCTCGGGCAGCGCGGCATCCAACACGCTGGCGACAAATTTCTGCGGAAAAAGAAACTCGATGTTGGCGCAAATCCCGAGCTCCTGAGCGAGCCGCAGCGCGATCCAGCGGCCCATGCCGACGCTCTGCACGACGACCGTCTCGGGCTGGAAAATCGGTCCGGCCGGATGTCGGACGATCTCTGTCAGTTCAGCGCAGAGCTGTTCCAACCGATTGCTGGTATGGAGGAACAATCCGCGCATGCGCTCACCATTGCTCAAGGTAAAGGGATGCGATAGCAGGCAGGTCGGAGTTAATCGGCCGAATGTCGGAGAATCGGTTCCGGGGGGAACTTGCTCAAAAGGTCCGAGAACGGAGGCGCCCTAGAGAAGCTCTCGCAGGGAGACCCAGCTTCAATAAGAAGCGCAAAAGTTTCCGAGGGCGGAAAACGAACCCACCTATTTCTACGAGAAACGAAGGGCGAAGTTCCCAGAAATATTAATTATTTTTGAGAAACTGGCCGGAAACAAACAAGTACAGGCTGCCCTTGACGCGAAAGAATTCATTGAACAGTCAAGGTCACGCTGTTGCTCATGACGCTTCCGACACTGTTAGTCACCGAAACGGCGAACTGAGATCCGTTATCAGCGGCGGTGGTCGATGGGGTGGTATAGGTGCGCTTGGTGGCGCCGGTAATCGCGGAGCCATTTTGCGACCATTGATAAGTGAGCGGCGTGGAACCAGCGGCAGTGACAGCGAATTTTGCAGTCTGGCCGAGGTTAACGCTTTTGTTGACAGGCTGAGAGGTGATCGAGGGTGGCATGGTTTCAGGGTTCACTGTGAGCGTCCGACTTTTGCTCGTAACGCTGCCCCCGGGGTTAGTGACCACGACGGAGAACCAAGCCCCGTTGTCGGCCGCGATGGCTGGTGGGATCGTGTAGGAGGAGTTTGTGGCGCCCGAGATTTCGTCGGCGTTTTTGCGCCATTGATAGCTCAAAGGCGCAGTACCGGTGGCTGTAACAGTAAACTTAGTGGTTTCTCCAACACTAACCGTCTTATTTGCTGGTTGAGTGGTGATCGAGGGTGGCGCTGGCGTTGGGGTAGGACTCACGCTGGGAGTCGGGGTCACTGTGGGGGAGGGAGTTGGAGTAGGTGTTGCGGTCGGGGTTGGCGTGGGAGATTCTGTTGGGGAAGGAGAGGGCGTCGGAGTTTCGGTAGGAGTTGGCGTCGAGGAAGGGGTAGGCGTGGGAATGGGGGATTCAGTAGGGGAAGGAGATGGCGTGGGAGTCGGAGTAAGGGTTGGGCTGGGTGTTTGGGAAGGAGTTGGCGACTCGGTGGGTGAAGGGGTAGGCAGCGGAGTCCCAGTAGGCGTTGGCGTTTCGCTGGGTGTGGGCGTGGCAGACGGCGACGGGGAGGGAGTCTGGCTGGGACTTGGGGTCGGCGTTGGAGACGGAGGAACGCCGCCTTGCAACCAAGAAATCACGGAAGATTTTGCCTGTGTCCAATACGCAAACGCATGCGCGTGCTTCGTGACGGGAACAATCCACTCCTTGTAGTGACCTGACTCTGGCACATTCGCCATCGTCTCTGTGAGGCCAACCGAATCGAGCTTGGCGGCTAAACCGGGAAACTGATATGACGACACTCCGGAAGCGTCATCGGTGGAGATCAGGAAATAGAGCGGCGGAAGGGCACTGGTGATATAGGTCACCGGTGAGGCGGCCGCCAGCTCGGGCAAGTGATTGATAAAGTCTGGGATATTTACATAACTCGTCACTAACTCATTGAAACAGCCCTCATCCGGAAGGCACGGAGCCATCAAATGATCGAGATTCGCAAGGTCGTAAATCCCGCTAAAGGAAACGCCGAGGTCAAACCGATCATCTCCCGGCGCGCCTGTCGCCAGCATATAAACAACATGCGCTCCGCCGGCCGAGGCTCCTACGCCGTAAACGAGACCATTGCTTCTCGAATCCTGGCGCGCGACGCGGATTGCCATTTGAATATCAGTTGTTTGCGCTGGAAAAAAGCCATCATCGGGAGGAACAACCGTGTCTTGGGAGGGTGCCGGGTGATCCGGCGTGTTCATCGGGATATGCGGCGGAGCCAGACGATATTCTGTGGCTAAAGCAAAAAACCCTGCCGCGGCCAGGTCTCTGGCCACATTTTGAGGATCTGCGTTTCCCGTTTTAAAGCCCCCGGCGTGAACGACGATCACGGCTGGGTTTTGGCCGCCTTGCAAAGGCACGTAGGCAGTCCACCTCAAAGCCACACCGGTATCAGAGGTGCCGTATTGCTCCAGTTGCCCGATCGGCGTCGGCGAGGGAGATCCCGCCGGGAATTGGGACGAGAAGGAACGGCCCGCGGCAGAAGGTGAGTCGGAAGCTAAGGTGCCCGGTTCGGCTGCTGCTTCCCTCTGATCCGCTGCGTCCTCGGTGATTACGGTTTGGGCTCTGGCTTCCTGACAGGGAAATCCGAGAAGGATGGCAAGAACGAGAAAGAAACCGGTAGTTAGCAGCCGGGGCCAAAACGAGAACCAGTTGGTTTGTGTGGCTCCAACCGGAACACGTCTAATCGTAGCTAAATGTTTCATCGTTGGGGGGCCCTTTTCTCTTTGGGCTGGCTAGGTGCTTAGTCTTACTCTTCGCGCAAAACTCGATGGGTTTCGAGGCGGGGACTTTTTCTAGATAAAAATGATGACAGCTGCGCACTGCAGCGGTTCGCGTCTCGACCCTGAGTTTGACAAAGATGTGCGCGGCGTGTTTCTCCACGGTCCTCCGGCTGAGGCCGAGAATGGCAGCAATCTCCCGATCGCGCTTGCCCTCGCCGATCCACTCCATGACTTCGCATTCGCGCGGTGTAAGACCGAGGCCGCGTAGGTGGCTGGACTCAAGCCAAGGGACTCGCAGACGTTGGCCCGCATCACCTCCAAGCGAGGTTCGCGACTGGGGAGAGAGGCTCATTTTCAAAAGGGGAAACTAGGTCAAGTCATTGAGTTCTAGCTATAGGTACAAGTACGTAAGCTAACTCTTTTATGTCGAGGAGCAGGAAGATCATGCTGACTTCTCTGAAGAACCGGGGCGCCGGTTGGACCAGACAGGGTTGTCGATGCGGGGGGCGCATGCATGACACTTATGTATCCAGGTTCTCACAAAGGTCGATAAAAAATATCGCTTTTCTTTGATCTGTTTACGCACTGAGTAGAAAATCTCTTTCACTGTCGTTAGACCGCTTCCTTTCGATCAGAGGAATTTTGCTTTTGCATGGCTGCTTTCCTGCCCGGTTAAAAGCGCGATAGTGAAGCAGAGAGAGGGATGAATTTCCCCTTCCGCAGCCATAAGCGACTTGGAAAATCACGACGAATGGGCAGGGACCGAAACAACAGCAGCGACCTTATTCTAATCGAGGATCTTGAACTGAGCGCGCGCGTGGGCGTGCCAGACGAGGAGCGCGCGAAGCCACAGCGCCTGACCGTGTCAATTACCATGGAGTTGCGAGTCGCTTTCGGTGGTCTCGGCGATGACTTGGAGAAGACGGTTGATTATAGCGAAGTATGCCTAGCCCTGCACAGGTTTGCCAGCGGGCGGAGCGATCGCCTGATCGAGACGTTGGCGAGCGGAATGGCGAATCATCTCCTCGACCACTTTCCGGTTGCGCTGGTTCGACTTGAGTTACGGAAATTCGTCCTTCCAAACACCCGTTTTGTCGCCGTCCGAGTCACGAGGAGGCGCCCCTAGGTTCGCGGAATTCGCTTTTCCCGGCCCCATCCATAACTTCCCGGCGTGCAGAAGAGCAACCTTGTCCGTGATCACGAAGGTTGGGAGACCATTTCCAGCGTGACGCATTTTTCCACGCCACATCTTACGGTCGTGACGGACGAGGTGAAATCGCCGATGCGGGGCGAATCGTGCAAGTGGTCCGTCATCCACCGAAAACCGGCGGTGGTGATCGCGCCCCTGACCAAGGAAGGCAGGTTTGTTCTCATCCGCGAAGAAAGAATTCCGATCCGGGCCGCCCTCTGGTCCATGCCGGCGGGGCAGATTGACGAATCGCTCGAGCCCACGGACGCTGTCGTACGGCAGGTGGCCCGGCGGGAGTTGCGGGAGGAAACCGGCTACGAGCTTTTCGAAGGTGAGGAGCTGATTTCGTTAGGGCATTATTTTACTTCTCCCGGATTCACCGATGAAGTCTGCTACCTCTTCCTGGCTCGACCGGTACGACCGAGCGCGGGCGGCGCGAAGCACGATGCGACCGAGGCGATCAGCGATTGCCGCGAGTTCAGCGCGGACGTGGTGCGCCACATGATTTCCGATGGACAGATCAGGGATGCCAATACGCTCAGCGTCTGGGCGCGGTTGATTGCTTCGGGCGAAATGTTCCCCTAACAATGAAACTACGCGACATTTTTTCTTTCCGTGAACTGCCCGAGAGCGAGGCCTCCAAGCCGTTTCTCGAGCACTTGGAGGACCTTCGCTGGACGATCGTGAAGATGGCGGGGGTCCTGATCCTTTCCATGTTTGTCTGTTTTGCCTTCCGGCAACGCCTGGTCCATGTCTTGCAGCGTCCTTTGGATCAGTTGGGCACCCAGGTGGGTACCCAGATGGGTGCCTTGCGCGCGCTGGGGATTACCGACTCCATCACGATCTCTTTCCAATTGGCCTTTTACGCCGGGATTGTGATCTCCTTTCCCTTCCTCCTCTATTTCCTGGCGCAGTTCGTTCTGCCGGCTCTCACCTCAGTGGAGAAGCGCTTTCTCTTTCCAGCCATCTTTGTCAGTTTCGCCCTCTTCCTTATTGGCGTTCTGACCTGTTATTACTGGCTGTTGCCGAAGACGATACTTTTCTTTTTTCACGACACCCAATCGTTAGGCTGGTCGCCCATGTGGACGGTGCAGCAATACTATTCCTTCGTTACTCGTTTCGTCCTCGGTTTCGGGCTGGCCTTCGAGCTGCCTGTTGTCGTCCTGGCCCTGGTTAAGTTTGGCTTGGTCACCTACGCCTTTATGGCACGCACCCGGCCCTACGCGATCGTGCTGATCTTTATCCTCGCCACGATTATTACGCCGACGCCGGATGTTCTCACCCTGGTCGCAATGAGTCTGCCGATGTGTCTTCTTTACGAGAGCTGCATCTGGATTGCCTTTTTTATGAACCGAAAGGCCGAAAGAGCCAAATCGGCCTAACGAGTGCAGACAGTCGCTGTTTACGAGCTTTGGTTTCGCGTCTTTGCCTTGGTCATGGGCGCGATCGTCGGCTCTTTTCTAAACGTCTGTATTTATCGACTCCCCCGCGACCTTTCGGTTAACGAACCCCGTCGTTCCTTTTGCCCGGCCTGCCAAAAGCAGATTCCCTGGCAGCGTAACCTGCCGCTGATTAGCTGGCTCTGGTTACGCGGTAAATGTGGCGATTGTGGGGGTAAGATCGCTTTTCGCTATTTCGCGGTGGAATTGCTGACTGCGCTTCTGTTCCTTGCCCTCTGGATGGTGTTCCCGTGGCCTGTGGCTCTGGCTTATTGGGTCCTTGTTTCGCTTCTGGTGGTCGCGACTTTTATAGATTTCGAGCACTTCATTATCCCGGATGAGATTACGATAGGTGGTGCTGTTGCTGGCGTAGTGGCGAGCATCGCGCTGCCCGCACTGATGGAAGAGAGTTCGCGGCTTCGGGCCGGCGCTTGGTCGTTAGGTTCGGCCGCCTTGGGCTATGGATTGCTCTGGCTTGTCCTTGAGGGCGGCAAAATGATCTTCGGGAAAAAAAAGATCCGCCTGGCCGAGCCAACTCCTTTTAGCTGGGTCCGGAGTGGCGATGATGCAGAATTTATCGTGGGCGAAGAACGCGGCATGTGGAGCGATTACTTTGCGCGGGAAACGTACCGCATGGTGCTTCAGTGCGCTGAGACCGTCATAGACGACAGGCCTTTTCAACCGACAACGCTTCTCTTTCACTATAATCAGTTGATTATTGGGGAGGAGACCTTTGTGCTGGATCAGGTCGATCGTATCAGCGGAGTGGTACGCGAGTTGCAGATTCCGCGCGAAGCCATGGGACGAGGCGACTTGAAGTTCCTCGCGGCGATCGGAGCCTTCCTCGGCTGGCGTGGTGTCCTTTGCAGCATCTTTGCCGGCTCTCTGGCGGGCTCATTGGTAGGTCTGGTCAGCTTGATGCTCGGAAACCGAGCCTGGTCCGCGAAGCTTCCCTTCGGACCCTATTTGGCTTTGGGCGCTCTTGTTTGGATGTTTTGGGGACAACAGCTACTCGGCTGGTATGTCGGTCTCCTAAGTCCCTAGCCGATTAGAATGTCGCGCGATCCAAACCAGAATTGTCTTCGGAAATACTCATGGCAAGGCTACCTCATTGACCAGAGCACTGGGCTAAAGCTCCGCCACGCAAAACAGCCGGGCCTCTTGCGAGACCCGGCTGTGCTTGAATTGCTTGAGTTAGCGTTTGGTCGTTGGACTTAGTAGTCCATCCCGCCCATGCCGCCCATTCCACCCATGCCGCCGCCCGGCATGCCGCCGCCGCCGCCAGCACCCTTGTCCTTCTCAGGAGCTTCGGTGATGATTGCTTCGGTGGTGAGGAGAAGGCCGCTGATGGAGGCCGCGTTTTGCAACGCGCTCCGGGTCACTTTGGTCGGATCAACGACGCCGGCTTTCACCAGGTCGGTGTATTCACCCGTGGCGACGTTGTAACCCTCGTTACCCTTCCGCTTCTTCACTTCCTGCACGATGAGCGCGCCTTCCTGGCCCGCGTTATCTGCGAGGGTGCGGAGCGGAGCTTCGACGGCGCGTTTGATAATCGCCATGCCGACGGCTTCGTCGCCTTCGAGCTTAAGGTTGTCGAGTGCTTTCTGCGCGCGGATGAGTGCAACACCGCCACCAGGGACGATGCCTTCTTCAACCGCGGCGCGGGTCGCATGCAACGCGTCTTCGACGCGTGCCTTCTTTTCTTTCATCTCAGTCTCAGTTGCGGCGCCGACGTTAATGACGGCTACGCCACCAGCTAGCTTGGCGAGGCGCTCCTGGAGCTTCTCGCGGTCGTAATCGGAGGTGGTTTCCTCGATCTGACGACGGATCTGCGAGACGCGGCCCTGGATGTCCTTTTGCTTGCCTTCGCCTTCCACGATGGTGGTGTTCTCCTTGTCAATCGTGACGCGCTTGGTACGCCCTAAATCCTCGAGCTTTACGTTCTCGAGTTTAATACCGAGGTCTTCGGTGATGCATTGACCGCCCGTGAGGACGGCGAGATCTTCCAGCATCGCCTTGCGACGATCGCCAAAGCCCGGGGCTTTGACGGCTGCAACTTGCAGCGTTCCGCGGAGCTTGTTCACGACCAGGGTCGCGAGAGCTTCGCCTTCCACGTCTTCCGCAATGATGGGGAGCGGACGACCGGCTTTAGCGACCTTCTCAAGGAGAGGGAGCATGTCCTTCAAACTCGAGATTTTCTTCTCGTGAATGAGGATGTAAGGGTTATCGAGGACCACTTCCATCGCTTCGGCATTGGTGACGAAGTAAGGAGAGAGATAGCCCTTGTCGAATTGCATGCCTTCGACAACGTCGAGGCTGGTTTCGATCGACTTGGCTTCTTCTAACGTGATGGTGCCGTCCTTGCCGACCTTGTCCATGGCGTCAGCGATGATCTCGCCGATCGTCTTGTCCCAGTTGGCAGAAACGGTTGCGACCTGCGCGATTTCGTTCCGGTCACTGACCTTCTTCGAGATTTTCGCGAGTTCGGCAACAATGGCTTCGACAGCCTTGTTGATGCCGCGCTGGAGCGAGGTCGGGTTAGCGCCCGCGGTCACGTTGCGGAGGCCTTCTTTGTAGATGGACTCTGCGAGCACGGTCGCGGTCGTGGTGCCGTCACCGGCGATGTCCGAAGTCTTGGAAGCGACTTCGCGGACGAGCTGGGCGCCCATGTTTTCGTATGGATCTTCGAGCTCGATTTCCTTGGCCACGGTCACACCGTCTTTGGTGATGGTCGGGCTGCCGAATTTCTTGTCGAGGATGACGTTGCGGCCGCTCGGTCCGAGGGTCGCTTTGACGGCGCGGGAGA
>JBPCLK010000063.1:0-25147 GCA_051003355.1 Chthoniobacterales bacterium | reverse complement strand
GAGAACAAGATTCGGCTGTCCTAGTCGAACCGTTCGTCCCTGAAGTGGTGCTTGCCTTTAAGCGTCCTGCATTATTCTTCGCGGCTCAGAATATTCTCTTCGAGCTGCCTGTCGATCCGGCTAAAGGTTGGAAAGAGATTAGCTACTTTCTCAGCAGAGCCGAGCACTTCCTCCGCGAGATAGTTAGCGCCCTCATTAATACAGATCGCGCCGACCACTCCGTAATCGGGTCGAAGTATCGGAATCGTATTGTACTTAGACTTACGAGCTCCGTGGTTAGGCCGTAGTTCAATTTATCATCGTGTGACATTGCCGCTTTTTAAGTCAATGACGATGTTCGTGGTGCCGTCGCGCAGATTGCGGCCTGTGACATCATTCTCGAGAGCGACGAGCGAGCGGGATGGATTGGATAGGACATGGAGCAGGACCTCGATTCCGAGCTCGGGAAAGGAGTTAGCCATTAGCCTAACGATGCCGGAGAAATTCTCGAGGTATGCCTGATTGTCGTCCGCGACGCTCTTGCCGTCGTAACGAGCGAAGAGTCAGGTGCAAACCTTCTGCTCGGGTAATTCGAGCTGGGTCTGCACGTTTTTGGTTTGACCCGGGGTCAAGCGATCGGGCGCGGGACGATCGAATTGTTTGGGAAAAAAAACGGTTCTAGCCTTAGGGCGAACGGTCTTACCGTGCTGGAGTCCGAAGGCCGCGCCATTTGAAGAGCGTGTGATGCGCAATGGCCGGTTGCTCACTTATCTCTCGATCAAGGTCCCACTTCTGGATCAGCACGGTGAACCTTACGGAATCTGTGGAGTTCCGACCGATATCACTGGAAGCAGAGGCTCCGCGGTCTCAGAGCCGACCTCGAAGCGAACGGTATTTCGCACCTCACCGACGATTTCTTCTGAGTTCGACGACGTTGCCGCGGTCAGACGAGAGTAAGCCGCGCCGCCGGCTATTTTATCTCGGGCTTGCCCTTGATGTGCAGCTGCGCCTTCCCGGTGTTTTGGTTCACGCCCAGCATCGCCGGCTTCTCTTTTTCGTCGGCTCCATCGGGCACGACGTTCATGATCGCGCCGAAGAGGCAGCCCAAAGTGACGCCGATCGCAAAACCCAGGAGCGCTGTTCGCTTCATGCCCAAACTTGCAATCGCACGCCGTCGACGACAAGCGCGCTTTGCCATTTATCCAACTTCTTGCGTGAAAGAGATAATGGACACGCTGTTCTGGCGAATGGTTCTCGGCATTGCTAGCGACGGGCAGCGCGGGAGATAAGGTGCGGCGCGTGCACCGCGCTAAAGAGCCCAGGCAAATAATTCCCGCGCCATTGTCGCCGTGCGTGTGAATTAGACCTACTTCTCTCTCGATGAGCCGAAGCTGTAATGGCCAGATCGTTCAAGACGGCTTGCGGGTCCAATCGAGTCAAGTTTAGGGATGCAGTTTTGGGATTGCTATTTTCAAGCGAAACGGAAACTCTGGCGCAATGAATACCCCGAACCGTCGTCGAAAACTAACCAGCATTCCTAAGTCTCGCTGGGCGATCTACGCCGCAGCTGGAGCCGCCACAGCGCTGGCCTATGCTCCCTCAGCCGAAGCCGACATTCATTATTCCGGCGCGGTCAAATACCCTTTTAAGGGAACTAACCCGTCTGGCACGCTGGTCTCGTTTCCATTGAATAACGGCGGTGCTTTACTCTTTGAGCATTTTCCTCTAGGCGCGGACGAAGGTGAGGCGCGCCTCGAGATCGCCGGCCCTGAAGGTCGTGACGGAGAGAGTGTAGGCGCCATCGCTGGGTCCTTTAAACTCTACGGCGGCTTCTACGTTTCGAACCTGGCCGCCCGCGTCAATGTGTCCAAGCTGCCCCTCGGAGCGTACTGCCGTCAGACGAGCTCGGGCAACGATTTCCACTGCTTTGGGGGCACCATTGGATATGGAGATGACGGGATAAATTCAAAATTTAAGACTCCCGGGACAGGCTTTATCGGCTTCACTTTTAATACCGGCGCAGGGCCGCAATATGGCTGGGCTCGGATTAAGACTGACGGGGAGCCAAACTTCCGCTTTATCGTCCTTGACTATGCCTGGGGCGATCCCGGTGAGAAAATCAGAACCGGACAGAAGGCGAGCTCGCGGCAGGCGTCGAGTGTCCCGGTCAAGGGTTCTCTTGGGTTCCTTGCCTTGGGTAGCATGGGCCTGGTGGCCTGGCGAAAACAACGCTTTCCTCGGTCTTAAGTCTTTTGGTCGCTCACGAACGTAACTTCCCACTCCAGACTTTATCGGGAGCTCGCCGGAACTGCACCTCATCTCGGTGAGGCAGATGACCACCACGCCTTTCGATCGCGGAAGGAGGAGTGTCTAACTACATTCGATCGCAGCTAGCGCGTTGTTTTATGAGCCAGTAGGATTTGCCAATGTCTGCCACCGAAGATGTGCAAGCTGACCGAGAGAAAAGGAAAGTTCTCCTCATCGGTTGGGATGCGGCGGATTGGGAGCACATTAATCCGCTGCTCGACGAAGGTTTGATGCCGACTCTGGACGCGCTCATCAACCGCGGCGTGATCGGGAATCTTGCTACGCTCCAGCCGATTCTTTCCCCGATGCTCTGGAACTCCGTTGCGACAGGCAAGTTTGCCGACAAGCATGGGATCCACGGTTTTATCGAGCCCGATCCGGTTAACGGCGGGGCGCGGCCTTACACCAGCACATCACGGCGATGCAAGGCGCTATGGAACATCCTCACGCAACGCGGACTGCGCAGTAACGTCGTCGGCTGGTGGGCGAGTCACCCGGCGGAGCCGATTAATGGAACCGTGGTGACGAATGCTTTCGGCGGAGTCACTTTTGATCCAGAAAAAGGGTGGAGCATTCCCAGAGGCACCGTTCATCCGAAGGAGCGAGGGAGAGACCTGGCTCGCTGCAAGATTTTCCCTAACGAGTTAACCGAGGCGCACATTCTGCCTTTCATCCCAGAGGCAGCAAAGATTGATCAGCAAAAAGATAAGCGCCTGAATTCCTTTGCCAAGGTCTTGAGCGACAACGCCTCGGTCCACGCGGTTGCCACAGCTCTGATGGAAGAGGAGCCGTGGGATTTTACCGCGGTCTATTATGACGGCATCGATCACTTTTCACATGCCTTCATGGCTTATCACCCGCCTCGGTTGCCTTGGATCAACGAGGAGGATTTTGAGCTCTATAAGGATGTGGTGAAAGGCGCCTACCGGTTCCACGACATGATGCTGGAACGGCTCCTCGATCTCGCTGGTCCGGAGACGACCGTGATTCTCTGTTCCGATCACGGTTTCGAGTCGGGGTCGCAACGTCCACGGGGAACGCCGCGCGAGCCGGCTGGCCCGGCGGTCTGGCATCGCCAATACGGGATCTTTGTCATGGCTGGCCCCGGCATTCTTCAGGACGAACGCATTTACGGTGCAAGCTTGATCGATGTCGCGCCCACCGTTCTGACCCTGCTGGATTTGCCCATCGGGGAAGACATGGATGGCCGACCGTTGCTGGAGGCGTTTGCAGTTCCGCCCGCCGTGCAGACCATCGCTTCGTGGGAAGAGGTGCCAGGAGAGTGCGGGCGGCACACCGGCGACGGCCAGCTTGATAAAGAACAGGCCCAGGAGTTGATGCAGCAGTTTGCCGCTCTCGGTTACATCGAGGATCCCGGCGCGGACAAGGAGAAGGCGGCCGATTCAGCCGATATCGAGGCAAAGTATAACGTCTCCCGGACTTATCTTTGGAAGAACCGCCCCGACCAGGCGCGACCTTTGCTCGAAGAAATCGTTAGGCGCCGGCCTTGGGAGGATCGGTTCCTGATGCAGCTGGCCGGTTGCTATTTCCAGGAAGGATATCTCGCCCAGGCCGAACTTGTGCTTCGTGCGATCGCGGATGGCGGTGAATCGGATACGCCCGCCACGAAGTTGCTCCTGGCAAGAATCCGGCTGGCCCGCAGCGATCTCGGCGGCGGCCTGGCAGCTCTGCTCTCGGCGGAAGCGCTGGACCCGCAATCGCCCCATATCAACGTGCAGCTCGGCCAGGCTTATGAGCGGCTCTTACAATTAGACAACGCTAAATCAGCCTACGAAAAGGCTGTTGGCGCCGACGAAGATAACGCGCTGGCCTGGCAGGGACTTTCCAGCGTTTATCGTCGGCTGGGTAACAATCAGCAGACCGTCGATTGCGCGCTGCACGCGGTCAGCCTGCTCCACCGCTTACCGCTGGCTCACTTCAATCTCGGCGTCGCGCTGACGCGTTCGGGTGAGAATGATCGAGCCGTGCTCGCCTTCGAGACCGCGCTCCGTTTTCAGCCTCGCATGGGCAACGCGCATCGTTATCTCGCGACCATTTATCGGATGGAGGGCGGCGATGCGGCCAAGGCGCAATTTCATCGCAGCGAAGTGCAGCGCCTGAGCCAGGGACGCCTGCGCAGCGCCGCCGAACCAGATCAGAAGGCGGAGCAACTCCTCGATCTGCCGGAAATTCCCCGGCGCGCCGAACGGGTGGCTACCTTGCTCAAGGAACGTCCTGATCCGAAGCAGGAGGAAGAAGCCTCCGGCAAAACGTTTGTCCTTGTCTCCGGCCTCCCGCGTTCCGGTACCTCGCTCATGATGCAGTTGCTCGAAGCCGGCGGAATGCCCATCATGAGCGATTCCCAACGGACCGCGGATGTCGATAATCCGCGCGGCTACTACGAATGGGAAGCTATTAAGCAGATCGCGAAGAAGCCAGAGCTCCTCGATGATGAAGCGCTCGAGGGGCGCGCCATCAAATGCATTTCCATGCTCCTGCCCAGGATGCCGGCGCAGCACCATTACAAAGTCATTTTCATGACCCGCCCGATCACGGAAGTCGTCGTTTCGCAGAAAGCCATGACCACGCGTCTGGGGACGAGTGGAGCGGACCTGGAGGCCGACCAGCTCGAGCGCGGCCTGCGCGCCCACCGGGAGGAAGTCCGCCGCTGGGGAAAGAGTGCCTCAAACTGTGATTGGCTCGAAATCGACTATCCGTCGCTGGTTCGCGACCCCGCCGCCGGGATTGCGCAGTTGCTCGAATTCCTGGGTCAGGAGCGTGTGCCTAACGAAAAGGCAATGAGCGCGGTGATCGATCCAGCGCTTTATCGTCGGAAGGTTTAGGTGACTCGAAACCCCCGGGAATCGGACCTTTTGACTAAGAAAGAGACTCCCAAGGCAAAGAAGGATTTGCGGAGCCGCCTGCAAGTGCTAATTCCCTAACGATATGTCTGCGACGAGCATCAGCGAAATTCGAGCGCGCGAAATTCTCGATTCCCGCGGCAACCCCACCATTGAAGTCGAACTGCGCCTGGAAGGCGGCGGCTTTGGTCGCGCGGCTGTCCCCAGCGGCGCGAGCACCGGCGAGCACGAAGCCTGGGAATTGCGGGACGAGGACAAAAAACGCTACGGCGGCAAGGGCGTGCAAAAAGCGGTCGCGGCAGTCAATGAAACCATCGCCCCGGTCCTGCGCGGCATGGATGCGCTGGAGCAGGCGAAAGTCGACGCGGAACTAATCAAACTGGACGGTACGCATAACAAGAAGAAGCTAGGCGCGAACGCTCTCCTGGGCGTTTCGCTCGCCACCGCTCATGCGGCCGCGAATTCCGAGCGTCTTTCGCTCTTTCGTTATCTCGGCGGCAGCGAGGCCAGCGTGCTGCCGGTGCCGATGATGAACATCCTGAACGGCGGCGCGCATTCCGACGCACCGATTGATTTTCAGGAATTCATGATCATGCCGAAAGGCGCACCCAGCTTTTCGGAAGCGTTGCGCTACGGCGTGGAAGTCTTCCACGCGCTCAAGAGCGTGCTAAAGGATCGCGGGCTCTCCACCGCGATTGGCGACGAGGGCGGCTTCGCGCCCAAGCTCGCCTCCGCGGAAGATGCGCTCGAGTCGATCGCGGCCGCAGTCAAGAAAGCCGGTTACTCGTTAGGCGAACAGATTTTCATCGCCCTTGATGCTGCCTCTTCGGAGTTCTACGACAAAGAGCAGAACACCTACGTTTTCAAAAAATCCGACGGCTCGAAGCGCTCGGCTGAGGAACTGATCGATCTCTACGAATCGCTCGCCAGGAAATTCCCCATCATCTCGATCGAGGACGGCTGCGCGGAAAACGACTGGGATGGCTGGAAGAAAATGACCAATCGGCTGGGCGATAAAATCCAATTGGTGGGCGACGATCTCTTTGTCACCAACGTGGAATTCCTGCGCAAGGGCATCGAGCTCGGCGTGGGCAATTCCATTCTCGTGAAGGTGAACCAAATCGGAACGTTGACCGAAACCTTCGCCACGATCGACTTGGCCAGGCAGAACGATTACACGTCCGTGATCAGCCATCGCTCGGGCGAAACGGAAGACACCACTATCGCCGACATCGCGGTGGCGACGAACGCCGGCCAGATCAAGACAGGCTCTCTTTGCCGGACGGATCGAGTCGCGAAGTACAATCAGCTTTTGCGCATCGCCGAGGAACTGGGTGACAAGGCCGTTTACGGAGGTAAAATGCGATAGTGGACGCCACGGGCTACGGCGATTTACGCGCACGACGCGAGACGACCATCTGGCAACAGATGAATCACGTCTTGCGCGTGCTTCTGGTCATCGCCGTCTGGCTGCTCATCATCAGTTTCTTTATGCCGCCTTATAAAAGGTTGCAGCAGGGACGCGCAGAAATGGAGCAACTCCAGGCCCAGCTAACCGACGAGAAAAACCAGCTCACCCGCCAGACGCGTGACATCACCCTCTTGAAATCCGATCCGACTTTTCTGGAAACGATCGCCCGCGACAAGCTCGACGTGATGAAGGAAGGCGCGACTATTTTCCGCCTCGAGAGGAATCGCGGCGGTTTCTCGGCGAAACCACGGCCCTGACGCGAAGCAGTCTTCAGGGTGAGGCTGGTGGAGGCGGCGCCCGGGGTTCAAGTTTTTCCTCGAGTTGGCGCAATAAGAACGCGCCCGGTGCATCCGGCGCCAGTTTTTCCACGCGGCGGAGGAGAGCGAGCGCGGCTTTCTTATTATTCGACCTAACGAGGGCATCGGCCTGCTCGAGGACCGTGCGCAGAAGGTCCTCCGGCTTCTGGTATAGAGAGCCCGCTTGCTGCAGATAACTCACCGCAGAAGTGAAATTTCCATGTTCCTTTTCCAGCAGGCCGAGATCTTCGATCATCGGACCGTTACCAACCCGCGAGGCCGATCTGCGTGCGGCCGCGAGATCCTCGCCCGGATCATTGCTCGCGCTTTTCAGCCGATAGTCGTGATAAAAATGCCAGGCGTCCTTTTTTTCCTTGTCGCGCGCGTCCATCCGCAACCAGGCGACATAGGGCCGATAGAGCGGGTCGCCGACCGCGACGTTCATCCAGGAAAGGACGCGCTGTGACATGTAGGCGCTCTCTGCAAAAGTGAATCCGTGCAAAAGCCGGTCGTTGAAAATGTCCAGGTGAGCAGTCAACTGGAGATACGGCTCATAAACATTGCCTAACGAAGCTGCGGCGCCGTGGTTGAGCAGGGGGGCGACCCAGTTTGCCTCGGCTGAACGCAGAGTGCTGGCACTAAAGGAGTGGATGTGAACCGCTACGGCGCCGGGGCGAAATTTGAACTGGGGGTCGGCAAATGGACCGGTCGCCCCGCCGGCGTACCAACCGTAATAGAGGGCGCAGTCACTCATCGGGTAGCCAGGCGGAAACACCTCGGGATTCTGGTCAAAGACCACGGGAATGCCGACGCGCCGCAGGTCTTGCACGACTTTCGTGAGCCATGCATCGCCTTCGGCCATGCCGCCGGAGGAGTGGTCAGCCCCATCGACAAATGCGCGACCCCAAAGACCCGATTTTTCCGTCGCCACCGCGTCGGTTATCATGCGTTCGACTGTCTCCACCGTGGGCGCGTCCAAGCGGCAGACGAGCAGCATTTGCCCGACATTCAGCTCAGCGAAAGGGCGAAAACTTTGGAAGTAGGGGTTAGTCGCCGGACCCGAAATCTGGCGCGTCCGAAAACCAAGAAGCGCGAGTTCCGAATCGACCGAAGCCTGATTCTGGCTCTGGACATTGCTTCCCGCCTGGTCGCCGGGATAGTCCGCCGTCCCGCGAATCTTCAGCGGCATCCCGCGCATGAGGGCTACGAATTGCACGCTGCTGCGGCGAATCTCGGAATCGTCTTGGCGGGTCCTCGACATCTTCCACCACTGGCGCTCGGTGAATAATTTCCGCAGCGGTTTGGCAATCGTCTGATCGTATTCTTGGCGGCTAATCTCCTCTTCCGTAGAGCAGGCGAGTCCAATCAGGTGATCGTTCTCGATCTGGCGAGCCTGAGCGTAAAAACGAGCCAGGCCCGCCGAGCCCGGCGCGTTGCGATTATAAATGACCACGGTGGCCGCCGCGAGCTCGCTGGCGCTGGGCTCCGCCCGCAGATCCTGGCCTAACGATAAGAGGAGGAACGCGAGCAGGAGACGCTTCATGCGGGAAGCTCGATCTTCAAGCCATCGTAGGCGAGACCGACTCCGGGAGGCAGTTCGCTTTCTGCACTTTGCGGCAGTTCATGACAGATATGGGTGAACAGTGTGCGGGCCGGCTGGACTCGCTCAGCGACGGCGAGAGCCTGGGCGACGCTCAGGTGTGTCGGATGAGGTTTTTGGCGCAACGCGTCGATGACCATTAACTGCACACCCTCGATTTTGCGTACGATCTCCTCTGGCACCGCGTTGCAATCGCTCAGGTAAGCGAGGAGTTTGACGCCGTCGCGGACGAAAAGATATCCGTAGGTCTCCGAGCTGCCATGCGGCACGGGCAGGGGAGTGATGCGAGTCGCGCCTAACGAAAACGGGCCGCAAATGATGTGCGGTTCCGGTTTGAGATAGCCGGGCCAGGGGCTGGTCGTCTTGAAAGCAAATTCGTAGACGCGTTCCAGGTCCGCCATCGTTTCGGCGGAAGCGTAAACCGGCATCCGTCCGCCACGCGGCGCGGCAAAGCGGCGCAGATCGTCAAATCCCATGACATGATCGGTATGCGAGTGCGTCACGATGACGGCGTCGACGTTCCAGATATTCTCGCGCAGGCATTGGGTGCGGAAATCGGTGCCGGTGTCGACCACATACGAACCCTCCGGAGTTTCGAGGTAAATCGAAGCACGAGTCCGGTTATCGCGCGGGTCGCTCGAGTGACAGACCGCGCAATCGCAACGGATCATCGGCACGCCCTGAGAGGTGCCAGTGCCGAGAAAGGTGAGGCGGAATTGAGGATGGGCAGCCTTCAGAGAACGCAAGTTTCATCTGGCAAACCTTCGCGCTCAACTGTCAACTTCTCCGGCATGGCTGTGGTGTTGAGTTTACTCCGAATCAAGAACCTCGCGCTGGTGGAGGATCTGGCCTGGGAATTGACCCCCGGGTTCACCGCCATCACGGGCGAGACGGGTGCCGGCAAATCGATCATCATCGGCGCCCTCAAACTGCTGCTCGGCGAAAGGGCGGATCGGACGCTCATCCGCACGGGAGCGGAAGCCTGCACGGTCGAAGCCATTTTCGCGGGCGATGATTTTACAGAATTGAACGCCAGCCTGGAAGGAGCCGGCGTTGAGCCCTGCCAGGGCGTACTGATCCTGAAGCGCAACTTTTCGTTAGGCGGGAACAGTCGTCAATTCGTCAACGGTTCACCCACCACGCTCGCCTTGCTCAAGACGATCGGGGACGAATTGGTCGACCTGCACGGGCCGCACGATCACCAGTCGCTTCTCGCTCCCGAGCGGCAGCTCGCTTTGCTGGACGGCTTCGCGCAGGCCAGCGCGGCCTTGCGCGGCTATCAAATTGCATTCCGCCGCTGGAAGTCGTTAGGCGAAGAAGCAGCGGAGCTGAGCGGTGCGGAGGCAGTGCGCGAGCAGGAGCTGGAATTGCTCCGGCATCAGGCGAACGAGATCGAGGCCGCCCGGCTCGAGCCAGACGAGGAAGAAGAGATCCAGGATCAATATCGGCGCGCCAGCAACCGGCAGCGGTTGATCGAGCTGGCCACCTCGATTTCCCGGCTTCTTTCGGAAGTGGATCACTCCGTTTTAAATCAACTGGCCGAGACCCAGCGGCTCTTGCGGGAGCTGGAGAGAATTGATCCGGGCCTGCTGGAGAGTTCTGCGGCCCACGCCGCGGCCGTCATTGAGCTGACCGAGGTGGCGCGCGTGCTGGACCGCTACGCAGAACGTCTCGATCTCGATCCCGAGCAGTTGGCTCAGCTCGAGGAACGGGTCACGCTTTTCGAGACTTTGAAGAGAAAATACGGTGGATCGATTCCAGAGGTGATCGCTTTCGGCGAGCGGGCGTCAGATCGGGCGCGCAAGATGGAGGGACGCGAGGCAGAGTTGAACCGGCTGACCGGAGAAACCGCGGAAGCAAAGAAAACGCTCGATCGCGCGGCCGCTGTCTTGCGCAAGGCGAGGCAAAGCGCCGCGCCCAAGCTGGCCAAAGAAATCCGACGACAGTTGAGCGATTTGGGATTCCGGCAATCAGAATTTGAAGTCGAAATCTCCGGTCGACATGAACCCGGCCTGGGCGGCACGGAAACGGCGGAGCTGCTCTTTTCCCCAAACCCGGGCGAGCCGCTTAAAGCGCTGCGGACCGTGGCGTCGAGCGGAGAGATTTCGCGGATCATGCTGGCCATTAAATCTGCCCTGGCGCTCCAGGACGCCATTCCTCTGCTCGTTTTTGATGAGATCGACGCCAACGTCGGGGGCGAAATCGCCAACGCCGTCGGCGCCAAAATGCGAACCCTGGCCAAAGACCATCAAGTCCTCTGCATCACACACTTACCGCAGGTTGCGGCCGCGGCCGGCGCGCAGTTCGTGGTGGCGAAAGAAGTGACCCGAGGGCGGACCTATTCACGGCTGGAATTAGTCGAGGGAAAAACGCGACGCGCGGAGATCGCGCGCATGCTGGGCGGGCAGAGCGATTCGGCGCTGAAACACGCCGCGACTTTGCTGGGTTGATTGGGCGGTGCCGGGCCTTTTTACCCGGGCCATTGGAACAGGGTGTGCTTAGGAAAGAGCGGCGTGCTTTGAGGCTGCTGGAATGAGAAGTGAATCCACCCTAACGACGAGCCAGGACGTGGCTGGGACTGAACTGTCCGCGGCCGGCCTCATTCCGCAGCCCAACCCTTGGGTTGAGAAAGCGCAATCTTTGTCCGGTCGAGCGGCTCAGTTGTTCCAGGAAAAGCGACAAGAGGTTTACCGGGAGTCCGATCATCTCTTCGCCCGATTGCTCCTATTGGAGTGGCTGGTGCTGGTTGTGGTAGCGGCGGTAGTCGCGCCCGAGAGTTGGCGGGGCCAGCTCGACCACGGGCATCTCCATCTTTGGATAGCGATTGGGGTGGGCGGGATCATCAGCGTCATCCCGGCTCTCCTTGCTTGGACCCGACCCGGGACGGCGTTGACGCGCTACACGATCGCCACGGCTCAAATGCTCCATTCCGCGCTGCTCATCAGCATGAGTGGCGGCCGCATGGAGACGCACTTCCACGTTTTTTGCTCGCTCATTATCCTTTCGCTCTACCGGGATTGGCGAGTGTTGGTTCCGGCGACTTTGGTGGTGGTAGCTGATCACTTTGTGCGCGGAGCTTATTTGCCTTTCTCAATTTACGGAGCCGTCGGTAGCAGTCCGTGGCGATCATTGGAACATTGTGCCTGGGTGATATTTGGCGATCTTTTTTTGGGAATTTCGTGCTTGCGAACGACCAAGGAAATGCGGGCAACCGCGAGCCGCACGGCCGCATTGGAGGCAAGTCAGCACGCTAATCAATTAATCATGAACAACTCCCGCGACGTGATCTGCGCGAATGACGCGGAAGGCCGTTTCGTGACGGTGAGCGCGGCCAGCGAATCGCTTTGGGGTTACAAACCAGAGGAGCTGATCGGGAAGAGTTGCACAAAGATGGTGCATCCGGACGACCGAGAAAGAAGCCGCCTGGCAAATCTCGATATCATGGCGGGACATCCGGTCACGGACTTCGAGAACCGCTATATCCGGAAAGACGGCAAGGTCGTCGATGTGCTCTGGTCGGCCTATTGGTCGGAACAGGATGGCACGCTTTTCCAAGTGGCGCGCGACATCGGCCAGCGCAAGCGAGCGGAAGCCGCGCTGCAAACAAGCAACCGTCAGCTCGCTTCGGCGCACCAGGCGAATCAGTTGATCATGGACAATTCCCAGGACGTCATTTGCAGTCTGGATACGCAGGGTCGGTTCCTCTCCACCAATGCCGCCTGCCGCAGCCTGTGGGGCTACGAACCGGAAGAGTTGATCGGTCGTTGCTATCTCGTCCTCGTGCACCCGGAGGACCGCGCGCGCTCCAAGCAGGTCGAGGATGGAACCCGCACGGGAGGCAGAATCACAGATTTTGTGAACCGTTGTCTGCGCAAAGACGGTTCATTGGTTGACGTGCTTTGGTCCGCCAGTTGGTCGGAAGCCGATGAGATCCTGTTCTGCGTCGCGCACGATGTGACGGAGCAGCAGCGGGTGGAGAAAGCTCTGCGCGAAGCGAAGGAAGCGGCTGACCGCGCCAATCGTGCGAAGAGCGAATTTCTCTCGCGCATGAGCCACGAATTGCGCACGCCGCTGAATGCGATTCTCGGCTTTGGCCAACTGCTCGAGCGGCAGGATCCGCGCAACGCGCAACGCCCGCATTTACATCATATTTTGACGGCCGGACGACACTTGCTCGGCCTGATCAACGAAGTGCTCGATATCAGCCGGATCGAATCGGACCGGATGCGGCTATCGCTCGAGTCGGTCAGCGTGCGCGTGGCCTTGGACGAAGCCGCCGACCTGATCCGGCCGCTTGCCACGCAGCACTCTGTTCATCTTTTTCTCCCCAAGGCGGGCGAGGCAGATTGTTTCGTGCAGGCTGATCATCAGCGCCTGAAGCAGGTCCTGCTGAATCTTTTAAACAATGGCGTGAAATACACGGCCGCGGGAGGCGCGGTGGTGGTTTCCTGCAAGCTGATCGAAAACACATTTCGCCTGGCGGTCCACGACACCGGCATGGGCATTGCGCCGGACAAGCTCTCGCGCGTCTTCACGCCTTTCGACCGTCTCGGCGCGGAACAAGTTGGGATCGAGGGAACCGGATTGGGACTGGCTCTCTCGCAGCGTCTCGTCCAGGCGATGAACGGCAAGATCGGCGTCGAGAGCATTCAAGGGCAGGGGAGCACCTTCTGGCTGGAATTGGCCCGTGCGGAATCGCCTCTGAAAGCCGTCGAGGACAACCATCACGTGGCCGTTCGGCGCTCCCTTCCGAGCGGTGAGAAGCAGCGCACGGTCCTTTACATCGAGGACAACGTTTCAAATCTCAATCTCGTCGAGCAGCTCCTGCAGGAAGATGGCAGCATCCACCTGCTCACCGCCATGCAGGGGCGACTCGGACTTGATCTCGCGCGTCAGCATGTGCCGGATCTGATCTTACTCGACCTCCACTTGCCCGACATGCACGGCTCGGAGGTTTTGGCTGAGCTACGCGCCCACAAGACAACCAGTCACATTCCGACCATTGTCCTGAGCGCGGACGCCACGGCGGGACAGTTGAAGCGACTCATGGATGCCGGCGCGAAAGATTACATCACCAAGCCGATCGACGTCTCGCATTTCTACGAGTTGATGGAAAAAACGGCTGCCAAAAGCGGCGCGTGTGTGGTCGCCTGATCGATTTGATGGCACTTCGCGACGGCCGCAGATGACAAATCACTTTCCGGCAGGCCGTCACCGCTGTTAGAGAAACAGCGTGTTGAATTACATCTGGCTCGCCCTCGTTCTCCTGGCCGTGACCATCGGCGGATGGACCGGTCATCTCAAAGAGGTGACCGAGGGCGCCTTCGACGGAGCGAAAACCGCAGTGACCATCGCCTTGGGCCTGATCGGCATCATGGCGCTCTGGCTGGGTGTCATGCGGCTGGCGGAGCGCGCCGGATTGGTGCAGAAACTGGCGCGCCTCCTGCGGCCAGTCATGAGCCGGCTCTTTCCCGGTGTGCCTAACGATCATCCGGCGATGGGTTCCATGCTCATGAATATGGCCGCCAACATGCTCGGCCTCGGCAATGCCGCGACGCCTTTGGGCCTGAGGGCGATGCGGGATTTGGAGCGCCTGAATCCGCATCCAGGCACGGCGACGAACGCGATGTGCACTTTCCTGGCGATCAATACCAGTTCGGTGCAGCTCATTCCCACGACCGCGATCGCGATCCTGGTCGCAGCCGGCTCCACGAACCCGACCGCGATCGTGGGGACGTCGCTGCTGGCCACCCTGTGCGCCGCCACGGTGGCGATTACCATGGTGAAACTGCTCGAGAAGCTGCCGGTCTTCCGAGTGCGCGCGAGTGACCTGCCGCGGCAGACCGAGTCCGCACTCAAGTCGGAGACGCCGCTGACGGATGCGGAAACGCCCTTGTCCGCGCCAATCCGACGCATGCCGTGGTGGGGGACGGTGCTGCTCGGGCTGCTCGCTCTGTTTTTTCTTGCGCTTTTCGTTAGGCAAGTTTTCCCGGAGCTGCTGGGCCTGCCTTACGGATCCATCGCGCCTTCCGCCAGCTATTTCGTCCGCAGCGTGAGCGCGCTTTCCCTGCTCGCCATCCCGATGTTGCTCTCGTTCTTCATTCTCTACGCCGCGCTTTGCGGCCTCAAGGTCTACGACGAGTTCGTGGAAGGAGCGAAGGAAGGTTTCGGGGTCATCCTCAAAATCATTCCTTTTCTCGTGACCATGCTCGTCGCCATTAACATGTTTAAAGGAGCGGGCGGAATCGATCTGCTGGCCCGCGCTCTCTCTCCACTCCTGACGCCGCTGCACTTCCCAACCGACCTCCTGCCGATCGCGCTTATGCGACCCTTAAGCGGCGGCGCGACTTTGGCGCTTTTCACCGATGTGGTGCAGCGGCTGGGACCGGAAAATATCGTTAGCCTGACTGCCGCGACCATTTATGGGAGTACGGAAACGACCTTTTACGTCGCTGCGGTCTATTTTGGCTCGGTCGGGATCAGGCAAACCCGACACGCGATTCCGGCCGGTCTGCTGGCCGATTTCACCGGCGTGGTGGCCTCGGTCATCATCTGCCGGGCGGTGCTATAAATAAGCATACGATTTACCTCGCCATCCAGATGTTACATTATTTATCGTCCGGTTTTTCGGCATGATTCAACGCGACTACTTAATAATCGGCGGCGGCATCGGCGGGGCGAGCGTGTGCGAAGGCATACGGACTTACGACAAGAAAGGCACTGTCACACTGGTCAGTGGCGAGACTTTCCTTCCCTATCAAAGGTGGATGCTTTCCAAGCAATTTCTGCGGGATAAAACTCCACCGCTAAAGAAGCTGCCGCACGTGGACGAGCGCTGGTATCAAAACCACAAAATCGAGGTGCGCCTGGGTACGGTGGTGACTCAGTTTAATATCGACCGGCGACTCGCCGTGCTCGGGAACGGGGAAACGATCGAATTCAAGAAAGCTTGCCTCGCAATGGGTAGCCGTCCCGTCCGACCTCATGTGGCTGGGATTGGGCTCGGTAATGTGATTTACCTGCGCACGACTCGGGACGCCCTCGCGCTGCGCGAGATGTCTTTATCGGAAAAAATGATCGTGGTCGTCGGTGGCGGGCTACTGGCCTGCGAAGTGGCGGCCAGCCTGCGCCAGAGCAAGCTGAAGGTCGCGATCATGCATCGACATCAGGCGCTTTTGAATCGCTACCTCGACCGGGAAACCGCGACCTGGGTCACGGAGCAGTTTGCCAAACAGGGTGTGACCTTGCTCATGGGCTCGAGTTTGAACGGGTTTGAGGGCAAAACGGTCTTGCGCAACATCCAAACCAAGAGCGGGGAGCGAGTCGCCGCGGGCGTGGCGATCGTCGCGTGCGGCTCCGAGCCGAATCTTGAGATCGTACGAAACACGCCTTTGTCCAGTCCGCATGGTTCGCCGGTGACCGATTATCTTGAAACCGAGGAAAAGGGAATCTACGCAGTGGGCGATCTCGCTTTTTATCCCGACCGGCTCCTGGGCGGGATGCGCAGACAGACGCATTGGGAAAATGCGCGGGAGCAAGGTCTCATCGTGGGCGCCAACATTACGGGAAAAAAGCGTCAGCGTTACGAGCAGATCCCATATTTTTGGACCGAGATGTTCGACTTAAAATTCGATTTCGTCGGCGACTTCAACCAACCGCCGGGCCGCGTCGAATTGAGCGGCACCTACGCGAAACGCCGCTTCATCCTGCGCTACTTCCAAGGCGAAAAACTGCGCGGCATTGTCCTTTGCCATCACGGCCCGAACGACGTGGCTGCGGCTAAGACCGAGTTGCGGCAAGCGCTCGGAAAATAGACTCGCGAGAAGGCGGGACTTTTAGAAGCAGCGGCCGGAGAGATCCAGCGCGGGGTTACTGACCCGGACGAGTTTCCAATCCCACGGTCGCCAGCTTTGCCGACGCCAATGGAGAACGAACGGCTCTGACAAGCGATTCACTCGTTGAGTGACTTGTGGTGCGTCCTCGCAACCTTCGCCCGCGAGCTGAACCTTCGCGCTCCACCAGCCTGCCGGCGGGACCACGCTGACCTGCAGCCGGGATGGCGTGATCGTTAGGGAAGAAAAACAGCGCAGGACGAAGCGGAGGCGAGAGAGCACCTCAGCCTGGTCGTGCCCCCAGTCGTCGTGATAGTCGGTCGCGATGAAATCCCCGAGCTTCGACCAGTGACGCTGCTCGATTTGCTGAAGGAAGTGCTCGCTATGCAGGCGCACTTGTTTTTCGCCATCCCAGAGTTGCGCCAGCCAGAGGGCCGCGAGCGCGGACAAGAGCGCGCCTGCGTAAAAGCCGTTCCTGAAGCTCATGGTTTCAGTGAGGGCTTTGGTGGTTCCGCGGCGGCTTGCAGACTAATTGGGTTTTGGGCATGAAAAGTGCACTTCGGGGTCTTGTTTAATCATGCTCACTATTGGGTCTTTCCTCTTTCTTACCGCCGGCCTCCTCGGCTCGATCTGGTGGGCCTGCGCCAACGACCGAAACGAAACTTAACCTAACGAAGAACAATGCTGGATCACGAAGATTTAAAATGGCTGGCCGCCAACACGGCTGAGCTGACTCAGCTCCTCCGACAGGCAGCCCGGCAGGCCGAGCAAGCCCGCCTGAATAAAGGACAAGGAGAACATCTGACTGCGGTGAGTGAGCAAGTGTCCTCCGCCTTCCGCACGTCGCAGGCGATTCACGATCGCGTCACCGGACGGCTCTTCGCCGGCGCGGGTGGCGGCATCTCTTCGAGTCCGACCGCCTGGCGGGAAGATTCAAGGTTGACTTCAACGCTCTACGCAGAGATGCCGGTAGGAGAAGTCGCCGTCGCTGAAGAGACGGTCAGGGACTCGCTCATTTTAAATCCCCACGGCGCCCGTGAACTAATCCTCCTCGTGGATGACGACCTGGAAATTCTCGAACGCACAGGAGAAATCCTGGATTTCGAGGATTACCGTTTTATCACCGCAAAAGACGGCCTCGAAGCCCTCAGGATTTACCGAAAACTTGGTCAAAAAATCGACCTGATTCTGCTCGATTTCTTCCTTCCTGTGATCAATGGCGACGCGATTTTCGACGAACTGAAAGCGATCAATCCTCGCGTGCGGGTTGTCCTGAGCAGTGGCTTTGGCGAGCAAGCCCAGCTCGGCAGCATGTTGGCCCGGGGATTGTGCGCCTTCATTCCGAAACCCTACACGCACGAAAAATTGATCGAACAGATCCGGACGATTCTGGAAGCCTAACGATCTTCACGACACATGTTCCGCCTTCCCGATGGGTCAGCGAATTCGCGGTCAGTGGCATCAATTTAGCTATTAAGGGGAAAAACGCTGCATGGCCCGCATCGACGCATTCTTCAAACTGATGGCCGAGGAAAAAGCCTCGGATCTTCATCTTGCCACCAACAACCCTCCCATGCTCCGCATCAACGGCGAGCTGGTGCGGGTCGATTATCCTCCCCTCGAGAATGACGATCTCAAGGCGATGGTTTACGAGATCGCGCCGGAGGGTAAAATCAAAGTCTTCGAAGAAACGGCCGATGTCGATTTCGGTTATGAAGTGCCGGGAGTCGCCCGTTATCGCGCTAACTTTTTCCAGCAGAAATACGGTATCTCCGCAGTCTTCCGCTTAATCCCTTCCAAAGTCCTGACCGTCGAGGAGCTTGGGCTACCGCCGGTCTTAAAGAAATTTCCTCTCTTAAAGAAAGGCCTTATTCTCGTCACGGGCCCCACCGGTTCCGGCAAGTCCACCACGCTGGCCGCCATGATGGACTATGCCAACCTCCATCGGCACGACCACATCATTACCGTGGAAGACCCGATCGAGTTTGTGCATCAGAGTCAAAACTGTCTCGTGCAACATCGCGAAGTCGGCGTGCACACGCGTTCTTTCGCTTCTGCGTTGCGCGGAGCCTTGCGCGAAGATCCGGACATTCTGCTCGTCGGGGAAATGCGCGACCTGGAAACCATCGAATTGGCCTTAACCGCTGCGGCGACCGGACACCTTGTCTTTGGCACTCTGCACACTTCGAGTGCGGCCAAGGCGGTCGACCGTGTGATCGATGTCTTTCCCACGGATCAACAAAACCAGATCCGCGCCACGCTGGCGGAATCACTCAAAGGCGTCGTGGCACAGAACCTCTTCAAGCGCGTCGACACGCCCGGGCGTGTGGCCGCGCTGGAAATTCTTGTGGTCGACGTCGCCATCGCAAATCTGGTGCGCGAGGCGAAGACTCACCAGATTCCGGGCATGATCCAGGTCGGCAAGAAGAAGGGTAATCAGCCCCTCGATGACGCGATCATGGAACATCTGCGCCAGATGCGCATTTCGCCCGAAGAGGCCTACGACAAGGCGATCGACAAAAAGAAGTTTCGCCCTTTCCTCAAGGGACCGCCGCCTGATGATTTCGAAGAGTAGAGCTTTACCGTCATGAGAATGCCCGACCTCGACCGGATCCTCTCCGCGATGCTAAGAACGTATGAAGGCATCTCGGATTTGAATTTCTCGGTCGGACACCCCTTGCAGGTCGAGGATTTCGGGGAACTGAAACCGGTTTACATCGATCCGCCGATCGAACGACTCACGCCCTACCAGACTGAGCACCTTGCCATCACGCTCATGCAGGGCAGTCGGCGCCTGATGCGCGAGTATCTGCGCAGTGGCTCTTGCGATTGCAGCTATTCACTCGGGGGTGAGGCGCGTTTTCGCGTTAATATCTTCCGGCAACGCGGCAACTTTTCCATCGTCATGCGGAAACTGCAGGCGGTAATTCCATCCCTCGAACTGCTCGAGCTGCCTTCTATTTTCGAAGAGATCGCCAAGGAAAAAACCGGTCTCGTGCTCGTCACCGGCGCTACCGGCAGCGGCAAGACGACTACCCTGGCTGCCATCCTGAACGCGGTGAACACGAAGCAATCGGTGCACGTCATCACTCTGGAGGATCCGATCGAGTTTATTCATCCGCCGGGGCGCGCGACCTTTAGCCAGCGGGAACTCGGGCAGGATTTTGATAACTATCCCAATGGTTTGCGGGCCGCGCTGCGCCAGGCCCCCAAGGTGATTCTGGTCGGGGAAATGCGCGATCGCGCCACCGTCGAAGTCGCGCTCATGGCCGCCGAGACCGGACACCTCGTCCTTAGCACTCTGCACACGGTCGACGCCGGTCAATCGATCAACCGTATTCTTGGCCTTTTCTCGTTAGGCGAAGAGCAGCAGCTTCGTCTCCGGCTCGCGGATAGTTTGCGTTACATCGTAAGCCAGCGGCTCGCGCCCAGGATCAGCGGTGGCCGTCATCTCCTCACCGAGATCATGGGTCACAACCTGCGCACCCGGGAAGTAATCGCTCTCGGCGAATCCGAAAACCGCAGCTTTTATGAAATCACCGAGGCGAGCGCGCCTTTCGGCTGGACGACTTTTGACCAGTCCATCCTGCGCGCCTACGACAACGGGATTGTCACCGAGGAAACGGCTCGCCTCTTTGCTTCCAAGAAGGGCCGCGTCACGCGCGGAATCGATCTCATTATGAAAACCCGCGGAATCGACAGCGAGGCCAACACCGGCCTGCGGCTCGATGTCGCCGCCAACGCTTTTCATTAGGCAAAAATGATGACTGATCCAGAAAGCCATTTTTTTGACATCGGAGACAGGACGGCGCTCGTTTGCATCGATCACCCGCAGTATCAGAAATTGATCGTGCCGCAGCTGGTCGAGCTCGGCTATAAGGTGCACCTCGGCCTGTTCGAGGATGATGTCCTGGTGAAGCTGTCCAGCTACAATTACAACGTGGTGGTCGTCTACGAGAATTTTAAGGGAGCGAGCCCGGGCGAAAACCCGATTCTGCACGAGATGGTACAACGCGCCAGTTCTCTTCGGCGCGAGAGCTTCGTCGTCCTGGTGACTCACCGCTGTCCCACCAATGACGCCATGAGCGCTTTTGTCCAGAGCGTGGACCAGATTCTGAACATCGCCGACATCGCCAATTTCAAGCCGGTCCTGCGCCGGGGAGTGGCGCAGCATCGCGATCTCTACACTCCCTTTCAGGAAGCGTTGCGCGTCGTACAGGCGCACTAGAGAAAAAACATCCGGCGGCGACGCAGGATTTTCGGAAACGCGAGTTGCGGGCCTATCGGAGGGCGTGGTAATTTCGTCCCCCGCACATGAAGCTTGTTCAATGGGTTCGTTTCACATGGGAATTGGACAAGTCGCCAATGCTCACCGCCGCGCTGCCGGCCCACTATTCGTTCGCGACGGCCACGTCCGCGGATGAAAAGGAATTGCGCATGGTCATCGCGCGTTGCTTTGCGCACGACACGGCCTGGTTTGATGCGACCCATGAAATCAACCGCATGCTCGATGGGTGGATGGCGCTCGCCTTCGATCCGGAGCGGCACGGCATCTGTCTCGCCTTGCGGCATGGCCTTCGCATTATCGGCGCCGCGATTTTAATTCCGGATCCCGCGACTTCCGAGCAATTTTTGCCGGGACCCTGCGTCCAGATGGAATATCGCAACCGCGGGCTGGGGACTGCGCTGCTGCGGGAGTCATTGCGACAGCTGCAACAGGCGGGCCTGTCGCGAGCGGCAGCACTCACCAAGGGCAATGCGCCGGTGGCGAAGTTTCTGTATCCAAAATTTAACGGCGTTCTTTCTTCCGGCGAGACCCCGCTTTTGGCGGCCTGAGCCGGGGACTCGTTAGGCAATCCCTCCTCTCGCCTGAGGATTTGCCGGGTCGATCGCTTTAGTATTCAGGCGGCGAATAGACATTGAAGGTGATCGCCGTCTTCTGGGTCCGATTGAGGAAACGGTGTTTCACTCCAGGCGGGGTGACAACCACTTCGCCTTTTTTCAAGACGCGCTTTTCTCCGGCGACCTCGCCTTCGACTTCGCCCTCCAGGACGAGCAACACCTGTTCGCTCTTTTCGTAGCATTAGCGGAAGGTCCACTGGCGGAACCGGGAGCCAAAGTCATCAGCGCGGTTTGACTTTTCTGGCCTGTCTGGAGCACTTGGAAGAAATCCGCGGCTTCGTCAACTTGAGCAACGTTCATCTCCAAATATCGGAGCGACGCCGGGCGCTGTCATGCGCGCGCTCTGCGCCTAACGAATAATACCGCGTTCGCTTTCCTCGATGAAGCGAACGATCGCCTGAGCTTCCTCGCTCTCGCTTAATTTTTCCCGCAAGACTGCGGCCGCCTGTCGGGTGTTCATCTTGCCACGGTAAATGACCCGGAAGGCTTCCTTGATCGGCTTGATTTTCTCAGGCGCGTAACCGGCCCGTTCGAGACCGACCTGATTAATCCCGCGCACCTCTGCGGGATTGCCGTCGGCGATCATAAAGGGCGGGACGTCCTGCACGATCTTCGAGCAGCCGCCGGTGATCGCGAAACGTCCGATGCGGCAGAATTGGTGGACCGCGGTAAGGCCACCAATGACGGCGTGGTCGCCCACTTGCACATGGCCGGCGAGGGTGCCGTTATTAGAAAAAACGACCGCGTCTCCCACGGTGCAATCATGCCCGATGTGAGAGTAAGCGAGAAAGTTTCCGCTGCTCCCGACGTGCGTGCAGCCGCTCTCGGCCGTGCTCCGGTTGATCGTGACGAACTCGCGGAAGCAGTTGCCATCTCCGATCTCGAGATAGGTGGGTTCACCGCGATATTTGAGGTCCTGCGTCTGCTGGCCGATCGAGCAATAGGCGTAGAATTTGTTGCCGCGACCGGCGGTGAGGGGACCCTCGAGAGTGACGTGATGCTGCAGCCAGCAATCCTCGCCTAACGACACTCCGGCCGCCACTACACAGTACGGTCCGACCACCGTCCCTGCGCCAAGCCGGGCCGCGGGATCGACCAGTGCGGTCGGATGGACCGTGACCTCACTCATTTGTCGATAAAAGTGAACATCAGCTCGCCCTCGGAGACGACGGCATCGTTGACCACGCAACTGCACTTTGCCTTGGCCAGCTTATTGCCGCGCGACTTGGTCAGTTCAGCATGAATAAAGAGTGTGTCGCCCGGGAAAACCGGCCTGCGAAATTTCACGCTGTCCGCACTCATGAAATAACCGACACGACTGGCGCTCTTGCTGATTCGCATCATGAGTACGCTCGCCACCTGCGCCATCGCCTCGACCTGCAGCACGCCCGGCATGACGGGGTGACCCGGGAAGTGCCCCTGAAAATAGGGCTCATTGATGGTGACCGATTTGATGCCGAGGCATTTCTTATCTCCCTCGAAGGAAACGATGCGATCGACCATGAGAAACGGATAACGATGCGGCAGGATCTGCATGACCTCATTGATATCGAGGCCGCCTTCGCCTGCCGGGAAATCACGCTTCGGCAGAATGGCCTCCGCCGCGCCTTGCGCCTTGGCCAACGCGCGCGCCAGATCGGTATTGGCGCCGTGACCAGGTTTGATCGCGACGACGTGTCCCCGGATCGGTCGTCCAAGGAGGGCGAGGTCGCCGATGATGTCGAGAATTTTATGCCTAACGAATTCATCTGGAAACCGCAGGGGTTCCTTGCTGAGGACGGATTCGCCCCGGACGACGATGGCGTTTTCCAAGCTGCCGCCTTTGATCAGGTTTTTCTCCATCAACGCCTGTACGTCCTCGTAGTAAACAAAGGTGCGCGCGGGTGCGATTTCCCGTTCGTAAATGGCCGGCGTAATCGTGGTGGTCATGAACTGAGTGAAGCGACCGTCCGGCCCTGCCTGCGTGCAGGAAATGCGAAATTCGTCATCCGGCAGCACCACCAGCAGGGAGCCGCTTTTGGTTTCCACCGAGATCGGTTCACGCACGTGGAAGTAGGAGCGGGGAACTTCCAAGGGCGCGAGGCCGGCCTTGCGGATGGCCTCGACATACATCGAGGCGCTGCCATCGCCGATTGGCGGCTCATTCGCGTCCATCTCGACCATGGCGTTATCCACGCCCAGCGCGGAGAGCGCGGAAAGCACATGCTCGATGGTGTGCACCCGCATGGATCCTTCCCCGATCGTGGTGGCGCGTTCGACCGTTTTTACGTTGGCGATGGTGGCGTCGATCGTCGGTTCGTCCTGCAGATCTTTGCGCTTGAACTTGACGCCGGCATTCGCGGGGGCGGGTTGGATTTTGAGCGAGACCTTCGCGCCCGTGTGGAGTGAGGTGCCGCTTAACGAAGCGGCCTTGGCGAGAGTGTGTTGGAACTCAGCAGCAGGCATGGCCCGCTACCTAACAGAATTTCCCGGGGCTGACCAGTCGCGAGAGAGGAAACGCGTCTTATTTTGCCGGGGTGGCTGAGGGCTGCAGACCACCTTGGCCTCCACCAAAACCACCGGCGCCGTTGACGGGTCCACGCACATCCTGAGTGAGAGCTCTCGAAGCGCCTCTTTCGGAACTTATTCTGTCTCTTAGTCTTTTATCGCTGCGTTCGATGCGGGCGGCGCGCGCCATCTTGGCCCCGGTCAGGCTGATAAAATTTTGTGTCGTGATAAAGAGGGCGCGAGTCCTCGAATCGTAAAGGGCTACTCGCGAGCGTCCGTCAGCACTGCGCCACTCCTGAACGCCGGGCGTTACGATTGTGGGGCTGGCGACCAGCTTTCCCTCCTGCGGCGCTCCTTTTGCGTCTGCCTCGAGCAGCTTTTGTATCTCCGCGCTGGCAATCTCCGAATCATCTTTTTTGATCATGGTCTCGCGTACGCTCCGGCCCTCGAGATAGGTCACAGCCACTGAGAATCCATGGGAAGAATAACATTTCGTTAAGCCGGGATCGTCGGGTCGCGCGGGGAGGACTGTTACCGGCACGCCGTAGCGCCTTTGAATCTGCCCTTCGCTCTCCCCAATCGCCCCGTGGGCCGCGAGAGGGAGCAACAACGCCGCGGCGAGGATGCTTAACATCAGCCGCATCGCACTCGCTGCAGATCGCTGCGTGATCATAAAATTATGTCCTGACGGGGTGAAAGCATCCACGCTCTTTGTTTGCTGCGCTGAAGACAACATCAAAGCGAGGCGCAGGATTTATTTAAATCGAGCGCTTCGATTTTGGCCGGCTCATCCTCCTCTCTTCGGAACTACGATCAAGAAATTCACACTCGTCAGTCTTACGTTTTTATCATCTAAAGGGAGCATCTCCCTCGTAAAAAGCCCAGCGTGCAGAGGGATTCTTCCGCAGAAATAAATAATTGTCTTGCCGAACCGGCGACGCTTTGAAACAAATTTTGCATCTCAACGCATTCGCATAACGGATGGGTTGGTTGTCAGAGAAACAGCACAGTGACCTTAACCCACTCCGATAGGTTTCAGCCCACAGCGCCGGCGCGCTGTTGCGTCCGGCCTGTCAATACCAGCGACTTCCATCATGATTAAACGCACGACCTTATTTACCACAGTCCTTGCGGCCTCCTTCTGCCTCGCGGTGTTCGCCGAAACGTCCAAGGCGGCAACGATCAGTTCCACCGTCCTGGAGTTAAACGGAGGCACCATGCAGGGAGATGGACAAAACCAACGACTCTCCACGACGACCCCGGCGCGCCGGACGGACGCGACGGGCTTCGACTTTAGTAGCAACTTTTCTTCCCTAACGGCAATCACTTACATTCAAATCACCCTGACTCTTCAGGATGCGAATTCCAATCATGGCGGATTTGACTTCAATCACCTCTTCCTTCGCTTGGAT
>JBPCLK010000062.1:0-26728 GCA_051003355.1 Chthoniobacterales bacterium | reverse complement strand
CCGGATCATCGAGCGCGGCACCCACAGTGAGTTGCTGGCGCTGGGTGGAAAATATGCGCGGCTCTGCGAGCAGAGTTTTCTCGACTCGTCGGACGGCGAAGTGGAATCGCCGGCCGAGCTGAGCGCGTAGGTTTATGGAAGCCCGGCGGCGGACCTGAGAGAAAGGCGGAGACCCTAAGATGCAGCCCTATTCGTGCTTGCGCAGGAACGAATTCTGGCTCGCTGGCAAGTCTATTGCTCGTTAGGGGGCGGGGTGCTGGGAGCGGGAGAAGCGGCCGCGACGGGCGTGCCGGGGATGACAAGCGTTTGGCCGATTTGCAGCTTTCGATCATTCTCGATGTGATTGAGTTTCTGCAGCTCGTCGATGGTCACTTTGTGCTGCTTGGCGATCGAGGTCAGTGTTTCGCCGCGCGCGACCACATGGGTGTTGGCATCGGCCGGCAGCGGGGTGGAGGCTTCAGTGGCCACGGGGTTGGGGTGTTCGGCGCCAGGCGCCTTGGGATGCTCGATCTCTTCCTGTAAACGAAGGATCTGTTGCGAGAGAAGATCGATTTTCACGTTTTGCTCATCGATTTTTTTCGATAAAGCCATCAGTTCCCTGATTTCCGTGGGGGTCGCGGCGGGAGTGGGGGACTCTGCGGAGGTCTTCCCCACCACGGAAACGCTGAAAATGAGGGCCAAAAAAGCGCGGGCGAGGCGAGTCATGCGGAAAGCTTGGCACCTCTGCTGGGCGCTGGCAAGCACGCGGCGGAGTTTGCGTTTTCACGCTTTCGCGATAGCGTTTTTTTATGCCAGAGCGGACGGAAAAACCGGTGGCACCTGTGCCGTGGGCTCCGAAGCAGGGAGACGAGGGCGGTCCCAAGCCGCCGGATGTCTCCAGGCCGGATACCCGCGATCTTTTAAAGAAAATGCGCAAGGTGGATCCGAACCAATCAAAGCGCTACCGGCAGCGCACCGGCCAGTGACGCGCGACTCGTTAGGCGGGGATGGGGCTGATTTTCCGGCGTTGTTGCGACGGCAGGGTTTGCTGCAGGAACCTGCTCTTTTGCCTTCCGCTCCGGCGGCCGGATCGGCTTCGACTTTCATTCCGACGCAGGCCACGACGATTCTCGCCTTCAAGTTCAGCGGGGGCGTCCTGGTGGCGGGCGATCGGCGCGCGACCGCAGGCAACATCGTGGTCTATGATCGCGCGGACAAGGTTCTCGAGATCGATCGTCACTCGATCATGGCCATCGCGGGTGTGCCGGCTACCGCGTGGGAGATGGCGCGCGTGCTGGAGCATTCGCTGCAGTATTTTCGACGCACGCAGCTCCAGGAGATGAGCGTGGACGGCAAGGTTCGGGCGCTCTCGAAGCTTCTGCGCGATAACTTTTGCTGCGTCATGCAGGGGGTCGGCGTGGTGGTACCGATTTTTGCGACCTACGATTTCGTGGGTGAAGGGCAGTCGCGGCTTTATTTTTACGACGCCATGGGCGCTCAATTTGAGGTGACGGAATATGCGGCCACCGGTTCAGGGTCGCCGGCTGTGCGCGGGGTTCTGTTTTACGAAAATCGCTGGGGCAAGAAGCCTCTGGAAAAGATGCGGGAAGACGAGGCTGTCACGGTGGCTTTGCGCGCGCTCGATACGGCGGCCGAGGCCGATACGGCGACCGGAGGAGTGGACCGCAATGCGCGAATCTTTCCGTTAATCAAGATCATCGCGCGCGAGGGAATCAAGACGCTGCCGGAAAAACAAATCGCCGCGCGTTTCAAGCAAACCGTCGCATGACCGAGGAACCGTATCGCTGGGTCGAGGCGATCTCGAATCGCCGCGAGTACATTGAAACGCAGCTGGCGGCGGGCAGCCCGATTGTGGCACTCAGTTATCGGGACGGCGTTCTGTTCGTCACGGTCGGCCGGGCGCGACAAAAGTTGTTTGAGATTTACGATCGGATTGCCATGGGCGCGATTGGGCATCCGGGTGATATCGAGCGGCTGCGCATGGCGGCCATCGAACTGGCGAGTGCAGAAGGTTTCACGCGCTCGGCGGCTGATGTGTCCCTGCGCCGCCTTGCTTTTTACTCGCTGAGCCCGCTTCTCAAGACCGCCTTTGAGCAGGTTTACGGAGCGCCGTATCTGGCCCGCATGATTTTTGCCGAAGTGGGCGCTGCGCCGGCCGACGACTTGTTTCTACGCGTGGAATTCGATGGCGCGATCACCGCGAGCGGCGCTGCCGCCGAGACCCAGCCGCCGCGTTTCAGTGCAATCAGCGGGACAGATCGCGCGACCGAATTAATGGAGGAGCTGCTGCGACGCGATCACGATCCCGCGAGCACGCTGCATGCTGCGATGAAGGTCGCGTTGGATGCCTGGAGTGTGGGTGATTTGCCGGCCTCGGAGGACGGAACGACCGGGCTGCCTTCGCGCGAAATTCTGCGCAAGCACCGCGAGGAAAAACTGAAGGGTGCGGCGCTGGAAGCCTGCGTGCTGGAGCGAAGTGGACCCGGGTCGATCCGTTATCGCTCGCTGACCGGCGGCGAGCTAAAGGAATTGGCTCCGGCCTGACGAGGTCGCGCAGTTGCCGTGCGAGGCACCCTGTGTAAAGAGAAAATATGCGGCGCGTGGTCCCGTGGCTCGGGTTGCTTCTCCTGGCGATCTCTTTCGTCTTTTTGATCCGTTTACCCGTGCCGATGCACCCGGTGGGCGCGCCCAAGCCTCCGCCCGGCCGGGGGAAAGCTTGGCCGGTGGTTGTTCTGGATGCCGGCCACGGCGGGCGGGATTCTGGCGCCATGTGCGGTCTCGTTATGGAAAAGGACCTTACGCTCGATGTCGCCCAGCGTGCCGAGCTGCTTTTGCGAACGGCGGGTTACATGACTGTCTTGACTCGCGACAGCGATCGTTATCTATCGCTGGCCGAGCGAGCCGAAGTCGGCAACCGCGAAGACGATTCGCTCTTCGTCAGTATCCATTTCAACGACGGCGATCAGGCGGCTGCTTCTGGGGTGGAGACCTATTACGCCCAGAAGCGATCCGACTCGGCTCCATCGCGGTTTCTTTCCTGGCTATCTTTTCTGCAACAGGCCGACAACTCACCCTTGATCAACAAAAGCGAAAGGCTGGCCAACTGCATTCAGGAGTCGTTGGTCGAGCGGACTCGGGCCATCAATCGCGGGACCAAAGCGGAGCAGTTCTACGTGATCGCGAACGTTCGGCATCCGGCAGCTCTCGTCGAAGGAGGATTCCTCACGAATAAAATGGACGTTTCAAAGCTGGCCACGACCGAATATCGGCAGGAGATTGCTCTGGCCATCAGTCATGGAGTGCAGCACTACCGGGAAACCAGCCGCGAAAACGACGCGACCCTGGCGGTCGCGGCCAGTAGCACTGAATAACCGAAAAAAACCATGCGTCCAACTGCGACGATGAAAAGGATCAACCTAGCGCTTTTCTTGTTTCTGTTGGCTGGCTTGGGCTCGCTCCAGGCGGACCAGACGACTTCGGCGGTTCAACAAACGCTGAAAGATCAGGGCTTTTATTACGGCAACGTCACCGGAAAAAAGACGTCCGACACGACCGCAGCCATCCGCCGTTACCAAATCCGGAACGGCCTGCAAATCACAGGTGAGATTGACGCGGAAACCCTGCGTTCCCTCGGCATCGGTTCGGGTGCGGCGCGTTCCACGGCGCGCTCACAGCCAGCTCCGGTCCAGGAGCAACCGGCCCACGAGGAAGAAGCTCCCACCCAGTCGGCGGAAATCTCGCCGCCCCAAGACCCGTCCAACGACTATTCCACGCCAAATTCCCCTAATGACGCTTATCGGCGGGATCCAGATCGGGGGCCCGGCCCGGGCCCTACCCGGTCGCGGCCAATCGGGTCAGGCGTTTTTTCCGGAACGCCTTACGAAATCGCGCCGCTGGATGTGCAGCGACATGTGGTGGTCGGAGCGCAGACTTTGCTGGCACGTTACGGCTACTATCGGAGCGGCATTGATGGCCAGTTTGGGCCGGGCACCCAGGAGGGAATCCGCGGTTTTCAAGCCCGCACAGGCCTCGCTCCGAATGGACGACTCAACATGGAAACGCTGGCCGCACTCGGTCTTCTCCCCGGCCAGCACACGCGCGGGTTTCGCGGGCCACAACGCGTTTGGGGCGGACGGCCGGTTTACCAGGGCGAACTGTTGCCAGGTCGCTAGGTCCGTCGAGTAATCGTCAAGGTTTCTCGCCGAGAAAGCGGGCGGATTGAAGTTCGGCGAAGACTGTGCCGACAAAGATACTCGCCTCCACGCGCAGGAGAAGACGATCTGGATCATCCGAAATCCAGACGCTGGCTTGCCGGAATTTCTTGTGCGGTTCGAGTTCACGCTTTTTGCCGATCTTGCTGAGCTGCACGTCAAGCTTGATTGCGGGATAGCCGCCCGCCGCGACCGTGATTTGCTCGCGACCAGCCACGGTCAGCGTGACCAGATAGGGACTGGTCGCGGGATAAACCACAATTCGATAGACGTCGCCCGCGCGCAGGGACTGGCTGCGCAGATAAAGCAGAGCCGAGTGCATATCGTAAATCCCGCCCGAAAAGAAAAAACCCTTTGGTGCAGGGTCCTTTTTCGATTTTGGGTCGGTGCGGACGCGTTCCAGGGAGTTGCCTTTGAAAACCACGTCGGTGGTGACGGTTTTTCCGCGGACTTGATCCACCTGATGCATCGAGATGGGGCGAAGGGTGCCGGCGTCAGCGAGCGAGCGGTGGCGCACGTCGAATTTCCACAAAGGGCGAACGACTCCGGCGGTGTGCCCGTTACCCTGGAGTTGCAACTGTCCGCCGCTTTTGTCGAAGCGGATTTCCGCCGTGGCGGCGACGACTTCGTTCCAGCCGAAATTGTAGTTGGCGACCATGGGCCGCGGGTTGGGAAAATCGCCCCGAGGGAGGACGCTCACGGATTTTTCCCAATCAGCCGGGACGGCGAGCGCCGTGCACTGGAGCAGGCTCGCGCAAATCCCGACGGCAATCTTCCATGGCAAGCCCACCGGCAGAAGTTCCTCCGTCACTCGCGGACTTGCAAGGTGCGCGGCGTTTTGCCTGCCACCGCGATATTCGTGACGAATGGAAGGGACAAAAAAAACGCACGCCGTGAGGGCGTGCGTTTTTCTGTAAAAGTGGCTTGCTCGTTAGGGCTTCTTGGGAGCCGGAGTGGTTTTCGGAGCCGCTGCTTTCGCCGGCGCAGGGGCGGCCGCGGCTGCTTTGTTCAGCTGAGTGACCACATCGGTCGTGAAATCATATTCCGGCTTGGCGAACATGATCGTGGGAACGCCATTCAAACTCACGCCTGAAATGTCGAAAACGAGATCCATGTTGCCTGCTTTGACCTTGGTCATGACCACGTCGGTGATTTCCTTGACGATACCGTCACGCATCCGCACGGCTTGCTCCTGGAGCTGCTTCTCGCGGGTCTGTCGGAACTCGTTGATCTCGCGCTCCATGTTTTTGATGCTGGCGATTTTTTCGTCGCGCTCTTTGGCCTTTTGGGTCTTGGCATCGGCACTTAGAGCCGGTGCCTCGAGTTGCTGGTTCAGCTTATTGATATCGTCGAGAGCCTTCTTATAGGAATCAGCGCGGTCGTCGTATTCTTTTTTCGCAGAGGTCTTTGCGTCGTTGATTTTACTCTCTGCGTCCTTGGTCTTGTTGTATTCCTTGAACGCGCGATTCATGTCGATGGTGCCGACCTTCATGCCTTGAGCGGAGGCCCCAACGGGGATCGCAGCGGCGGAAAGAAGAGCGACGAGGATAAGCTTTTTCATAGATGTGAGGTCAGACTGGTAGTTGGGATGGGGTTAGACTGCAAGTGACACCTTGCGTTCAAAATTGGTAGCCGACGCTGAACTGGATCTTGCCGCCACCGCTGTTGTTATCCTTTTGGATGGGAATGCCGTAGTCGATCTTGAGCGGACCCACCGGCAGGTCGAGACGGAGGCCGACACCCACGTCGGAGACCAGGTGCTCAGTGCCAAAGTCATAGGCATTGGCGTTGACCGTTCCAGTGTCGTAGAAGACCGCCGCACGAACTCGCGGAATAATGGGGACGGTCACTTCGATCGTGAAACGAGCAAGCGAACGGCCACCCAATGGTTCACCGTTGTCGTCCTTCGGGCCGACGTCGCGGAAGTTGAAACCGCGCAGGTCATTTGCGCCGCCCAGGAAGAGTCGATCGAAAAGGGGCACGCGATCGCCGCTGCCCCAGACATCGACTACCCCGATCTCACCATTGAGGGTCAGGATGATGTCGTAGGGGAAGGTGAAGTACTGAGAGCCTTCCAAATCGAAGCCGTAATTCTGCGTGTTACCGCCTAGGAAACCGCCTGAGATCTGCGGAGTGAAGACCACCCGGTGTCCTTTGCGCGTGAGAAAAACGCTATCTCGCGTGTCCCAAAGTATCGTGGTGCTGACTTCGCTCTTGAGTCGATTGCCGGCTTCCGCAGCGATGAGCGGGGAAGCGAAGATACTGACATTGTAAATATCGATTTCCTCCAGGCGATAATCGAGACTCACCGAGAGGAAGGGATTGATCGGCTTGCGGAGGTCGATCGAGAAACCGTAATTCCGTTGATCGTAGATGGAACTGAGGAAGCTGGCCTCACGATAGAAGAGATCACCGCCTAACGACAACGGGCGGTCCAGGAAGTATGGTTCCGTCAACGAGAGAAGGTAGTTCTGCTGCTGCGTGCCGATTTGCGCGCGCGCGCGAAACTTCTGTCCGCCGCCGGTGAAGGTCGGATAATTGAAGAGATCGAAGTTCCCCTGGGTCAGTTCGACGAAGCCAAGGAGACTTTCGATGGTGGAAAAGCCGGCGCCGAAGTTGAGGGCGCCAGTGCGCTTTTCCTGGACCTGGACGAGCAAATCTTTGCGGCCGGGGATGCCGGTGTCTTCGGGGTAGGTATCGACCTTTTCGAAGTAACCGAGATTCTCCAGACGAGCGCGGCTGGTGTCGACTCGGACGGTGTTAAAGACATCGCCCGGCAGAATCGAAATTTCGCGTCGGATCACCTTGTCCTTTGTGCGCGTGTTGCCCGCGATATTGACACGCTCGACGAATGAGCGGCTCCCTTCCGTGATCAGATAGGCCAGATTGACTTTGCCCTGGCCGGCCGCCGTGCCCTGCGGTTGAATGTCGACATCGACGTAACCGCCGGCTCCGTAACCGTCCACGATCGCCTTTAGATCATCCTTCAATCCCTTGGGTGTGTAGACAGCTCCTTCCTTCATCTTGAGCAGGGCGCGCAGACCGCTCTCCTTGGCTACTTCTTCACCTTGGAAGGACAATTGGCCGACATGATACTGCTGGCCTTCATTCACGACCACCACGATGCGAACGCCTTTCGGGATGCGCTCCTGGCGGACCTCCGGGATGGCGATATCGATGTAGCCTTTGTTTTGGTAAAACTCGCGGATGCTATCAAGATCCTGCTGTAGTTGCGCTTGATCGAGCCGGCCGGACTTGTCGAAAAAGGCGATGAGAGTTTGTGCCTTGGTCTTCATCTGGCGGCGGAGCACGCGGTCGCTGAATTTCGTGTTGCCGTCGAAGCGGATGTCGCGCACCGCACCGCGCTCGCCTTCGTTGATGGTGTAAACGGCGCGCGCTGTGCCGCGGCTCTCGTTATTGACTAGCTGGAGCTGAACGTCCACGCCGGGATATCCCTTGCGCTGGTAGAAATCGATAATGTTCTGGCGGCCTTCCTCAAGCTTTTCGGCATCGGCCGAGGAGGGCACCTTGAACTTGATCCTGTCGCGCAGCTTTTTGGCCTTGAAAGCCTGGGCGCCGTCGATCTCGATTTCGGTCACCAGCGCCTTGGTCGCCAGGATGACCTGGACGCGGACGCCATTGCCAGCCGGCTCGCCAAAGATACGGACGTTCTGGATTCCACCCGTGTCGTAAAGCGCCCGGATGTCGTCCTCCACCGTGGTCTCGGAGTAGGGAGCACCGACTTTCGTTCGCATGTTGGCCAGGATTCGATCCTTCGAGATTGTTTCCGGCCCGACATATCGGACGTCGATACCCGTGATGGGAGCGCCTACCAGCCCTTGTGCCTGCGCGCCCGTGGGAAGTGCGAGTGCCCCGCCTAACAAGAAGAAAAAGGCGGCGAAACGGAGAGACAAAATGAGATTTTTCATAATCGGAGAGGCGGCCGCCGGACGGCCGTCAGTAGTGCGCTGGCGTATTAGATGGGTAATGCGTGCGACATCGTCAAGGCGCGATTTGACAGAATCAGGCAATCTGGCCGGGCAAAGGTCAAGCGAAAGCAAAGCGAATAGCGCACGGCTTTTGCATTGCGCGAGCAGAATTTCTTAGATGAGTTCGTACCAATTATCGCGTCGGCGCGGTTCGTAGCCGGCGTCGCGGATCAAGCGCTCGATCATTTCGGCATCGAGCCGGAAGCTGGTTCCCGCGCTGCTGACCACGTTTTCTTCCATCATAACGGAGCCAAAATCGTTCGCGCCATACTTGAGCGCGATCTGTCCAATGGCCGGGCCCTGGGTGACCCACGAGCTCTGGATGTTGGGGATATTATCGAGGAAAATGCGAGCGAGCGCCTGCATGCGTAGGTACTCCGCAGAACCGGTCGGACGAGCGACTTTCAAGACCGTGTGTTGCGGTTGGAAGGTCCAGCAAATGAAGGCGGTGAATCCGCCGCTGGCGTCCTGCTGATCGCGCAAACGCTGCAGGTGTTGCACGCGATCCTCGATCGTCTCGACGTGGCCGAACATCATCGTCGCGCTCGATTTTAAACCCAGTTCGTGCGCCACCTGCATCACTTCGAGCCACTGGTCGCTTTTGCATTTCAGTGGAGCGATACGCTGTCGCACGGAATCGACCAAAATCTCGCCCCCGCCGCCCGGAATGGAGCCGAGGCCGGCGTCTTTGAACCGGGTAATCACTTCGCGCAGCGGCATTTCGAAGGTCTCGGCAAAATGTTGAAACTCCGGCGGGCTAAAACCGTGGATGTTGATGTGCGGATATTTTTCCCGGATGTGATGGAGGAGGTCGATGTACCAATCGAAATTTAGTTTCGGATGGTGTCCGCCCTGCATCAGGATTTGCACGCCGCCAGCCGCGGTCAGCTCGTCGAGTTTCTGATCGAACTGCTCGTGCGTGAGGACGTAGTGGTCGTCGTCTTTTTCCGTGCGATAAAACGCGCAGAACTTGCAATAGACGTTGCAAACGTTGGTGTAATTGATGTTGCGATCAACGATGTAGGTGACGATTTCGCGACCGTGCTCTTCGTAGCTTTGGCCTTTGGCGAGATTGCGCCGGGCGTCGGCCAGCGCGCCGATCTCAGCCAGGGGCCAGCGATAGATTTCCAGCGCCTCGTCGGCGGTGATGCGTTGGCCTTCGAGGATTTTTTGCTGCAGTGGTTCGGAATTGAGCGCCACCATCGGAGCGCAATCTAGAACACGGGAGAATAAGAAGCCAAAACTGATTCGTCGACGCGCAGGGAGAAACGGCCATTTGCGTCCGCACTTCGCATCGCGATTTCCGCTGGAGGAGCTGGTTCTCTTTCAGAAACGCCAGCGGCGTTTCATTGAGGGGACCAGGAGGTCGAGCATGAGGAAAAGGGGAAAGTCCTCGAACTCGGCCTACGGAGCCTGGTTCCACAGGTGCAAAAAATCCTATCGCGCCCAGCATGAAGAGCCGAGCGATGAAGCGTAAGCCGGCGGCTCGAAGGGCGTCAGGTCAGTGCGATCGCCTTGAAGGAGCTGATCGCATCGTCCGGGCCGGCTTCGGTGAAGAAGGATTCATAGTAGCCCGGGCCGAGATCCCAATGATCACCTTTATAATGATCGTCACGATAGAAACGCCAGACACCGCTGACCACGATGAGCGAGCTGATGCGATCGTTCCAAAAGTCGCCCAGGAAATGAAAGCTCAGGTTGGTGCGGGCGGAATCTCCGCGAAAGCCGGCGTGGTCGTAGATGATCACTTCGGGCAACTGGAGGTCGCCCGCGACGGGAGGGGAGGATGCTTTGCCGACCGCGGAGGCATGATAACGGAACGGCTCGACGATCCACTTCGTATCGATGATCGCGCCGTTGTCTGGCGACAGTTCGGATTTGGATGTTTTACTCATAGAATGTTTCGGTTTTTCGGATTTGAACAGGGCGGCTCGCGCTTGTCGAGCGTGAGATTGAAGAAAAGGATGAAGGAAGAAGGCACCGGCCAATTTCCTTCTTCCTTCCTTTTCTCAAATGCGGTGCTCTCGATTGTCGGAGCGCAACCGAATCGTCTTGCTCTGCAAGTCGTGCGAAGCCCGAATGAAGCGAACGGTCTTGCTCTTCGCTCGCATTAGGACGGAATGAGTGATGGCGTTCGGTCCGCGTGACTGCACACCGCGCAGCAGCGCGCTGTCGCTGATACCGGTGGCGCAGAAAATAATGTTCTGGCCGTTCGCCAGATCGTCGGCGAAAAAGACCCGGCCAAGATCGTCTTCGTGGCCGCCAGCAACCAGTTCCGCACGTTCCTGGTCGTCGCGCGGCCACATCATGCATTGCATGTCTCCACCGAGACATTTGATACCGGCCGCTGCCAGCACCGCTTCGGGTGAACCGCCGATTCCGATGTAAAGATCGATCCCGCTCTCCGGGTAGGAAGGCGCCATGGCGGCGGCGATATCGCCGTCGGTAATCATGCGCAGTGAAGCGCCAGCCTGGCGGATGGCCGCCACGATTTCCCGGTGACGCGGGCGGTCGAGCATCATGATCACGACATCTTGCACCCGTTTGCGCAGGGCCTTGGCAACTGTGACGAGCGTCTCTTCGATCGGGCTTTCCAGCTTCAAGGTTTCGATGCCCGCTTTCTGCATGCTGCGGATCACCTCCGGGCCGTAGGCCAGCTTGGTCATGTAGAACGAGGGGATGTCGCGCAGGGCGATCTTGACGTCTTTCGCCGGGCTGGCGGCGGCGATACAGGCAATGGAGTTGGGCGCACCCTTGGCGATATTGGTGGTGCCATCGATCGGATCGAGCGCGATATCAAATTGCGGCGCGCCGGGCAGCCACATGCCGAGTTGCTCGCCTTTGAAAATGCCAGGTGCGTCGTCCTTGATCCCTTCGCCGATCACGACCTCACCGCAGATGTTCATGAGATCGAACATCCCGCGAATCGCATCGCAGGCGGCGCCATCGGCTTTCTCCTTCTCACCGCGTCCGAGCCAGGGAAGAGCGTTGAGTGCCGCCGCTTCGGTCGCCCTAACGAAATCGAATTCGATGATGCGCTCGATGTCGTCGTAATTTTGTTTCGGGATCCGCATGCGGTGAGACTCGCAAAGGTCGATGCCGGTGGCAAGAGCGGTTGCGAGGAGGGGATGGGCAGGATCAATAGAATTGTTGAGGATGGAGAGGAGAACTTCGCCGCGAGGCCTCCCCATCCTGCTTATCCTGGAATTCTCTCTAGGGCTTTTTCTCGGCGGACGGCTTCGGCTTGGCCGACCCTGGATCTTTTCCCGCCACTTCGTATTCCGGTTTCGCCACGCCCATCAGCCAGTGGTCAAACCAGCCCACGATGTGCTGTAGCCGCTCGATGCGGTGCCAGGGTTCGCCCGAGCGGGAAAGCTCGTGCGTTTCGCGCGGAAATTTCACCAAGACCGTCGGAACCTTGCGAAACTTGAGCGCGCGAAACATCTGCTCACCGCCGGCGTCCGGCGGAGTGCGCGTGTCGTCCTCGCCGACCACGAGCATAAGCGGGGTCTTGACGTTGTTGATGTAGGTGATGGGCGAGCGCGCCTTGTAGTCGCCTTCTTCGTCCTTGAACGGCGGCGTTTTGAACCAACTCGGCTGGAAGAGGGTGAAGTCGGCCGTGTACCACCAATCCGCCCAATTCGCGATGTCGCGTTGCGCCACTGCCGCTGCAAAACGATCGGTGTGCCCGACGACCCAGTTGGTCAGCAGACCGCCGCCGCTGCCGCCGGTGACCCCGAGTTTCTTGTCATCGATCCCGCCGCGCCGGATCACTTCGTCGACTCCGGCCATCAGGTCTTTGAAATCATCGCCCGGGTATTTGTATTGGATGATGTTGCCGAAAGCCTGCCCGTAGCTCGTGCTCCCGCGCGGATTCGGATAGAGGACGATGTAGCCCTTGGCGGCCATCCATTGGAATTCGTGCTCAAAAATGTAGCCGTAGGCGGCGTGCGGTCCGCCGTGGATGTTGAGGATGAGCGGATATTTCTTCGTCGGATCAAAGCCAGGCGGCTTTTGCACCCAGGACTGGATGCGCTTGCCGTCGAAGCTCTCGTACCAGATTTCTTCCGGCTCGGTCAGGTTGAGCTGGCTGAAGAGCTTGTCGTTCGAGTGGGTCAGTTGGCGCGGTTCTGCTCCCGGTTGTTCGAGGAAAAACAGATCGTTGATCCGGGTTGGCGTGGAGACGAGGCAAACCACCTTCGTGGCATCCGCGCTGGCGGAGAAACGCATCACCGCCTGATTGCCGTGAGTCAGATCGGTCGCGCCGCCGTTGGTCGCGTCAAAGGCCGCGAGCTGGGTGCGACCCTCCTTGGAGTAAATCTCGAGGATGCTCTTGCCGTCGTCTGACCAGACCGGGGTGTTTCCGCCAAAGCCGCGGGGCGCGGCATTGTCGCCAAAAACGCTGTCGCCCGCATCGAAGTCGAAACTGATCGTTAGGTTGACCGGCTTGGCGTTCTCCGCCAAGTCGAGAGTCCAAAGATCCGACTGGGTGTAGGAATTTACCGGCTCGGTCGCGGCCGCGATGAAGGCGAAGTGTTGGCCATCCGGGCTCAGCGCGAGTCGCCGGATTCCCATGGGCAGCGTGTTAAGCAGCTTCGCCTCGCCGCCTTTTGCCGGGATGACGTAGAGCTCGGTCTTCGGCAACTCGTAGTACGGCTCGTCCACATGCCAGGAGGTGAAGTAGATCTGCGCGCCGTCCTTTGACCAAACAGCCTCGCCTTCGTCGAAGCGACCGTTGGTCAACTGGCGCGGTTCGACTTTTTCGTCCGCACTCTGCGGCACCTGGACGAGCCAGAGATGATCGGGGCGTTTGGGATCGAGATAGCCTTCCTCGTTATCGCGATAGACGGCGTGCGTGATGACGTGCACGTCGCTCTCGTGCTCTTCTTCCCCTGCTGCTTCCTCTGCTTTTTCCTCCTTCGCAGGCGAGCTCTCGGCTGCGGCTTTGTCGCTTTCTTCTTTCTTCTTTTTGCGAGCCTGTTTCGCGAGGTCTTCCCCGTTTGAGCTATCGTTGAAAACAATCGACTTCCCGTCGGGCGACCACTTGGGATTGCTGGCGCCTTTTGGCAGATCGGTGAAAACGAAGGCGTCCCCGCCGCTCATAGACAGAAGACAAAGCTGGGGCGGCTGCTTCTTTCCGTCCTTTTCCGACGCCCGGGAAATGACCAGCCAGTGGCCATCCGGCGACCAGCGCGGACCGGAATCGCGCGGACCGCTGGTCAGCTGCCGCGGCGGTTCCTTGCCGTCAGTTGGCGCCATCCAGATCGACGTCTCGTAGCCGGTTTTCTTTTCGTCGACCTTAACCTGTAGATAGGCGACCCGGGCGCCATCCGGGGAGACCTGCGGATCACCGATCCAGTTAAAATCGAAGAGATCCTTTTCGGTGATGTTGCGTTTCCCAGCCGGCGCTCCGTGCGCCCAAGGCGACATCGTCAGGCAAAAACAGCAGAGAAACGCGGCGCGCAGGATTCGATTCGACATCGCCTAAGCTGACACCGCTGGCCGCGCGCGCAATTACGGTGGTGCGCCTTCGGTGGTGCGAGACTCTGTCGAGCTGGGGGAGAATATCCTTTAGGCGGCCGAGCGCACTCTCCAGCACGAAGGAGCCTCGCACCACCGGGAGGATGAGACGGTGATCATCCCAATCTTTTTGTTGCGCCGCGCTTCGCTCGACCGTTACTCTCACCGCGCATGTTTTTTCTTCGGTTTTCTCCGCTCGCGGCCCTGGCCGGTTTGATCATCGTTTTCACCTCTTGCGAGCGGCATCATGTCGGGGAGTTGCCCGAGCTGCAGAAGGAGCATCTCCATCCGCTGGAAGCGGCCTCGGAAGAGCCGCACCGGATGGAGCTCTCTCCGGAAGCGAGTTCGCCCACGCCCGCCAACTTTTTCCCGAAACAACAACCGTAGAGACTAGCAAACCGAGCCCTAACGAAAAGGAGCGCCATGGCCACATATAAATACGCCCGCACCCCGCCGAACATCAAGACCATGCCGCCGGGCGTGCCCTACATCATCGGGAACGAGGCGGCCGAGCGCTTTTCCTTCTACGGGATGCGTTCGATCCTGATCATTTTCATGACGCAGTATCTGGTCACGAGCAGCGGCGCGAGTGACCACATGGGCGACGCGGAGGCCCGGCAGTATTTCGCGCTTTTCGTCGCGGCGGTCTATTTCCTCCCCATTTTTGGCGCCATTCTCGCGGAGGGTTTTATCGGGAAATACCAGACCATTTTCTGGCTCTCGATTGTTTACTGCTTTGGCCATTTCGCTCTCGCGCTCAACGACACCCGCCTCGGTTTGCTCATCGGCCTCGGCCTCATCTCCTTCGGTGCCGGCGGCATCAAGCCGTGCGTCTCGGCCAACGTGGGCGACCAGTTCGGCGAGTCCAACAAGCATCTTCTCTCCAAGGTTTTCGGTTGGTTCTATTTCTCGATTAACGCCGGCTCCTTCATCTCGACGATTGCCTGTCCTTTTCTCCTCCACGACCCGCGATTCGGTCCGAAATGGGCCTTCGGCATTCCGGGTGTCTTTATGGTGCTGGCCACGATTTCCTTCTGGCTCGGGCGCAAAAAATTCGTTCACATTCGGCCGGGCGGCGTTGGTTTTTTTAAGGAATTGAAAAGCCGGGAAGGGCTCCTCGCGCTGGGTCGGCTCGCGATCGTCTACGTTTTCGTGGCGGTTTTCTGGTCGCTCTGGGATCAGAGCAGCGGTGGTTCCTGGACGTTGCAAGCGCAGCACATGGATCTGCATTGGTTCGGGATGAACCTCCTCCCGTCGCAGGTCCAAACCGCTAATCCCATCTTCATCCTGCTCTTTATTCCGATCGTGAATTACCTCCTCTACCCGGCGATGGATAAGGTCTTTCCTCTCACGCCGCTGCGCAAAATTGGCATCGGGCTTTTCCTCACCGCGGCCAGTTACGTGGTCATCTGGTACATCCAGCAAATGATCGATGCCGGCGCCAAACCAAGCGTGAACTGGCAGTTCCTCGCCTACGCCATCCTGACCTTAGGGGAAGCGATGGTCTCAATCACGGGTCTGGAATTTTCCTACACCCAGGCGCCCAACAAGATGAAAAGCGCGGTTATGGCGCTCTGGCTCTTCACGGTATCGATGGGCAATCTTTTCACCGCGGCGGTGAATTATTTTATCCGCAACAACGACGGCACGGTGAAGATGAGCGACCAGCAATATTTCCTTTTCTTTGCCGTGCTCATGTTCGTCGCCGCGGCCATTTTCGTCGTCTTCGCCATGTTCTACCGCGGCCAGACTTACCTGCAATCGCAGGAGGAAGTGGAAGAAGAAATGGCGACGGAGCCGGTGCTCTCGGGCGGCACGCCGACCTGATCGGTCGCGCCTGCCGCCGCGTCGAGCGAGCTATCGCGGGAGCGGCTTGCCCGTGCCGAGGTGATATGGAAGGTGCCGGCCGGCATCGCGGCTGAGCAAGCTCGATGCATCGCCCTCGTGCCGGGCGCAGATGCCGGCGTCTGGCGGCTCGGGCGGAACTTCGCCGCGGAAAGTGGGCGCGGTGCGCGGCTGAATCTCCTGTTCGAGATCGTAGGCCAGCGAAATCAGACGCGCCTCCTGCAAATAACCGGAATACATCCAGAGTCCCGCCGGTTTGCCGGTTCTCGTTAGGCCGAGAGGCAGGGAAATATTTGGATAACCAGCCACTGCCGCCGGCGTCGAAGCGAAGCTGTAACTCGGCGCAATGATAGCATCGAGGTTGTCCCGTTGCAGCGCGGCATCGATGCCTTCATCCCGCGACAACTGCAGGCAGAGCGCCCGGGCGTCCAGATACTCGGGATCCGTCAGATCGCCGCTCGTCGCCTCGGCGAGATGAAAGATCTCCTGTCCGAAATATTCCATCTCCTGCGGGCAGTAGGAGATGTTGAAAGCGATCAAATCGGCCAGAGTCCGCATCGAGGTATGGCGAAGGCCGGCGAGATAGTTCGCGACATCTACTTTGAATTCGTAAAGGAGCACGGTGAACTCCGCGTCGGAATAGAGGTTGGAATCGCCGCTGTCCGTGGGAAGGACCGTGGCTCCCAGGCTACGCATGACCTCGATCGCCTGCTCGACCACCGCGACGATGTCGTCCTCGCCGCCGTAATTCGCCTTGAAGTAGCGGCGGTCAATCCCAATCCGGGCGCCGTTCAGGCTGCCGCGCTGAAGGAATTGCGTGTAGTCACGCGGTGCGCCCACGAGCGGTGACTGGATGACACCGAGCATAACAGCCGCATCGGTCACCGTTCTGGTGATAGGACCGGCGGTGTCCTGGCTATGCGAGATCGGGATAATGCCATCTTGCGAGACTAGGCCGACGCTCGGCTTCAGGCCGACGCAAAGGTTGTTGCCGGAGGGGCAGACGATCGAGCCGTCCGTTTCCGTGCCGATGGAAGCGGCACAAAGATAAACTGCCGTGGCGGCGGCGGAACCGGAGCTGGAACCGCAGGGATCAAAGTAAAGGAGATAGGGATCGCGCGTGAAGCTTCCGCGCGCGCTCCAACCATTGAAAGGCGCAAAACCTCGGAAGTTGGCCCACTCGGAAAGATTCGCTTTGCCGAGAATGACGGCACCGGCCTGTCGGAGCTTTTGGACCACGACGGAATCGGCAGGCACCTCGCTGCCGACCAAAGCCAGCGAACCTGCGGTCGTCTCCATCTTATCCTTCGTCGCAAGGTTATCCTTAACCAAAATCGGCACGCCATGAAGCGGCCCACGGATGCGGCCGTAGCGTCGTTCGGCGTCTCGCTGCGCCGCGATCTCCAACGCGTCGGGGTTCGTCTCGATGATGGCGTGCAGAAGTGGATTGAGGGACGCGATCCGAGACAGATAGTTTTGGGTCAGACGTGCGCTGGTCAATCGACCTGCCTGGAAGGCCGCCTGGAGCTCGGGAATCGTCGCCTCGCTCAGACCCGTTTGATCGCGGAAAGCAGCGCCGTGCAGGAGAGAGGGCAACCCGCCCGCGAGGAGAGCCGCTCCGCCAGCGATGGTGGTGCCGAGAAAATCTCGGCGGCTGACGAGAAAGTTTTGCGGGGCTGTCTGGCCGACATTTTTTGCGCTCATGACGCGCAGTTTGGGAGAAAATAAGAAACAGAGTCAAGCTCGATCAGGGACCACTTACCGAGATCGAGGACCGGCCCCCTCCCGATCTGGGACTTCAGGCTTTTATTTCGCCGGGACAAGCCGCAACCTCGTTCTGCGCATGCCTCCCCCTAACGAAGACTACGTGCTCGATCTCCTGCGGGACGCTGGGCTCGTGACGCGCCCGCAGATCGAGGCGGCGCGCGGTGAATTGGCGGGCTCGACCACGGTGGTTGATCGCCTCGTTAGGCAGGGCCTCGTTTCGGCCGACGACGTTTCCCGCACGGTGGCGGCGCAGGCGGAAATGCGCTGGATCGATCTCGGGGAGATCGTGGTGCCGCAGGATGTGATCGACGAGATCAAACCGCAGGACGCCCGGCGTTTTAAGATGGTCCCGATTGATCGCAATGAGCACGGCTTGGTGGTGGCGACCAGCGATCCGTTCGACTTCGACAGCATCGATAGTCTCAGCTTTCTCCTGCGACGCGAGCTCGAGCTGGTTTGCACGACTCCGGAGAAAATCCGGCAGGCGCTCGTCAAGTACTACGGGAGCGCGGAGGAAGCGGTCGATATCCTGCGCCGGAAGATCGGCGACGCGGCGCTCGAGGAGCTGGATATTGCCGAGGCCGCGGAGATGCCTGACGGCGAAAAAGGCGACGCGCCGATCGTTCGCATGGTCTCGCTGCTCCTCCTCGAGGCGTACAAGCTGGGGGCGAGCGATATCCACCTCGAGCCACTCGAGAAAAGTTTTCGCGTCCGGTTTCGCATCGATGGCGTGCTGCAGGAGATGCAGTCGCCGCCCAAGAAATTGCAGTCCGCCATCATTAGCCGGCTCAAGATCATGACTGGCAGCATGAGCATCGCGGAAAAGCGGCTGCCTCAAGACGGCCGCATCCAGGTGAAGATGGGCAGGAAATCGATCGACCTGCGCGTCGCCACCGTGCCCACTAACCACGGCGAAAGCATGGTCATGCGTTTGCTCGATAAATCGAGTCTGCTGCTCGGCTTGCCGGAGCTTGGTTTCCTGAGCGACGACCAGGAAGTTTTTGAGCGGCTCTTGTTCGCGCCCGATGGCATTTTGCTCGTCACCGGCCCGACGGGTTCCGGTAAGACCAGCACGCTCTACGCCTGCCTCCACTACATCAACAAACCCGATCGTAAAATCATCACAGTCGAGGAGCCGGTTGAGTACCAGATGAACGGGATCAACCAAGTGCAGGTAAATCCTGAGATTGGCATGACGTTTCCCGCCGCGCTCCGCTCCATTTTGCGGCAGGCGCCTAATATCATCATGATCGGCGAGATTCGCGATCTGGAGACCGCCTCCATCGCGACCAACGCCAGTCTGACCGGGCACCTCGTTTTCAGCACGCTGCACACCAACGATTCTCCCTCGGCCGTGGCGCGCTTGATCGATCTCGGCGTGCAGCCTTTCCTGGTTTCAACCTCGATCCGCGCCATCATGGCGCAGCGACTCGTTAGGAGGCTTTGCCTTTATTGCAAGGAACCGGGCCATCTCTCCGATTCCGAACTGCGCGCTCTACAGGTGGAAGCTTCCCAGTTGCTCGACGCCGAGGTGATGCGGCCGGTCGGTTGCGAGAAATGCCGGCAGACAGGTTACAAAGGCCGGATGGGCATTTTCGAGATCTTCGAGATCGACGACGAAGTGCGGCACATGGTGAACAATCGCGCCTCCACCATGGAGCTGCGCCAGCGCGCCCGCGCCTTGGGCATGCGCACTCTGCGTGAGGACGGCGTGCGCAAGGTGCTCGCCGGCATGACGAGCGCGGAGGAAGTGATCTCGATCACCATCGGCGATGCCAATTGAAAATCCGAATGTTCATCTCGAGAGAGCCATGCAAAAACACGGTGGAGCGACACTCCGTCGAGCCGGGAAAGAGGATCTCTCAAAGAGCTGCGCGCCATCCCAAGCTCGACGGAGTCTCGCACCACCGCCGCGGCACCGGTTTTTCCCCTAACGAATGAATAACGAACGCGTCGCCGATCTCTTCATTGACCAGGGCCTGATGGATCGGGCCCAGGCGGACGACGTTCTCCTCGAGACAACTGAGAACGGCAAGTCGATCGAGCAGGCAATGGTCGACCACGGAATCGTGGACGAGGAACAGTTCTATCTCATCATGGCGGAGGCGCTCGGGAGCGAGGTGGTCGATCTCGACGCGGTTGAATTTACTCCCCAGATCCTGCGATTAATCCCTGCGGGGCTCGCACGTTTACATCGCGCGCTGCCTCTCGGCGAGGAGGAAAACACCATCCGCCTCGCGCTGGTCGATCCGCTTGATATGCAGACGGTGGAGGACCTTCGTTTCGCCCTCGGCCGCGACCTCCAGGTCGTGCTCGCGCCAAGCCTCAGGATCGAAGAGCGCCTGCGCAAACACTACGGCGAGGACACCTCCAGCATGGAGGAAATCCTGAAGCAGCTTGGCGAAGCCGGTGAGCTCATGACGCTAGAAGGCGATCGTGCGACCGGCGCAAAGGTGGAGGTTGAGGCGAATGCCACGCCGATCATGCGCTTCGTCGATTTGATCCTCTACCAGGCGATTCAGGACCGGGCAAGCGACATCCACTTCGAGCCGTTCGAGGCGGAGTTCAAAGTCCGTTACCGCGTGGACGGCGCGCTCTACGAGATGGCTCCGCCGCCGCGGCATCTCGCGTTGCCGGTCATCTCGAGAGTGAAAGTCATGGCCAATATGAACATCGCGGAGCGCCGTCTGCCGCAGGATGGCCGCATCCAGAAAAGCATCGCGGGCCGCACCGTCGATCTCCGTGTTTCCACGCTGCCGACGCAGTACGGCGAGAGCGTCGTCCTGCGCGTGCTGGATCGCTCGACCGTGAATCTCGATCTCGAGGCTCTCGGCATGCCGGATGACATTCTCAGCTATATCCTCGAGGTCATTCATCGGCCTAACGGAATCTTGATCGTGACCGGCCCGACCGGTTCCGGCAAGACGACCACGCTCTATTCCTGCCTGCGCAAGATTAACACCCTCGATTCCAAACTGCTCACCGCCGAGGAACCGATCGAGTACGACCTCGAAGGCGTCATGCAAGTGCCGGTTAACGAAGCGATCGGGCTGAGCTTTGCGCGCGTCTTGCGCGCCTTTTTGCGGCAGGATCCCGACCGCATCATGGTGGGGGAGACCCGCGATCTCGAGACGGCGCAAATCGCCATCCAGGCTTCACTCACCGGTCATCTCGTCTTCACCACTCTGCACACGAATGACGCACCTGGCGCCATTGCCCGGTTAATCGACATGGGAATCGAGCCTTTCCTTATCTCATCCACGCTCGGCGCGGTGCTTGGCCAGCGCCTGCTGCGCAGCATTTGTCCCGATTGCCGCACAGCTTATCAGCCTAACGAATCTCTGCTCGATCAGCTGAATCTTTCCCGCCACGAAATTGGCGATCGCCAATTCTTTTACGGGACCGGCTGCGACAAATGTAACCGCACCGGTTACAAGGGACGCAACGGCATCTACGAATTGATGCGAATCAGCGATCCGCTCCGCGCGCTGATTAACGAGCGTGCGCCCTCCGTGGTCTTGAAACAGAAAGCGATCGAGCTCGGCATGGTCACCCTGCGCCAGGACGGCCTGCGCAGCATCTTCGAGGGCGTCACCACCATTGAGGAAGTGTTGAAATACACCTGAGGTTACGATCTGGCGCTTGGGTCTCGGAATTTCTCGACAGTCCCTGGCGCTTTTTCTAGATTCGTCGCCGTCGCCCCCTATGCCCCGTTTCACCTACATTGCGCTCGACGCACGGGGCCAGGAATCCACGGGGTTGGTCGATGCGCTTTCGGTTCACGACGCCATCGGGCAGTTACGTCAGGCCGGCTATTTCCCCACCAATGTCTTCGAGGAAGGGCAGGGCGGCACGGCGGAAAAGAAAGCGCGTCGCGCGGCGAAGACCGGTGCACCCGCCGCCGCCACTGCGCCCCGCAGCAAGAACATCGTCCTCTTCCAGAAGAAGACCGTTAAACCAAAGGTGCTCATGGTTTTTACCCGACAGCTGGCGACGCTCATCGACGCCGGCCTGCCTCTCCTGCGAGGCCTTAATGTGCTCGCGAAACAGGAGCGCGACGTCGTGCTCAAGGGCACTATTCTGCGACTGGCCGATTCCGTGCAGGGCGGCAGCACTTTCTCCGAGAGCCTCGGGCAGCATCCGAAGATTTTTAATAAACTCTACGTCAATATGGTGAAGGCGGGTGAACTCGGCGGCGTGCTCGAACTCGTCCTGACCCGCCTGGCGGAGTTCCAGGAGAAGGCGCAGAAAGTCAAAAACAAGGTCAAGGCCGCCATGATCTATCCGGTCATCGTGCTCAGCCTGGCCATGATCATCATGGCCTTTCTGCTCGTCTTTATCGTGCCGAAGTTTGAGTCGATCTTCCACGAGATGCTGGGGGACAAACCGCTTCCTGCCATCACTCAGTTTGTCATCGGGATCAGCCGGTTCATGCAGGAGCATTGGCTGGTGATCATCGGGGGAATTGTGGCGTTCATTTTCGCTTATAAATTTGTCTCCAAAACTCCGATAGGCCGCTCAGCCATCGATCGAATCGCCCTGCGCGCTCCGCTCTTCGGCGATCTCACGAGGAAAAGCGCGATCTCACGGTTTTCGCGCACGTTAGGCACGCTGGTCACCAGCGGCGTGCCCATACTCCAGGCGCTCACTATTACCCGCGAGACGGCCGGCAATACCGTTATCGCCCACGCCATATCGCAGGTGCACGACTCGGTCAAGGAAGGCGAATCCATCGTGCAACCGCTCGAAGCCAGCGGCGCTTTCCCGCCGATGGTGATCAGTATGGTCGATGTCGGCGAGGAGACCGGACAACTGCCCGAGATGCTGCTCAAGATTGCGGAAGTCTACGACGACGAGGTGGATAACTCGGTGGCCGGCCTTACCTCCATGCTGGAGCCGATCATGATTGTGCTGTTGGCCGTAATCGTGGGCACCATTGTGATCGCTTTGTTCATGCCCCTGATCAGCATCATCGGTGGCTTGCAGGCGCAAACCTAACGAATGCGCATGAGATGTAGTGGTCGCCGTGCCAGCCGCAGAAAATCAGGACGCCGGGGCGCGTCGCGGGAAGCGGGCGACCCGCCCACCGCTACCTTTGCCTTTACTGTGGTCGAACTTTTGGTCGTGATGGCGATCATCCTGGTTCTGGCGGGCCTGGTGCTGGCCACGAGCAGCTATGTGCATAACAATGGAGCCCGTTCTCGCGCGGAAGGCGAGATCGCCGCGATGTCGGCCGCGCTTGAGAATTACAAGGCGGACAACGGTGCCTACCCACTAAATACGGATACCGGATCCCTCAATGCGAAAGCAAACTTAGATGCAAGGCAAACGCCCTACCAGAAAGCCAGTCTCCTTCTTTACGAAAAACTATCCGGAGATGCCGACGCGGATCGAACGGCGGAGACCACCTCGTACTTCAGCTTTAGGGATAACCAACTCAGCCCTATGACCGGCGACGTCGCGTTCATCAAAGATCCGTTTGGAAACAGCTACGGTTACTCCACGGCTGGACAGGCGGGTGGAAGTAATGGCTACAATCCGACTTTCGATCTCTGGAGCACTTCCAACTCCACCAACACCGCACAGTGGATCAAGAACTGGTAGAACTGGAGCTAGGAGGTTTCGGCGTAGCCTTTGAATCGGTCAGTGCACCACCACCACGACGCGTCGGTTTACTTCCTGTTCTTCGATCGATGCGTCCGGTGAGGTGAGGAGGTTCGCTTTCCCATAGCCGCGCGTCTCGATTTGTGAGGGATTGATTCCCAAGGCGCTGACCAGATAGGCTTTTACACTTTCCGCGCGGCGATGACTCAGATCGAGATTGTATTCGTCTGACCCATACGAGTCGGTGTAACCCTCCAGGGTAAAAGTCGCGTTCGGGTTACGCTTAATCAGCGTCGCGACCTTTTGTAATTGATCGACCGCCGCGCCTTGTAAATCTGAGCTGTCGTACTGGAAGAGTTGATTGTTAGGCATCTTGAACTTGGTCCCTGCGCCTAACGGACCTTTCTGCGAGAGGAGCGACTCGAGATCGCTGAAACCCGGCGCGCGATCGGTCCGCGGTCCGGCGCTGTCGCCTGCCCTGGCGTTAAAATTATTCGGCCGTTTGATCGTGGTGCTGGTGGCCAGCTCGGTCCCGGTGAGGGCGGGTTGGGGGCGACCGGAATCGGCCACCTCGTTCAGCAAAGCCTGTTCGCGCTTCCCGTTAGGCGTTTTCTCCAGCGACTGTGCGGTGGTGCGCTCGATCTCGTTAATCACCGAATTGATATTGGTCTGCTCGACCTTTGGCTTGTCGGGCAACACGTCGCTGGTGTCGTCCGGCATGGCGGCCGTGGCGTGGACTTCCTGCAAAAGCTTGTCGAAAGACTTCTGGTCGTCGGGCAATTGGACATTGGTCTGGTCGGGATTTGGCTTGGCCGCCTCGGCCACGGAGGTGGCGGTCGCCTGATCGAGCGGCTGGGGCGCCTTTTCAATGCTCTTTACCTTGAAAGTGGGCGGCGGACGTTTCGCCACACCCTGAGCCGTCGCCATCTGGAAGCCGGTGCGATAGAAGAAAACGCAAAGCAATCCGTGCAGCGCGAGCGAAATGATCAGCGCGATCAGGAGCCAGTTACGCTGCTTGCTCCGTCCGGCCCAGACCGGGAGCGGCGCGGAACGAGTGCGTGCAGTCACAGCTTGCATGGCGAGTTAGACAAACGACCCGGCAAAATATTTGTCAAACTTTGCCGCACTTCTTCGCCCAACGTTTCTCCGGGCTCATGGAGTTCGCACCCGAGCGAAGCTAGCGAGCCGATCCGCGAGTTCGCTCGGTAAAGATCCGTGCGGCGCGCCGGATTTCCTCGGCCACATGCACCTCGGGGGAGACAAATTTCGGCGTGAACCACGGGTAAAGACCAATCAAATCATGCGTCACCAGGATCTGGCCGTCGCAGGCTTCGCCGGAGCCAATTCCGATCGTCGGAATGGAGATGGCCTCCGTGATCTGGCGAGCCGCATCCGCGGCCACGATCTCGAGCACCACGGAAAACGCCCCGGCCGCTTCCACCGCTCGTGCGTCCCGAATGAGTTGCTCGATCTCGGCCGGATCGCGCCCTTTTACTTTATAGCCGCCTTCCTCCAGGACACTCTGCGGCAGCATCCCGATGTGGGCCATGAGGGGAATTCCCCGGCTCGCGATGGCCTCGATTTGCTTCACATGGCTCTCCCCGCCTTCCAGCTTGACCGCCTGCGCGCCCGCCGCGACGAGACGGCGCGCGTTTCTCACGGCCTCGGTCGGCGAGTCGTAAGTGCCGATAGAAAGATCGGCCACCAAAAGGGCCCGTTTCACTCCCCGCGCCACGGCCCGGGTGTGATGCAGCATCTCGTCGATCGTCACCTGCGTCGTGTCGCTGTAACCGAGCACGACCATACCCAACGAATCGCCCACCAGGATGATGTCGATCCCGCTTTCGTCGAGCAGGCGGGCGGTCGGATAATCGTAGGCGGTGAGAGCTGTGATGCGCTCTCCCCGGCGTTTGCGCTCGCGAAAATCCTCCATGGTTAACGATACTACCACTGTCGCGTCGCCCGCACCACCGACGGCGATTTGGGCAGCGTTTCCGACAATTCCCGGACCGTTTTCGTTTGTCCGGGAAGGATTAGGTCCGGTTGGATTTCGGCGAGCGGATGAAGAACGAAACCGCGCTGGTGCAGACGAGGATGGGGAAGTTGCAGGTCTCGCTCATGGGAGACTTCCGAGCCGTGATAAAGCAGATCGAGGTCGATGGAACGCGATTGATTTTGGGCGTGTTCCGTGGGGCGACCTAGAGCCGTTTCGATTTTCTGGAGTTCGCGCAGCAATCGCCGAGACGACCCGTCATAGCCGATTTCAAGAACCGCATTGAGGAACTTTCCCGCTCCGGGTTCGCAGTCGATTGGTTCGGTTTCGTAGATGGCGGAGGAAAGAAAAGGCTCCGCGATCTGTGGCAAAGCGGAAATCGCGGCCCGCGCTTTGGTCAGGTTCTCAACCCGCTCGCCGAGGTTGGAGCCGAGAGCGATCCCAGCCCTCATGCGGGAAAAAGGAGGTGGTAGAGCGACCGCTTCGGTGGCCCATGGCGAACGTCTGACCCCCTGGCATGCTGGGCAGGCGGGGCGCCCGCCCTATAATCCAAGGACATCTTCCATGCTGTAAAGCCCGGCCGGTTGCTGCACCACCCAGCGCGCCGCGCGGAGAGCGCCGACTGCGAAAGCTTCGCGACTTGCCGCACGATGAATCAGCTCCATTCGTTCGCCCGGCCCGGAAAAAATAACGGTGTGCTCACCCACGATGTCGCCCGCTCGAATCGCTTGCGCTTCGATCTCGCCGTGGTGCACCGCGCGAAGGATTTCCAGGAGCCGTTTCGCAGTGCCGCTGGGCGCATCTTTCTTCGTGCGGTGGTGCAGCTCGATCACATCGATATCGAAGTCTTTGCCTAACCATTCTGCTGCTCGCCGGCTCAAGGCAAAAAGCGCGTTGACCCCGACGCTAAAATTCGCCGCAAAAACGATCGGAATTTTTTTGGCGGCCGCTGCGACCTCGCCCTTCTGAGCGGTACTCTGGCCAGTGGTGCCAAGCACGAGAGCTTTTCCGTGCTCTGCGCAAACCCGGCAGACCTCATCGGTCATGTCCGCCGTGCTGAAGTCGATCACGACGGCGGCGTCTGCCATCGCTTCAGTCAGAGCCTCTCCGCGTCCGAGCTTCGTGCTGATCGTTAGGTTCTCCTTCGCGGCTGCGGCCGCCACGGCCTGGCCCATCCTGCCGTGGGCGCCGACGAGCACTACCTTCGTCGTGGCCGCACTCATCAGGAGGCCTGCTCTAATGCTTCGAGCGTTTGGCGGAGACGTTGCTGGTTGGCCGCGCTCATTTCCACCAGCGGCAGACGACAATCTGCGGACATCACTCCGCGCCAGGCCAGAATCGTCTTGGCCGGCACAGGATTCGGTTCCAGGAAAATGTCCCGGAAGAGAGGATAAAATTTCTGGTGCAATTGCCGCGCTTCGTCCGCTTTACCGCTCAGGTAAAGTTGCACGAGCTGGGCGACCTCGGTCGGGAAGAGATTAGAGGCGACGCTGACCACACCCACGGCGCCGACCGAAAGAAAAGGCAACGTGAGCGAGTCGTCTCCGCTCAAGACAGTGAAATGCTCGGGCAGACGACACACCAATTCGCTGACCCGGTCGACGCTGCCGCTCGCTTCCTTGATCGAGACAATATTGGCGCACTTTTCCGCCAGCCTAACGACTGTGTCCGCGGCCACATCCACGGCGCAGCGGCCCGGAATATTATAGAGCATCAGCTCGAGCGAGGTGGCGCCCGCGATGGCAGCAAAATGGCGAAAGAGGCCTTCTTGGCTCGGCTTGTTGTAGTAGGGCGCGACG
>JBPCLK010000061.1:0-24240 GCA_051003355.1 Chthoniobacterales bacterium | reverse complement strand
CAGGTCACCTGGAAAAGTGATACTTTTCTAGTCGAACAAGGGATCTCTTTTTCCTAGCGTGGTGCGGCCGTGAAACCAAACGCTCTGACCAGTCGTCCACCGAGCGCGCTTGGCCTTCTGCTCGGGGTCGCGCTGGCGCGACTGCTCTTGCACTGCGCCACCAACGGGCAATACGGATTTCATCGTGATGAACTCGGCGTGCTGGACGACGCGCGCTATCTCGACTGGGGCTACGTTTCCTATCCTCCTCTCACACCCTTTGTCGCCCACATCGCTCTCCTGCTCTTTGGGCCTTCTCTCGTCGGCCTTCGCTTTTTCGCGGTGCTCGCTCAGTGCGTGGCCATGACCTTCGTCGGACTGATAACTCGGGAACTCGGAGGCGGACGATGGGCCCAGGTCATCGCCGCCTTGGCTGCGGCCGTCGCTCCGATGGCGGTCTGCATGAGCACCATGTTTCAGTACATCGCCTTCGATTATCTCTGTTGGGTCTCGGCCGCCTACTTCGTGATTCGTCTGCTCCGCAGCGAAAACGCACGCTGCTGGCTTGCTATCGGCGCTGCCATTGGGCTCGGCATGATGACGAAATACACCATGATCTTTTTCGTCGCGGGGATTGTCGCGGGAGTGCTCTTCACCCCGGCGCGACATTACCTGAAGAGCCCGTGGCTCTGGGCCGGCGCCGCGCTATCAGTTGCCATTTTCGCGCCTAACATCATCTGGCAGGTCCGGCACCATTGGATTTCTCTCACTTTCCTCGACCACATCCACACCCGCGATGTCGACGAAGGACGCGCCGACGGATTCCTGCTGGAACAGCTTTTCCTGAGCGCCAACCTCATCACGCTCCCACTCTGGATCGCCGGCCTTTACTATTATCTCGTCTCGTCGGCCGGCCGTCGTTTTCGCGCGCTCGGCTGGATGTTTGTCGTGCCCCTTGCTCTGTTTTTGGTGACGCGCGGACGTTTTTACTACCTGACGCCAGCCTATCCCATGCTCCTTGCTGCCGGGACGGTGCGTTGGGAAAATTGGTTGACGCAAACGGCCCCCGGCACTGCACGCTGGGGTAGCGCGGCGACTTGGTTGGCTCTGACCCTGGGCGCCGCCTTTAGCGCCATCATCCTGATGCCGCTCGCGCCGGTCAACTCCGCCGGCTGGCGCCTAACGAGCAAGATTCACGATAACTTTCGCGAGCAGATCGGCTGGCCCGAGCTCGCGCAGACGGTCGCCGGCATTTACGACGCGTTGCCCGTCGCTGAGAAACCCCATACCGCCATCCTCGCCGGCAATTACGGCGAAGCCGGGGCGATCAATCTTTACGGTCGCGCCCACAACCTGCCGGAGGTTATCAGCGGGACGAACACCTCTTGGTGGCGCGGCTACGGCTCTCAGTCGCCGGACGTAGTCATCCTGGTCGGCTTCTCACGCGCGAGCGCTGAACGTCTGGCCGACCGGGTGGAATTGGCGGGCCACGTCGCCAACTCCTTCGGCGTGGAGAATGAAGAGACGAAAGACCATCCCGACATTTTCGTTTGTCGCAGTTTTAAAAAGCCGTGGCCTGAATTTTGGAAAACGTTCCAGCGCTTCGGTTGACGAAAAATAATGCAGCCAGGCCGGACTAGGAGGAAGGTGAGCGACGATTCAGGTAAGCGTCTCCTGCCAGACTCGCGCCCTAAGGAAATGCTGATCAAACTTGGTTTCGACATAGAATTTGAATTACGCGGGCCCACCCCCATGGTCTTGATGCTTTTCGTACACCCATCGCGCCAGGGTGATCTGCAGGAACCGGAAGAGCTAAGCGTGGAACCCGGGATCCCGGTCACGCATTACACCGATCTCTTCGGCAACCATTGCGCCAGGATCCTCGCCCCGACGGGACCGATCCGTCTGACCCTGGAAACCGTCATCGAGGACAGTGGCGCGCCGGACCCACAATCCCCGCAGGCCGTTCAACACAACATCGAGAATTTGCCTAACGAGACCCTCGGTTTTCTCATGCCCAGCCGCTATTGCGAAGTGGACAAGCTGAGCGATATCGCCTGGAAACTTTTCGGCCAGACGCCTCCGGGCTGGCCGCGCGTCAAGGCCATCTGCGATTGGGTGCACCGGCACATCACCTTCGGCTACCATTTCGCCGACCCGACCAAGTCTGCTTTCGACGTCTACCAGAGCGGACAGGGCGTTTGTCGCGATTTCAGCCATCTCGCTCTCACCTTCTGCCGTTGCCTCAATATTCCGGCCCGTTATGTCACCGGCTACATGGGCGACATCGGCGTCCCCCTCGTGCCGCCCATGGATTTCAGCGGCTGGTTCGAAGTTTATCTCGGCGATCGCTGGCATACCTTCGATGCGCGCCACAACGTGCCCCGCATTGGGCGCGTGGTTATGGCCGTCGGGCGCGATGCAGCCGATGTTGCGCTCACGACCAATTTCGGCAGCGCCACGCTGAAAACATTCTTCGTCATGAGCGACGAGCTGCCGGCAATCCCAGCCTAACGAAACTCTCGTCTACTGCTTGGCCAAACGACGGAAGAGATAGAGGCCGATCAGGATAAAAAGAACGTTCGGGAACCAGACCAGCAGCTCAGGATGAATCTTCGCGTTCGCCCGCATGGTGTCCGCGATGATGATGAAGAGGAAGTAGAAAACGGCCACAATCAGTCCGGTGGCAAAGCCCACCGAGGTCTCGCGCCGATGGGTGGTGATGCCTAACGGCACCCCGATGAGAGCGAAGGCGAGGCAGGAAAAGGGAAAGGAGAAACGTTTGTTGATTTCCGTCCGTGTCGCACTGCGGTCGCGACGCGCCCCCGACTTGAGTTGCTCCATCAGTTGCGAGAGGGAGAGCGCCGAGCGGGTCGGCTGTTTTTTTTCCTTCTCATAAAGCTCCTCGAGACTAATTGGCAGGGTGCCCTCCGCCAGGCTGATGCCATCCCTGATCTTGCGCAGATCGTAGGGATCCTTGGCATCCCGCTCCTGATAGCGGGCATCGTAAAGATGTAAAAGGAGCCGTCGATTGGGCAGGTCCGTTTCCAATTTACCGGTGCGCGCATGCGTCACGCGGATAGGGAGATCGTGATCGTCCATTTGGAAAACGATGATATTTTCCAGTTGGTTGCCCTTCTTTTTCCCCACATAAATTTTACGGCCCGGAAACTGGTCGATCACCTGATCGCCTCCGAAAAGTGCGATCGGATTCTGCGTGGCCAGGTCGAAGATGCTGCTGCGCAATTTTTCCTGCGCGGCGGGTGCGACACTCACATTTAGCCAAAGACAAATCACCGTGCAGACCATGGCAAATGCTGCCAAGGGCACACAAACTCGCGTCACGCTCACACCGTTGGACCGGAGTGCGATCAGCTCGTTATCGGCCGAGAGGCGCCCGAAGACCAACAGGACAGCCGTGAGCAAGCCCCACGGAATGGTGAAAATGAGGGAGAACGGGAGCACATAGGCGATGAAGGTGAGGAGGAACTCCAATGGCACATCGTGGTTCACGAGCAGCGGGAGCAACTTACGGAAAATATTACCGACCACGAGCACGAGACTGAGCACAGCTATCGCGAAGAGGACATTCACGATCAGCTCACGGCCGACGAATCGATCGATCAATTTCATAGCGATGGCTGGTGCCGTTCCATCCTGTTCAGGCCGCGCCTTGTCAACGTGATTCCCGCTCCCCTGACTTCATCACACGAGTCTCCTTCGACTTCTAAAGGTCACGGAAAAGATCTAAAAATAATACTGGCCACAATCCGCCAGTTTTCATAAATCCCTTCCGCACACCTTACGGATATATGAAAAACAACGAGCTGCAGAATGCAGAAACTCGTTCGCCCCAAGCAAACCCGGTCACACGGGGCCCCAGTCGCCGCAGGTTTCTTAGCCAGGTCAGCGCGGCCCTGGCAGCAGGTGCAGTTCTGGGTAAAATCCCAGCGGTCTCTGCTCAAGCCTACAATCCAACTCTCGGCGATGGTCTCGCCGGAGCCAATCCTGCCGACCAACGCCTTAAGCAGGCGCGTCTCATCCGAATCGCAGCCGCGAACAAGGAAGCCTCCATCCCGGTGCCGCCGCACACGACTAACGGTGATGAGCAGCTCTATTCGGACAAATCAGGCACCTACAGCAAGGGCATCTTGCAGGACGGCATCGGCCTGGTAAATCTGGCCGCCTTTCAATCGTTCCGGTCCGCGATTAACAGCGGGAAGTTCGAAGACTTTGAGAACGTCATCACTGGCGGCTCGCGCACTATGAACGGTCCGTTAGGCGCGCGCGTTTTCCCTCTTGAAGGAAGCGACGACACGCAATTCGGCAATGCTCCATCCCCGGCCAACCAGATCGACCAGATCGTGGTCGCACCAGCGCCCGCTGCGGCCAGCGCGGATTACGGCACGGAGTTGATTGAGATGTACTGGGCTTCGCTTCTGCGCGATGTGGCCTTTAGCGATTACTCGTCGAATCAGATCGCGGCGCAGGCTGCCATCGAGCTCTCCAGCCAACCAACCTACGCCGGACCCAGGAATCTGGCGGGAGTTGTGACGCCGGATCTTCTCTTCCGGGGTCCATACGCGGGGGACACGCTCGGGCCTTACCTCTCGCAGCTCTATCTCCAGCCGACCTACCTCGGCACGCAGCCCATCACCCAGCAGCACGTCACCTTCCTGCCGGGAATCGATTTCATGACGGACCCGAAGACCTTCCAGCAGGTTCAAAACGGAATCGATACAGGCGTACCGCTGCAATACGACACACAAATGCGTTTCCTGCACGACGGACGCGGGCTCGCCTCTTTCACTCATGTCGACGTGCTTTATCAAGCCTATTTTGTCGCCTTACTGGTCCTGGGAGGAATGGTCGCGCCATTTAATCCTGGCAACCCCTACGTGCGATCAACAAAGCAAAATGGGTTTGGCACTTTCGGAGGACCGGATGTCGCTGCTAGTCTGGGCGCCGCCGCGCGTCTGGCACTCAATAGCGTCTGGTATCAGAAATGGTGGATTCACCTGCGACACCGCCCCGAGTCGGGCGGCGCTATTTTGCGGCAGACCCTCAAAGGCAAAGGCAGCACGATCGAAGCGCAACTGAATGCCAACGTCCTCAATTCGCAGGCCGTGCAGAGCAGCTTCAACAAATACGGAGACTACTTCCTCTCGCAGTCTTTCCCGGAAGGATCGCCGGCCCATCCGGCTTACCCTACCGGGCATGGCGCGGTTGCGGGGGCTTGCATCACCGTTTTGAAGTTTTTCTACGATGGCAACTTCGTCATTCCAAATCCGGTCGTGCCCATCAACGACGGATTGTCGATTGTGCCTTACACCGGCGGTGACGCAGGACAGATGACCGTCAACGGAGAGCTAAACAAGCTGGCGAACAATGTCTCCTACGGACACGGCCTTCACGCTGGCATCCATTGGCGGAGCGACACTACGGCTTCCGTCCAGCTGGGAGAAGCAGTCGCCATTAGCATGCTGCAAGACCGAGCGGCGACCTATCCTGAGAAATTCACCATCAGCCTAACGAAGATCGACGGAACAGCCGCCACGATCTCCAATCAATAATCCAGCCGCGCGACGGTTAGGTTCAGCAGGGGCGCCGGAGGCGTTTTGCTTCCGGCGCAACCTTGCTAACTTGATCGCCGAATGCCGGAGGCAATTTACGACGTAGCCATCATCGGCGGCGGCCCCGCGGGGAGCACTGCGGCCACGCTCCTTGCCCAGGCCGGCCGGCGTGTGCTCGTTTGCGAACGTGAGAGATTTCCGCGCTTTCATATCGGCGAGTCTCTCCTGCCGATGAGCATGAAGACCTTCACGCGCCTGGGTGTACATGAGAAGTTTGAGCAGGCGGGCTTTGTGCGGAAACACGGAGGCGAAATGGCCAGCGCCTGTTCTGCGGAAGGCGTGAAGTTCTATTTCAAGGACGGCTACCAATGCCAGACCGAGTCCTCCTATCAGGTGCCCCGGGCGGAGTTTGATCAATTGCTCCTCGATCACGCGGCCGAAAATGGCGCGGAAGTGCATCAGGAGACCGCTGTCCGGAAGGTGGAGTTTTTCGATGACCATGTGGAACTGGAGCTGGAAACGAAGAGCTCGCCCTCCGAGAAAATCAGCGCGCGTTATGTGATCGACGCGAGTGGTCGGAACTCGGTTTTGGGAAACCATTTCAAGCTCAAGGAAACCTATCCGCACCTGCAGAAGATCTCGATCTTTGCCCACTACGACGGAGTCGAGGGAGATGAAGGACGAGATGGAACTCTCACCCGCCAACTGCGCGCGGCGGACCGCTGGTTTTGGTATATTCCATTACCTAACGAGCGGGCCAGCATCGGCGTCGTGCTCGATACCGCTCTCTACAAACAGGCTCGCAAAGCACCCGAGGATTTCCTTGCCGAAGCGCTGGCCGAGCAACCTTTCCTCACTCGCCGCATGGCCCACGCGCGCCGCGTGACGCCGGTCTATGCCAGCGCGGATTTTTCCTATCGCCAGAGTCGCCTGACCGGCGATCGCTGGATGTTGGCGGGCGACGCGGCGGGCTTTATCGACCCGGTTTTTAGCAGCGGCGTTTTCCTCGCCGTGCTCGCCGGCGAGCAATGTGCCGACATTCTTGATGTCGTCCTCGACCATCCCAGGAAAGCGCCGCGGCTTTTCGCCGGCTACGAACGGCGGCTTCGCCGCGCCATGAAAGGCTACCTGCGCTTCGTCGATGCCTGGTACTCGAAGGAGTTCATCGAGGTCTTCCTTCATCCCCAGGATTTCTTCCAGCTTCCGGCCGCCGTGAATGCGGTCCTGGCCGGCAACATCGATGGCAGTCTTGCCATCCGCTGGCGCATGAGGGTGTTTTACTTCATCGTCTGGCTGCAACGCTACCTGCCGCTCTGTCCACGACGCACGCTTCTCCCGCCTCGCTCTAACAGCCTGCCGGCAGTGTCGCTGCGTCCCGCCGCCTAACGACACTATGTTCCGCTTCTCACGTTTACTCTCCGCTGCGCTCTTCTTCCTTTGCCTGGCGAGCTGTCAAACCATCCGGCACCAATTCGTCTCTCCGGAGCCGGATTGGCAATCGCGCACCGGACAGTTGCAATACCGCAGTCCGAAAACTTCCCTTATCGGCGAAGTGCTGGTTCGCTATTCCAGTGAGGGAGATTTTGAGCTCACTTTCACCAAGGGCCCGGGCGTCGCTCTGCTCATGGTGAGGCAGGACGACAAGTTTGTGCGCGTGAGCGGTCCCCTCGCCCGCGGCTCGTGGTCGGGTCCGCCTAACGAAACTCCGACTCGCTTGCGCGGTTGGGCTTCTCTTCGCGAAGTGCTCCTGCGGGACAAATCCCAAGTGTCTGTGCGCCAAGCCTTGGGCTCCGATACCTTCACCTTCGCGTTCTGACCCTCTGCGGTCGCTGATGTCGTACTCGAAGTTTATTGCCCGCCTCGTCACCGAACGTCGCGGCCTTGTCTGGACGGTGATCGCGCTGCTCGCCGCCTCCAGTCTCTACATTCTCATTACGCGGCTGACCCTCGACACGGAAGTTCTCAACCTGCTCCCGGCAAAATTCGAATCAGTGCAGGGCCTCAAAATTTATAATCACGATTTCGCCCAGACGCGCGAGCTGACTTTTGCCTTGGTGAGCCAGCCGGAAGATGTCGATCGACTGGAGGAATTCGCTCCCGTTTTCGCCGCCCGACTCCGCGAGCAACCATGGAATACCCGAGTCCTGAGCGGATCTCCCATGGAAACGCCGGACGGCGCCCGCGACTTGCAGGGTCTGGCCGTTCCGCTCCTTCTCAATCTCGAACCCCCAGACTTTGCCGAGACGGTCGCCATTCTCCGCCCCGACCAGATCCAGGCGCGCCTCGCCCGTTTGCACCAGGAGATCGAGGCCGGTTCTCCACGACCGGAATTCGAGCTTTCCTTCGATCCGTTAGGCGTGGTCGCGCCCGCGCTTAAACCTTTCGCCGGCAACGCGGCGCTCCAGGAAGGTCAGCCACTCACCTCGCCGGATCGCACGACCAGAATTTTTCTGGCGGTGACCAATCAGCCAACTCTCAGCGCCTTTGATTGCCAGGCGCTCATGAAAGAGGTGAACGTCTTCCGCGCCAAAGCCAGCGCGGGCTGGGAAGGAAGAAAGCCGCTCCAAGTCGTGGTCACGGGACGCTCGGCCTTCGTCGCCGAAATTTCGCTCAGCATGCGGCACGATATCGTCGTGACCTTGCTGGGTTCGATCGTCCTGGTCGGCGGCGTCTTTTACGTGGGTTTTCGCCGCTGGCTGCCGCTCGTCGGCATGGGGTTTTCGCTGCTGCTTTGCTGTCTGGTTGCGCTGGCCGCCGGCCTGCTCATTTTCCACGAGCTCAACATGGTCACGATCGGAATGTGCGCGATCTTGATCGGGCTCGGCGTCGACTTCGCGATCCTCATCTACGGCCGCTACCAACAGGCGCGCAACGAAGGCAGCGAGCACGCGGAAGCCATCGAGGCCGCGGTGGCAAAACTGGGACGCGCCATTTTCTTCGGCGCTCTGACCACTGCGGTTGGCTTTCTCGCTCTCCTCCTCGCGAACTCAGGCGGTTTCACCCAGCTCGGGGTTCTGATTGCGATCGGCATCCTGGTTGCCGCGCTTTTTATGACGAGCGTTTTCTTTCTCTTCACCCGACGACGCTCGTTGCCACCGAAGAATGACTGGATTCTCTCCGTCGTCCGGACCTATGTCCGGCGCACTCTGCGAACCCCGGGACTCATCCTCGGCCTCTCTCTCCCGCTCCTGCTTATTCTTTTCGCCATCGCCATCCTGCCACACTGGCCGCTCATCTTCGATGCCAGCACCCGGTCGATGGAACCGAAGTCAAGCGAAGCCAGCCACGCGCTCGCGACGATCATGGCCAAAATGCCTGTCCGCTGGGAGCCAGCGCTCGGAATCGTGCGCGCGCCTAACGAAGAACAACTCCACGACGATTGGCAGAAAATCGAGGCGCATTGGAAAAAACTGGAGCAGACCGGCCAGATCAAGGGCTTCTCGACCCCGGCCGCGCTCGCACTCTCCCCTCGCCTGATGGAGCAGAACCGGCAGCGCCTCACGACCATTGATTTCGACGGTGCGCGCCGAGCCCTCGAAGAGGCGATCGCGCAGGAAGGTTTTAATCGCGCAACTTTCGACTCAGGATTCCGCCTGCTCGATCAGCTGGAATCCGTTGCCCAAGGCAGGATGGCCATCCCTGCCTGGCGGAAAGCGTTGCCTGCCTCATCGAGCTGGTGGTTCCTGGTAGATCGGTATTTCGCGGAGGATCCGCTGCTCACGGTCGGTTTCGTGACCACGAATAAACCGCTTGAAACTCCCGACCAAAAAAACATGCTCGAGCGCGCGCTACCGGTAGCCGGAGTTCCGATGACACTTTCTGGCTGGAGTTTTACTCTGACCGATCTGGTGCCCTGGTCGCACCGCCAGTTGATCCTCATCAGCACGCTCATGGCGATTTTCGATGCCACCCTGCTCGCGGTGCTCTACCGCGATTGGCGACTTTGGTTGATTCAGATTGCCACCCTGGCGTTCGCCATCGGCGCCATGATCGCGACCATGAAGCTAGCCTCTATTCCGCTCAATTTGCTCAACGTCCTCGCCTTCCGCCTCGTCCTCGCGATCGGAGTGGATTACGGAATTTATGTCCTCCTGGTCTGGCAACGAGCGCGAGAAGTCGAACACGACGTGGCCGGCGTCCTCAAGCCGGTTCTGCTCGCAGGACTGACCGCGATTGCCGGATTTGGTTCGTTAGGCTTGGCTAATAATCCGACCTTGAGTGGTCTGGGCGTCGCCTGCGCGATCGGCCTCGTCTGGAGTTTGTTTGCCACCATCTTCTTTACCCTGCCCGCAGCCGCGCTCGCAGAACCGATGTCTATGGAAACCAGAAAACATCTTGCCGGCACATGATCTTCAAGCTTTCCCTTTCACTCTCACTGCTCTGCGTGGCCCTTCACCAGGCGCCGGCGGATCCACTCCCGCCTAACGACGTTAAGAACCTGCTTTACCAGATTCGCAGCCAGCGCGCCAGTGCGCCACAGGTGCACGCCAGCTTCCAGGAAGAGAAAACCGTGCACCTGATGAACAAGCCGATCAACAGCACCGGCGAAGTGTGGTTTCAGAAACCGAACAAGTTCCGCCGCGAAGTCAAAGGCAGTTCTCCCAGCCTCACGGTGAGCGACGGACAGCAACTCTGGATTTACTATCCCAAGTTCAAATCGGCCGAAAAATACTCGTTAGGCAAACATTCTCCGCTGGATTCCGGCATCGCCGCGCTGACCGCGGCGCTTAATCTCGAAAATGTGGAAAGCAGCTACCAAATCTCGGCCAGTAAGCTGGCTTCCGGCTACGAGCTGCAACTGACGCCGCGCAATCCCTCGCTCAAAAGGCTGCTCAAAACTTTCAATATCCAAATGAACGGTGACCTGCAGGTGCAGCGCACCGAAATGGTGCAGCCTAACGGCGATCACATTTTGACCGTTTACTCGAATGAATCACGCGCCCCCATCCCCGCCTCGACCTTCGTCTTCACGCCGCCCGCCGGCACCGACGTTTCGACTCCGCTAGGTCGTTAGACCATACTTCCTCCTAACGAGGAAGAAACCAGGCCAAGGAAACGTGTTTGACACATTGCCAAGGGCCAGGCGATCGCCTAAAACCTTCTCAACCATGAACGCTTACCTCGACCGTCTCGACGAACAAATTGCCTCCCGTCATCTCTTGACCCATCCCTTCTATCTCGCCTGGACCCGGGGCGAGCTCAGCAAGGAAACCCTGGCCGACTACGCGGGGCAATATTACCAGCACGTGGCCGCTTTTCCGACCTACCTCTCGGCCCTGCACGCCCGCTGCGACGACCAGCCCACCCGGCGCCAGCTCCTGGCGAATCTGATTGATGAGGAGGCGGGCGAACCGAACCATCCGCAGCTCTGGAAGAATTTCGCCGCGGCCCTGGGCGTCTCGGCTAGCGACCTCGAGGCCACCAAGCCCTGGCCCGAAACCGCCGCACTCATTGCCACCTTCCGCGAAGTCTGCCGCCAGGGCGATCTCACCGAGGGTCTGGCCGCGCTCTACGCCTACGAAAGTCAGATTCCGGCCGTTTCCGAGTCGAAGATCGACGGCTTGAAAAAGCACTACGGTTTCACCGACCCGGAAACTTACCGTTACTTTGATGTCCACATCGAAGCTGATCGCGAACACGCGGCCGCCGAACGCGCCTTGCTCGCGGAAAACATTCGGCCAGAGAACGCCGCCGCGGTCAGCGCGACGACCGAGCGCGTCCTCAGCGCCTTGTGGGAATTGCTCTCAGGGGTATGCCGCCGACACGCCATTACTTGTTAGGCGGCGGATGGAATAGCAGCCGCTGCTTTCGCTCTCACCAGCAGTGAAGAAGGGTGAGGGCATATACAATCTCGTCGTCATTGGCGCCGGCACTGCCGGTCTCGTGACTGCGGCTGGCTCCGTGGGCCTCGGTGCGCGCGTTGCGCTGGTCGAACGTCGCAAAATGGGCGGCGACTGCCTGAATTTTGGCTGCGTCCCGAGCAAAGCGCTCATCTCGTCGGCCCGCCTGCTCCAACGGATGCGTCACGCTGATGCCTGGGGCATCAAAAAAGTCGAACCGGAGTTTGATTTCAACGCGGTCTTCGCGAAGATGCGCAAAGCCCGCGCGGAACTGGCTCCCCTCGATTCGCAGGAACGCTTTGAATCGTTAGGGGTAGACGTTTTTCTCGGGGAAGCTTCCTTCCTTTCTCCGCGCGAGCTGATGGTCGGCGACCAGAAATTGCAGGCGCCCAGTTTTATCATCGCGACCGGCTCGCGCGCTGCCATTCCCCCGCTGGTGGGCAGCAGTCAGGTTTCCTATTTCACGAACGAAACCATTTTCGACGAGCTGAAGGAAAAACCGGAAAGCCTCATCGTGCTGGGCGGCGGCCCGATCGGTTGTGAGCTGGGACAAATGTTTAATCGGCTGGGAGTCACGGTCACCATCGTCCAGCGCGGCGCACGCCTGCTCGCCAAAGAGGACCCCGCGGTGAGCAAGTTTATCCAAGCCCGACTCGAAGCGGAAGGCGTCCGCGTCGTGACCGGGTTCGAACTTAAGGAAGTCAAAGAAACCGCGCGAGGCGTCATCTTGCGTGGAGATGACCAGACGATTTCGGCCTCCACGCTGCTCATCGCGGCAGGTCGTCAGCCTAACGTTGAAAACCTCAACCTGAGCAAAGCCAACGTGGCTTTCACGCCGGGCGGCGTGCAGGTGGACGATCATCTGGAAACCTCGCAGGCCGGCATTTACGCCATTGGCGATGTCATCGGGCAATTGCAATTCACGCACGTGGCCGACTACCACGCGCGCATCGCCATCCGTAATACGCTGGTTCCCTTCTCCTTTCTACGTCAGAAGGTCGACCACTCGATTGTGCCCTGGTGCACTTACCTGGATCCGGAGGTGGCGACGGTTGGCCTAACGGAAACCCAAGCCAAAAAAGATGGAATCGATTACGAACTGATCGAACAAGAGATGAAAGAAGTCGATCGCGCTGTGCTTGAACGCGCGGAGGAAGGATTCGCTCGCCTCCTCGTCAAACCCGGCCGAGACAAGATTTTGGGAGCCACCATCGTGGGCAAACATGCGGGTGAGCTGATTCAGGAAATCGTTTTGGCCATGAAAAATGGCGTCGGTCTGAAACAGATCGCCTCGACCATTTACGCTTATCCGACCTTTGCCAGCCTGATCCTGAAATCGGCGGAGAAGTTCAATAAGAAGCGGCTCACTCCGCGGGCCCGCTCCATCACCGGATGGCTTTACCGAAGGAAATTAAAATGAAGTGGCTCGCTAATTACTGGAAATGGATTGCTCTCGGCTTGGGCTTGGTGCTGCTTTCCATCGCCATCTCCTTCCTGCCGATCGGTGAATGGGTTAAGGCTTTCACCGATTGGATCCGGCATCTCGGAATCGCGGGTGCTTTCGTCTTCATCGGAGTCTATGCGCTGGCGGCAGTCCTCTTTCTTCCGGGAGCGATCTTTACCATTGCCGCGGGGTTGGTCTATGGAATCGCCGGCGGCACCGCTGTCGCTCTGGCCGGAGCAACGCTCGGAGCGGGTCTGGCTTTTTTAGTCGCGCGCTACCTGGCTCGCTCGCGGATCGAAAAGTTCGCCAAAAAAAATCAGCGTTTCAAAGCGATCGACCAGGCGGTCGGAAAGCAAGGTTGGAAAATTGTCGGCCTTCTCCGACTCAGTCCGCTTATTCCGTTCAACGTGAGCAACTATTTCTACGGCGTGACCTCGATTAGTTTCTGGCCCTACCTTCTGGCCTCCATGGTCGGCATGCTGCCGGGGACGCTGCTCTACGCTTATCTCGGCGCCATCGGACAGGCTGGTTTGTCGGGAGGAAAAAAAGGGCACAGCCCGCTCGAGTGGACTTTTCTCGGGCTTGGCTTGCTCGCGACCATCGGCGTCACCATCTACGTCAGTCGACTGGCCCGGGACGCCCTGAAGAAGAGCGGCGCGACCAAGAAAAAGTAAACGCTGGCTCTAAAGGTCAGTTTTCGGGAGCCGCGTAGGTTCTCCCTTTCCAGGCCACTGGCCGGCCGAGCAGATAACAGCCGAGCCCAAACCATTGCAGCCCGAGGAGCGCAACAATAGCCAGCGGATGCCAGAGCACGCTCCCTAACGATTGATGAAAACGCGCCTGCGCGCAGAGGCGCGGCAGCAGGCTGAGGGCAAGGGCGGCGGCGGCGACCGCCCGCACCAGCGCGGTCGTCGCCAGGAGAAGGATCAACCACGGAGCCACCTGCCCAAGAAGCAGAATAATGGTCATCGGGAGGATCACCGCGGGAGCACCCAAACCCTCGTGGGTATTTTTCGTTAGGCCGCGCCAGACCTCGGCACTGCTGCGATACATGCGACACACCGCCACGTCAGTCGCGTCAAAAAGATCAGTGCGCAGTCCGTGAGCCCGGAAAGATCGCGGCAAGGCAAGCCCCTCGTGAATCCGATTGCGAATGGCTGTGTGTCCTCCTGCTTTTCGGTAGGCGACCGCTTCTGCCACGATCAATTGACCGCAAGCGGCGCCGTAGGCGGGATGCATCGAGCGTCGCATCTGCTTCAAGGGAAGGAATCCGAGCAAAAGAAAATGAATAAGAGGAAGAAGAAATCTTTCCGAGAAAGTGATCGTAATTTCCCTGGGCACGCCGCTGACCAACTGAGCGCCAGCGCGCTCGAGGGCCTCGGCCAGACGAGGCGCCGAATTGGCAGCCAAACGCACGTCGGCATCCGCGAAGATGAGAACAGATTGCTCAGTCGCTGCCGCTAACTGCGCACAGGCAAAATTTTTACCGCACCAACCAGGCGGTAAAGCCTCTCCCGCCAGCAACCGCAATCGCGGCTCGGTAGACGCGATTCCGCTGACCATCGACGCCGTACCATCCGTAGAATGATCGTCGAGGACCAAGACTTCCGTTGCTCCACTGTCCAATGCAGCCACGACAGCGGCTTTGATATTAACTTCCTCGTCCCGAGCCGGGATAAGGACGGCTGTCGTCTTCTCCGTTAAGTTGTCGTTAGGCGCGGGTCGCAGGATGCGGAGGTTGCGCAGAAAAAGAAAGGCCGGCACCGCAGCAAAGAGGAGCGACAAGGTCGCCAGCCAGATCATAACCGACCATGATCGCCGTAAAACGGTTCACCACGCAAGCGAGCGCGCAGCCCGCGCCAGAGATCGTAGGACCGATTCACACCGCTGCGTGACTTGGATAATAAGCGCCATTCCTGGGGAACACGTCGCTGCACCGCGTCGGCCAGCATTGCCTGGGTCGCAGCCAAATGATCCAGCAAAAGCGCGTTCGTTCCTGCCGCGATGGGCGCTCCAAAAGCGAGCAAAATTTCCGGCTTTCGTTCTTCCCAAAATGAATACTCGAGTGCCAGCGGAATGCAGGTGACCCGAGGCAGACGACGCGTGAGGTGCTCGAGGCCCGGTTGAAATGCGAGAGGATTTCGCACATCGGCGAAGCTCCCTTGAGGGGTGAGGAAGAGAACGCTGGCAGGCTGCTCGAGAATCGCGGTCGCAGTCAGGAGAAACACCGCTGCGCCTCTGGTCGTTTTCGCTTCCACGGGGAAAAAGCCGAGTCGTTTCAGAAATCGATACTTTTCCAGAGCAGACGCCCCCATGGGCGCGTAAGCGGGACGGCCAGGCAGGAATTCTTTTTTGAGCAGTAGGCAAACCAACGGATCCCACCAGGACGCATGGTTGAGAAAAATTATGAGCGGGCCCTTCTGCTCGTTAGGCAAAATGCTCGCCTGGAGCAGACGGACGGTGTGAAAATGGCGTTTGAGGTAACGCGCTGAGTAGCGGCTGAAGAATCCCAAAAGAGACTGGGAAATCCTCGGGACCGGGGCCGCCGTCCTCACGCGGTTCCGGCGGAGTATTGGAGATCTCTCCCTGCTCCGACCGCCGAATTTTGCTGGCCCGAGCCTCCGCCGAAATCATGATCGAGCGCGTCCGCCGCAATCCAGCCCGACATCAAGACCATGGGCATGCCGGGTCCCGGATGCGCGGCGCCGCCCGCCAGGTAAAGACCACGCACATCCCGGCTGCGATTGTTAGGCTTGAAAGCTCCCATCCAGCGTCCATGACTGGCGATCCCATAGATGGCACCATCGAGCACCCCGTAACGATCGTGAATATCCTGCGGCGTCAGGGCTGCCTCCGTCACAATATTGCCCGCCATCTCGAGACCCGCCGTACGTTTCAATTTCTCTAGGATAACTTCGCGATAGCGCGGGAACATCGCGTTCCAATCCTGGCCCGGCCGCAGGTGCGGCGCATGCACGAGAACGTAGAGAGCTTCGCCGCCGGGCGGCGCGACGGACGGGTCGGTCTGGGCGGGCGCGCAAACATAGCAGGTCGGATCGGGTGCAGGTTCTCCTCTTCGGTAGATAAAGTCGAATTCCTCGTGCGCGTCCCGTGAGAAGACAAAATTGTGGTGAAGCAGGTGGGGCGGCCGCTGCCTGAGACCGAGATACAGCACCACCCCAGAGCAGGCAGGTTCGTAGCGCCGCCGCCGTTCAAATCTGCGCACCCCACCCAGCAATTCCCGATGCGTCCGCACCGCGTCTGCATTGGAAACGACCGCGTCGAGCCTAACGAATTCGCCATCCTCCAGCTCCAGGCCGTTAACCGCACCGCCACCGGTGACGATTCTCCGGACGCCGCGGCCCTGCTGTATTTCGACCCCCAGCCGAACGGCGAGCTGTTGCAAAGCCTGCGGAATGGCCCGCGTGCCACCGCGCGGATAAGCCACCCCTTCACCAGTCTGCATGTGAGCGATGCCGCAAAGCACCGCGGGCGACGCATCCGGCGCCGACCCGACATATTGAGTAAAGTGATCGACCATCTGCGCCACCCGTTTGTCCGAAATAAAACTCCGCACAGTTCCCGCGACGGTGCGGCCCATGCGCATGGCTAGCACGTCGCCCAGCGTGCCTGCCTGGACCATGTTTCCAGCGTTAAACATGTCGCGCAAACCGCCGACCGGACGATAGAAAAACCAGTTTCGCGAAATGCGATGCAGACGCTCCGAGAGCTGGAGGAACCGCTCATAGCCCTCCGCAGAATCGGTTCCCGGCGCAAAGTGAGCCAGGGCCTCACGCATCTTTTGCTGGTCCGCGTGAAGATCGAGGGTCGTCCCGTCTTCAAAAAAGGACCGCCACTGCGGATCCAGCCAGATGAGGTCGAGCGAATCTTCGAGTTCGCCACCTGCTTCCGCGAAAATGCGGCGAAGGACCGAAGGGAGAGTCAGAATGGTCGGCCCCATGTCGAAACGAAATCCTTCCTGGGTCAGCACTGCAGCTTTACCGCCAAGCCATTCGTTTCGTTCGAAAAGAACCACCGAATAACCGCGAGCCGCAAGCGTGCAAGCGGCCGCCAAACCGCCTAATCCACCGCCGATAATTCCGATTCGTTTCATGAGGATGCGATAGAGACCGTTTTTGACGCTTGGGCGGACTCGGGTCGTTGCACTTCAACTTTGGGAGTTTCGACACCGTCGAGCCTGGGCAAACCGACCACGCGACCGCGCTGGCGCATCGCACGCCAAAGGTCGCCTAGCGATTGAATTCGCCGCGCGCCACGACCGTGCACCAGGCGAGCGTAAGCGAGGAAGATATCCTCGTCTCCCGGCTGCGCTTGCTGCAAATGCGGCAACCATCGACTCCGCCGCACTGCCACCACATGGGGATAAGTCATTTCCAATAAGCCCTCCGCTCCCCGCGTTGTGCCAAAACCACTCGCCCGCACTCCACCGAAAGGAAATCGTGGGTCCGCGGTTGGAACGATCACGTCGTTGATGGTAACAAAACCGGTCGGCAACTGATGCGCCAGTTGATCTGCCATCATTGCGTCGGCGGAAAAAATAGCCGCCCCCAGACCGTACTCCCTCGTGCGCATCAAGTTCACCACGTCCTGGTCATCCCCAAAGGATTGGATGTCCAACCCAGCCACGGAAAGCTCGCCCAGCCGCTTCCTTAGGCCAGCGATGACCTCGCGCTGCGCCAGAACCAGGGCCGGCGCCATGCACGTTTGTCCATCATTCAGGGTCCGGCCAAACGCGACTGCCCCCGCCGCCCGGTCGAGATCCGCATCCTGCCTAACAATCACTACATCCGCGCCGGAGAGTTCAAATACGCCCGGGGTGTTCTGTTCCGCCATCAAACCAAGCAGATGTCGGCCATTCTCCGAGGACCCAGTAAAGATGACCTTGTCCAGTCCCTCGCGAACCGCTTCCTGCGCGGCGGCGGGTGCCTCGGGCAGGAGTTGGATCAGGTGCTCTTCCTCCAATCCGAGATCAATCAGTTGATCGACCAGCCATCGCAACGGCGCGGTGCAACCTTCGGCTGGCTTGAGTAAGATGGCGTTGCCGGCAACCAGAGCCTGCAGCATCTGTACGCCGGGCAGGAAAAGTGGATAATTCCGCGGCCCGACGATGAGGATCACTCCGAAAGGTTTTCGTTCGACCGTAAAGGAACTTCCCGACAACCACAGCGGGCGTCCCCGTCGACCCATGCGTCGCGCACGGAGAATCCAGCGACCTTCGCGTTCCAGAAAACGACAGGCATCGAGCAGCGGGATCACTTCCGAAACCAGTTTTTCAGTCACCGGTCGCTGGTGAGGCTGAGCGGTTAGTTCTGCGAGTAAACTGGCATTTTCGGCTATTTGGATGCGCCATCGCCTGACCAGCGCTAGCCGTTGGCGTAGCGGAACCCGGGCCCAGCGTCGCTGTGCCGACCGCGCGGAAGCCAGTCGCGCTTTCATGCCATGGCCTCCACCGGGCTCGTTAGGCTGGGCAAACTCACGCCCAGATCCTGCAAAAGAAGCCGGGCGCTGATACGAGCCGATTCGAAAATCACCGGTAATCCACTACCAGGATGCGTCCCACCGCCGACCAGATAAACCCCGTCCACGTCTTCAAAACGATTATGTGGTCGCAAATGGAGAAGTTGTCGAAGGTTGTGAGCGAGGTTGAAGGTCGCGCCCAGGTGAATTTCATGACGCTGGTCCCAATCCACCGGGGTGATGACTCGCTCGAAACGGATGCGTTTCTCCAAGCCATCAAAGCCCACTCGTGCTGCCTGACGCAGAAGGAGCGCACGGAATCGATCCCGCTCCCGGGACCAATCGACATTGGCATGTTGATGCGTGACGGGCGCGAGACAATAGACCGTGCTCATGCCCTGCGGCGCCAGAGAAGGATCCGTCACCGATGCATTCTGGATATAGAACGACGGATCGTCCGAGAGGACATGGCGGTTTTCGATCTCGTCCAGGTTTTTTTCGTAGTCGCCCGCAACGTAAATGTTGTGGTGCGGCAGGTCGTAGCGCCCCTCGATTCCGAGGTAGAGCATGAAGGTCGAACAAGAAAACTTTTTCCGAGCCATGCGCCGCTGATTCCACCGCCGCAGCTTGTCGTTAGGGAAAAGACGCTGCATGGCCCGGGCAAAGTCGGCGTTCAAGACCACCGCGTCGGCCGGGTAAACTCTTTGATTAGTCCGCACCCCGACGGCGCGGCGGCCTCGCAGAACCACTTCCTCGACCGGCTCATCCAGATGAATGGTGACGCCGAGACGCTGCGCCACTCGCGCGAGCGCGGAAGTCACAGCACCGCAACCGCCCACCGGATGGAAGACGCCGTACTCGTATTCGAGAAAAGAGAGAATGGAGAACAGGCTGGGGCAGCGAAAAGGCGACATCCCCAGATATTTCGACTGAAACGAAAATGCCAGGCGGATGCGCTCGTCGGAAAAATACCGCCGCAGATAGCCATCGATGGATTGATGCGGGCGCAGCATGGGGAGCAGCTTCAGGAGACGCGCGGTGAGGACGTCGCCCCAGCCGGAGAAAGCATTCTCCAGACAGGGCTGCATGAGGGTCAGCTTGCGCCGGTTATCCTCCATGAACCGGCCAAACCCTGCGGCATCCTTGGGCGCGAGCGCGCGGATCTGTCGCTCCATTTCTTCCCTGCGAGCCGTGCATTGAAGCGCTCCGCCGCTCCCAAAGACTAATCGATATTGAGGGTCGAGACGAATCAGTTCGATCTCCGCGGCCAGCGACGTTCCTGCCGTCCGCAGGATTTCATCGAGGATTCTTGGATAAAGAAAGAAGGTCGGGCCGAGATCGAACTTGAATCCCTCCGCCTCGATCGTGGAGGTGCGGCCGCCGACCAGGGGCAACCGCTCCAAGATGCGCACGCGCAGGCCAGCCGCCGCCAGCAGGATGGAAATCGCGAGTCCACCGGGTCCGGCGCCTACGATCACGACCTCGCGCGTCGCTGTTTTAGAAGAAAGCTGGACTGATTTTGGGATCATGTGCATCCAAGCCGTATTCCGTCAGCGACCACCAAACGGATTCATTCCGTTAGGGATAACTCACCAAGAGACCATCGTCCCGCTCTTCTTATTCTCCGCTGGGTCTCAGGCGTCGCCCACCGAAGCACCATTCACTTCTCCGGCCGTAAATAAAGCGTTCTGCTATTGAAATCAAAGACGGCGCCGTGCAGACCGAGATATTCAGCCCCCAGCAAACCCACCGCCGCTTTCTCCTTGCCACCTTCAAGCAGACCAGAATCCAGGCTGGTGATTGTCACGCTCGCGTTCCTGATCATGAAATCGCCGACCTTAAATTCTGGGAACTGGCTCACCCGGATGGGTCGCGCCTTCGTCCCGAAACCTTGCGCGTACTGACCCGTGCTATATCCGCCTAAATGCGCCTTCCGCGCAAATCCCTCGTCCAGCACGGTGAGAAAGGCACCGGTGTCCACCACCAGACGGCAAGGCGTGCCATTCACCACCGCTGCCACGTGCAGGTGCCCTCCCGCCACCGCAAGGTCGATCGCCGTATAGCCTTGTTTTTGTAAAATAGAGCGAACTCCCTCGGAGAGACCTTTGACCGCGCCGCCCGGATGGACCATGAGCAGGTGATTAGAGATGTCGAGGACTGCGCCGTATTTTAGCATCTCGCGGAGGCCAAAAAGCCCGTCCGAAAGTCCATATTGACGATACACGCCTCCGCTGTGCGGGTCGGACACGACGACGGCCTTCACATTCATCAACGTGCAATTGCCCATGGCCAGCTGATGGATCGTCGTTAGGCCAAACTTTTCCGTTCCTCGGCCGAAGGCGCCCCCCACGGCGATGTCAGTACTCTGCTGCGTGAGGCCAAATTTTGACAAAGTCGCCTTGAAAATGACCGAGCTCGGCGCGCCCGTATCGATGGTCAGGTCGCCCGTTTTACCATTGGCACTGATCGGGAGCCGGTACGTATTCAGGTATCGGACAAACTGTGCTCCGCCATAGCCACGCGATACCACAAACTGGTCGAGCGCATTCAGCGGAGCGGCGCCCTGAGCCGAACCAAGACATATTACGAAAGCTAAAACAAAGACGAAGTTTCTCTGCATTACGCGAGAAATAGGCGGTGGGTCCGAAGCCGTCAACGGCTTTACCAAACGCGGCTTCAATTCTCTCACCGAGCATCCTATGCTCCTAGGATGAACCGCCTTCGTTTCCTGCGGGGAGCGCGCGGTTATTGCGCCGGCCCAAATGAATTTCGTCGCCTCGCGGGCGGAAGAAAAAAAGCTGGGCTGGCGCAACCGGGTCGGCGATTTCCTGCGCGCCCACCATGCGATCGTCTTCGATCCGTGGCTCAAGCCTGCCGCGCGGGCGGCGCATCACTGCGGATTGGAATCGTCAATACCAACGACGTCCGGATGAACGGACCTTCGAACCCGGACAGAGCGGCGACGAAAAGCGCTCGCAGTGCGCGGAAATTTCTGGGAAACGCTGCACATCGACTGACGCATGCTCGACACGAGTGATTTCACCATCGCTTTCGTCCCGACCAACATCTATAGCGGCACGGTGCATGAAATCGTTCTCTCGAACCTTCAGCGGAAACCGCTGCTTTCCGTCAGTCCATCCGTCACCTCCCCCGCCCTCCTCCAGACGCATCTGGAGCAGCGCAAAGACTCACACGCTTTGCAACTGCTCGATCGCCTGACCTCGGACGTCCCGATCAAACCAAATCCACGCGGCCTACCTAGCCTCTCGTACATGCCGCTGATCGGGAGGGGCAACTTCTTCGGTGGTTTCGGCTTCAGCGCCTATCGCGAGGAATTGAATTGGGACGAAATCCCGATGGACAAAGGTGAAAAATCGCAGCCGCCGCAGAGTCCGCTCCTGCCCCTTCTCGAACGCCTCACCCATGGCCTTCCGCTGCGCTGGGATAATCGTCTGAAGAAATATGCGCCTAACGACGACTGGCTCCTCTGGGAACTGGCGGGACCGGACAAAGAAAGAGATCCGCACGAGGACGGCGAATCGCCGGAGTAATTGCAGCGCTACGACGTCATTGTCATCGGGGCTGGCGCAGCTGGCCTCATGTGTGCACTCACAGCGGGCCGACGGGGGCGACGCGTGGCTCTCCTCGAGCACAACGCTCGCGTCGGTCTCAAAATCGCAATCTCCGGAGGCGGTCGCTGCAATTTCACCAATCTCCACTCCAGTCCGGAAAACTATCTTTCGGACAACCCGCGCTTTTGTGCCTCGGCGCTGGCGCGCTACACGCCTCAGGATTTTGTCGCCTTAGTCGAGAAACACCGCATCGCCTTTCACGAGAAGAAGCTGGGCCAGCTTTTCTGCGACATCAGCTCGCGGCAAATCATCGAGATGTTGCTGGCGGAATGCTCCATCGCGGAAGTGGACGTGCAGTGCGACTGCCGGGTGACATCGGTTGAGAAACAGGAGCGCTACTCGTTAGGCACAGAGAGCGGCGCGTTCGAGTGCGACTCGCTGGTCATCGCCAGCGGCGGCCTTTCCTTCGCCCCACTCGGGTCTTCCGACTTTGGCTACCGCATCGCGGAACAGTTTGGTCTTAAAATGATCGCACCGCGCCCGGGTCTCGTTCCCCTTCTCTTTGGCGAACAAGAGAGACACATTTTCGGCGCTCTCAGCGGCGTTTCATTGCCGGTCGCAGCGCGCGCCCATGGGCCCTCCTTTGAAGAGGCGATGCTGATCACGCATCGCGGTTTAAGCGGACCCGCGATTTTGCAGATTTCCTCCTACTGGGAAGAGGGTGCAAACGTGCTGATCGATCTGTTGCCGCAGGTTTCTGGGAAGGCGTGGCTGCTCGAGCAGCGAGCCTCGCAGGCCTCGTTCGAAAGGGTTCTCGAAAAGGAATGGCCGAGTCGCTTTGCCGCTGCCTGGTGCTCGCAGCACGCTCCCCGCACACCGCTCCACCACACTCGCACACCGGAGCTGGAACGCGTCGCGCAGCTCGCCCATGCCTGGACTCTGCGTCCTGCTGGCTCCGAAGGTTATCCGAAGGCTGAGGTCACGATCGGCGGAATCGATACCAGTGAACTTTCGTCAAAGACGATGGAAGCGCGTCGCGTGCCAGGGCTCTTTTTTATCGGTGAAGTCGTAGACGTCACCGGCTGGCTGGGCGGTTACAATTTCCAGTGGGCCTGGGCGAGTGGCCATGCCGCGGGCGAAGTCGCCTAACGACCGCTGTCTTCCTCCGGCGAATCTTCTTTCTCAGATTCCTTGACCACCTTCCGGGCATGTTCCGAGGCCTGGATTCGTTCCCCATGCCGCAGGGTATAGACCTGGGTGAACTCCGCGCCGAAAAAGCTGATTAAGGCAGAGTAATAAATCCACACCAGCAACACAGCGAAGGAACCGGCGGCGCCAAAAGCGCTGCCGATGGCGGCGTGACCGAGATAGATGCTGATCAAATACTTCCCGCCGTTGAAGAGAATGGAAGTGACAGCCGCGCCAATCCAGACGTCGTGCCACTCGATCACCGCATCAGGCAGAAATTTGTAGATCATGGCGAAAAGAACTGCGACGACGACTAACGAAATGACGATATTTCCCGTCTGCCAAAGCCACGGCAGTGAAGGCATCCGATTCGTGAGGTAATCCTGCAAAGCGCTCAGCCCGGCACTCAGAACGAGCGAGACAAGCAGGAGAAAACCCACCCCCAGCGCGATGGAGAAAGAACGCAATCGATCAAGGACTAAATCGAGGACAAGGCCGCGCCTGACTTCCGATTTCACTCCCCAAATTTGGTTAAGGGCGGCCTGCAATTCCGCGAAGACGACCGAGGCACCGAGGAAAAGGGTCACCAAACCCACCGTGATCGCCCAAGCGCCCTGCCCCAGCCCAGCCGATGATTCGAGGACTTGGCGAATGGCGGCGGCGCCCTGATCGCCCACCAACCGCTGCATTTCGCCCACCACCCGATTGACCGCGGTTTCACGGGTAAAGAACACGCTGGCAGCCCCGACGACGATGAGCAAAACGGGCGCGACGGAAAAGATCGTGTAAAAGGCAAGGGCGGCAGCGAGACGAAAGGTATTATCCTTCCACCACTCGACGAAAGTATTCTTGAGGAGGGCAAAGGCCTCTCCGATTACGCCTCTTCCGACGTTGCCCGCTTTCTCCGGATCCAAGACCTGTTTTCCCATTCCTTATTCATCGCACCGGAGCGCCGCAGACGCTCTCCATTTCACGAATCGCGTGAACCTGACAAGGCCAATCGATTTGTCAGCAGAAGCCATCGGGCGCATGATCGAGAGATCAGATGCGCACCTGGATCGGCACCTCGGGATTTCAATACAAGGAGTGGAAGGGAACTTTCTATCCCGAAGATTTGGCGGCGAGCAAGATGCTCCCCTACTTCGCGGAGCGACTTCTCACCACGG
>JBPCLK010000060.1:0-22908 GCA_051003355.1 Chthoniobacterales bacterium | reverse complement strand
CTCGGTCTTCTCATCCTCGCCCGCCCGGTCGCGCCAAAGATTTCCGCGTTCGGCAGCCTGGGAGCCATCGTCATGTTCCTGACCACGCTCAGTTTTGCTCTGACCACTCCCGGGGTCTGGCAGCCGGGCTATGGCTTTCCTTTCCCCTCGCCTTTTCCGGGCCAGTTTCTGGCCAAGGATTTGGTTCTCCTCGGAGCAGCCATCTGGACGGCTGGAGAAGCATTGCACGCGGCAGAATTGCAGCCTCGCGTGGCCTAACTAATGTAACGATCGACTGGACCTGAGGTTCACGAGAAAAAACGCTCGGGTGAAAGCATTGGCTGCGGCTGGCAGATACGCGCCACACATTGCTCCCAGCTCTCGTGTCCGGTCAGGATGAGGATCTCGACGCGCAGGAAATAGATGGGCACTTCCGGTTTCGCCAGGCGCGGAAAACGGACCGCGTCCTTCTCTGTGGTTAGGATCATGTCCACGTCCCGCCGAAGGCAGCGATTGATAAAACTCTGGAGCTCCGACTCGGTGTAACGATGGTGATCGGCGAAGCGTTTGGTCAACTCGATCCGGGCACCGAGCTTGCGCAATCCTTGCTCAAAACTCTCCGGGGCCGCGATGCCACAGAACGAGCCGATATAAGTGTCGCGCAAATTGGTGAGCGGCTGCTGTTCGCCGGTGTAAACATCCTGCAGGTAGAGCGGCTGATGCGCGCATTCGATGATTTCCGCCGTTCGATTGTAGAGCCGGATGCGCGCAATCAGCTCATCGTTAGGCTCGCCCGTGCTTTTGGTGATGAAGATGTAACTGGCCCGGCGCAAATTGCGCGGCGGCTCGCGCAAGGTGCCGCGCGGAAGCAGAAACTCGTTCCCAAAAGGAGCCTGCCGATCGATCAGCACGATATCGAGGCGATGTTTGAGATGCAGATACTGGAGGCCGTCGTCGAGGAGCAAGGTGTCCGCTTTCATCTCGCGAATGGCGTGCAGACCGCTTTTCACGCGGTCCTTATCCACCAGCACGATGACGTCCTTTAGATTGTTGGCTAACATGTAGGGCTCGTCGCCCGCTGTGAGCGAATCGAGGAGCAACGATTGCCCGTCGGAAACCACGCGGGGCGGATCGGGCGCGGCTCCCCGCAGTCGATCAAACCAACTGCGCTTCGATGGTTTGGCTACGCTCTTGTAGCCACGGCTCAGGATGGCAACGTGCCGGCCGCCCGTCTGCAGGGCGCGCGCAAACTTTTCCACGATCGGCGTTTTGCCCGTGCCGCCGACCGTGAGATTGCCAATGCTGATCACGAGACAGCCCAGGGCGCGCTCGCGCAGAATGCGTTTGCGATAGAGAAAGAGACGGAGCTGGACGATGCGCGCATAGACTAACGAGAGCAGATAGAGCAGCCCGCGCAGCATGGTCGCGCGCGCCCCGTGGCGACGCCCGAGGATGACGTCGATGGCGAATTGTTCGAGACTTTCAAGCCAACGGCGCATCTGGAGCCAGGATGGAAATGACGATACGCACGCCTTCGTTATCGGCGGCGGTCACGCGCAGAGCAGCGTCGGGCAAACCGGAAGCCTTCTCCATGGCGGTCGCCACCTCGTCCGCGGACCCCAGGGTGAGGCAGGCGATGGTCGAGCCGGAGCCGCTCAGGAAGCCGCCCAGTGCGCCGGCCTCTTCCGCGGCAGCGATGACCCGGTCGAGAAAAGGAACAAACTTTGCTCGAAAAGGTTGGTGAAGGTAATCGGTCAAGGCGCCCTGCAGATTCTGGTAGTTCCCGCTGGCGAGAGCCGCGGTGATCGTGCAAGCGTTGCCGCAGGATTCCACCGCGCGCAAGCGATTGATCTCGTTAGGCAGGACTCTCCGCGCCTCGGTCGTCTTGATTTCAAAGGCTGGAATCAAAAGCACAAATTGCAGGCGCGGATCGAGCGGGAATTTTTGATGACGATTCTGACGAGCCACGACAAAACCGCCAAACTCGGCCGGCGCGGCATTATCGGGATGGCCCTCGAGTTCTGCGCAAAGTCCGAAAATCTGGGCCCGCTTGAGGGGATGATCGAGCAACGCGTTGAGCGCATGGAGAACGCCCAGTCGCACTGTGACGCTGCTCCCGAGGCCGCGCGAACGCGGGACTTCCCCGTCGATGGCGCAGGAAAAAGCGAACGGCTCACAACGCGCCGCCTGGAAGAATTTGCGGGCCGCCTGTTGCGCCATGGTGCCGGCGTGCAGGCGCTCGGTGCGGGCGACAGTGATATAGTTATAGATCTGCAAAGCCACACCGAGGCAATCGAACCCAGGGCCGAGATTCGAAGTGGTGGCAGGAACGCGCACCGTGATCTGTTGCTTTTTCAAGAAAAACGGCCCGAAAATGCCAGCAAACTCCCGATGGCCAACCTGACTTTAACGCGGGCTGTTCCCGCGGCAAGAACCGCTCTCCGAAAGAGATGAGAGACTGGATCGATTTCGCCCTGGTCCGCGATTTCGCCGCGGAAGATACGGCGGCTTACCGCATTTGCAGCCGGTCCGACGGTTGGGTGGAACGCTACGGAAACGATGTGCTGGTTTCCTATAAGACCGAGGGTGCGCGGACAGAGATTCTCCGCGGATTGGATGAATGGTCCGCCTCGTCCAGGGAGAAGTTCGAACGGGTCTTCGGTCGATTTCTACCCAGGCAAAACGCCGAACGCCATCCGCCGAAACTACTTTCCGGAAATCACGAATTGCCTCTGCAGACCACCGTCCTGGAGCGTGGTGTCAGTTATGGGCTCGACTTCGAGGCGGGATATTCCACCGGTTTATTCCTCGACCAACGCGAGAATCGGCAGCTCGTTCGCCGAATGGGTCCGCGCCGCCTGCTCAACTGCTTCGCTTATACCTGCTCGTTTTCCGTCGTCGCGGGATTGGGGGGCGCTGAAACGCTGAGCATCGATCTTTCGAAAAAATCTCTCAATCGCGGTCGAGACAATCTCCTGCTCAACCGGCTCCCTACCGCCCCGCACCGGTTCCTGACCGACGATGTCATGTCGGTCCTCCCACGACTGGCGCGGAAGGGAGAGCGCTTCGACGCGATCATCCTCGATCCGCCCACGTTTTCACGATCGCGCGCGGGGAAAGCCTGGCAGGTTGAGAATGATTTCGAAAAGCTTCTCTTCGCCGCGGTGGAAGTGGCGGAGCGGGACGCAAAAATTCTGCTTTCGACCAATTGCACCAAGCTGAACGAACGCGCTCTGGAGGTCATGGGCCGCTTTTGCCTAAAGGCGACGCGGCGCGCGGGACGCTTCCAGTTCTCCCCTCAGCTACCAGATTTTCCGCCGGGAGTGGCGGCGCGCTCAATCTGGATGATATTGCGTTAAGAAAATCAGGACGCGCAAAGTGCCGTCACCATCCGAAGAACATATATATGGACAGCGAACAATTGACTGGCGCGGCGAACGACATCGCCGAAAGAGGAATTCAGTACACCAAGGACCAGTGGGACGAGATCCTTTCGCAAACCGAAGATTTCGTGCGAGCCAACCCAACCAAGTCACTCTTTTACGGAGTGGCCGCGGGATTTATTCTCGATCGGCTGCCGATCTTCCGCATCCTGGGCGCTCTCCTGCGGCTCGTCATGCTGGCCCTTAAACCGGCCATCCTGATTTACGGAGCCACCAAGGTGTATCAGGCAGCGACGAACGAGGAATAATCCCGTTCTGCTTTACGCGGTCGTCTGCGTCCGCGAAATCAGCCGCCCGCGCGCGAGCTCGGACAACCGTGCTTAACGATCAAGGGTAAAACCGACCTTTATGGTCACTTGCCAGTGATTGATTTTGTTGTCTTCGATGTGCCCGCGCGTTTCGATGACTTCGAACCAGCGCATGTTGCGAATGGTCTGGGACGCCAGGGAAAGCGCGTTCTGAACCGCATCCTCAATGCTGGTGGTGGAGGAACCGACTAACTCAAGCTTTTTGTAAACGTGATCGCTCATCCCGGAGGATGGCCGAGCGCGTTCACAAACTCAAATCCTCCTTCGACGGCTCGTGCTGCAGGCATCGACGCCAGATCTTCGCGGGCGGCCAAGCGAACTTTGCGTTGAGCCTCCCGACGCGGCTTGTTAGCCTGCCAGGGCGCTCATGGAAAATATCGAGTCTCATCTCAAGGAAACCCGCGTCTTCAAGCCGGCCCGCGCTTTCTCGCGCAACGCGCGAATTAAGAGCCTCGAGCAGTATCGGCGCATGCATCGTGAGTCGATTAGACAGCCGGAAAAATTCTGGGCTCGCGAAGCTCGCGAACTGACCTGGCAAAAGCCGTGGAAAAAAGTCCTGCAATGGAAAGCGCCCAATGCAAAATGGTTCATGGGCGGGAAACTCAACATCTCGGAAAACTGCCTCGACCGGCATCTGCAAGGCCCACGTCGCAATAAAGCCGCCGTCATTTGGGAAGGCGAACCAGGCGACCAGCGCACTCTGACTTATCAGCAGCTTCATCGCGAAGTCTGCCGTTTCGCCAATGTCCTGAAGCGGAACAAGATTCGGAAAGGCGACCGCGTCATCATCTATCTCCCGACCATTCCTGAAGCGGCCATCGCCATGCTCGCCTGCGCTCGCATCGGCGCGGTCCATTCCGTGGTTTTCGGCGGTTTCAGCGCCGAAAGTATTCGCGACCGAATCGCCGATTGCGGCGCGACGGCGGTCATCACCGCCGACGGAGGTTACCGGCGCGGCGCGATTGTGCCGCTCAAGCAGAACGTCGACGAAGCGCTTAAAGGAAAAACGACCGTCAAACGCGTGATCGTTTTCCGGCGGGCGGGAAACGACATTCATATCGAAGAAGGCCGCGATGTCTGGTGGCACCGCGAACTCGAATATGTCGACGCGAAATGCCCACCGGTTGCGCTGGACAGCGAGCATCCGCTCTACGTCCTCTACACGAGTGGTTCGACGGGTAAACCAAAGGGAATTCTCCACACCACCGGCGGCTATCTGGTTGGGATCCATGCCACCTCGAAATACGTCTTCGATCTGCGGGAAGAAGATATTTACTGGTCTACCGCTGACGTCGGTTGGGTGACCGGGCACAGCTACGTCGTTTACGGTCCGCTCGCCGCCGGCGCCACCACGCTCATGTACGAGGGCGCACCTAACTGGCCCGAGCCGGATCGCTTCTGGAAGATTGTCGATGATTACGCGGTGAGCATTCTCTACACGGCGCCGACCGCGATACGCGCCTTCATTCGCTGGGGCGACGAGTGGGTGAAGAAGCACGATCTCACTTCCCTGCGATTGTTAGGCACGGTGGGTGAACCAATCAATCCCGAGGCCTGGATGTGGTATCACCGAGTCATCGGCAAAGGGCGCTGCCCCATCGTTGATACCTGGTGGCAAACCGAGACCGGCGCCATCATGATCACTCCCTTGCCGGGTGCGACTCCGACCAAGCCCGGGAGTGCGACTCTGCCGTTCTTCGGGGTGGATCCTGCGGTGGTGGATGCCGAAGGAAAGGAAGTGCCCCCGAACGTGGGTGGAAAACTCATCGTCAGGCGACCCTGGCCTTCCATGCTCCGCTCCGTCTATGGCGATAAAGCGCGCTACAAAAAACAGTATTGGAGCGACTATCAAGGAAGTTACTTCACCGGCGACGGCGCCCGGCGCGACCGGGATGGCTACTTCTGGATCGTGGGTCGGATTGACGATGTCCTCAACGTCGCGGGGCATCGCCTCGGCACTTCGGAGATCGAGAGCGCGCTCGTTAGTCACGCCAAGGTCGCGGAAGCCGCTGCGGTCGGGCGGCCGGATGAATTGAAAGGCCAGGGCGTCGTCGTTTTTGTCACGCTGAAGGGCGGCATCAAGCCGACTTCCAGCCTGAAGGAAGAACTGCGCCGTCACGTAGGCCAGCAGATCGGCGCCATCGCCAAGCCCGATGAAGTGCGCTTCGCGGAAGCGCTTCCTAAAACGCGCAGCGGAAAAATCATGCGCCGTCTGCTCAAGGAAATCGCCAGCGGACAGACCGTGACCGGCGACATCACCACCCTGGAAGATTTCAGCGTGCTGGCAAAGTTAGGCAGCGCGGACGAATGATCGTGTCTTAGGTTACTTCCGTGAGTTTCATCAACACCGGATTGCGCGAGATCACGCTGAAATTGCGTCGTCAAAAAACGCGCATGGCGCTCAAGCATGAACAGCGTCTCCTGCAAAAATCCGAGATCGCGCTTGGCCGCGAAGGCACGGCGGAGGCGGCCAGGTTTCCCGAGGTGCGAAACGAAATTGTCGCCCTGAAAAAGTTCGAGCAAGAGCAGAAGGAAGTCGCCGTGCGGCTGGAGAAAGTTGAGGAAGCGCTCAAGAAAATCGACGCGCAACGGCAGGACAATTCGAAAAAGCAGGCGGAAGGACTGGCCAGGCTGGAAGAAGAAAAACGTCCGCTGGTGGAGAGCCGCGACGCGGCGCGTTCCAACACCGATCACTGCGATAAAGAACTGAACACCGTGGACGGTCGTTTGCAGGAAAACGACGTGGCCGATCGCGAACTCCTCAAGAAAGTATCTGCTCTCCAGGCGGCCAAACCTCCGCCGGAAGACCTCCAGGAACAGATGGACCGTCTCAGCTCGGAGCGGGCGAACCTGCCGCGGGTCAAAGCCGAGATCGCTCAAGCTCGCCTGGGCAGCGCGGATGCCTGCCGCTTCGCCCACGAAAAGCTGGCTGCGGCCGAAGCGCTGGTGGCACAGGTGGACAAAAACATCGCACGGATTCGCAGCGAATATGAAGGAAGAGATCGCGAATTAAACGAAAACGCACGGGCCCAGCAGGAAGAAATAAAGCAGGCCAGGGAGCACCACCGCACGGTCGAGGAAAAGAAAAACCCGGCTTACCTCAACATCGGCCGACACCTCGCCTCACAAGGCATCGCGCCGCCCAACGCGCCCCATCTCCTGACCGAGGTGCAACAGCGCCGGGCGGCCGTAGAACGTCACGGCGCACACAAAAAGGAGTTGGCTGACCTTTCGGGCAAGATCGACAAACAAGAACTGCGGAAATTCTATTTCACTATCGTTTCAGTTCTCTTCCTGCTCGCCATCATCCTGCCTTTGGTTTCCAAATCGCCGACCAAACGCGAATGGTTGCCGCGGGAAACGCTCGCCATCATGTCGATCGACATCGAGCAGTTCAACAAAGGCGACTTGCCTAACGAATGGCGAAAACAGCAACCCGAAGTCTGGCAAAAAGTCGCGACCGGTTTGCTCGGCCCCGGTGCGCGCACTCCGGCGCTCAACCTGGCCAAGGAAGCTCAGCGCGTGACTCGTGCACTGACCACAGGCGAACGCCGGCCCGAGCAGGAATACGTGCTGGTGGAAGCGCGCGGCGATCTGGCCCCAGTGGTGCGGACGCTCAACGAGGATGATAGCTTCGCCAAAAGCACCGTGACAGGTCTGGTCATCTGGGAAGGCAAAGAGGTCACCGTGGCCCGGCTCGGCCCGAAGACGCTGGCCGTAGGTTCGTTAGGCGAAGTCGATCGGTTGGTCCAGGTCCGACTCGGGACTGAACCTGACCTAAAGATCGATGACCCTTTGCTCGAGCTATTCCAGACACTCGATTCCGACGCCGCCCTCCGGCTGGTTTCGCGCTCGCCCAATGATCTGGCTACGTTCTTCGGACCGATTCTGCCTCCGGAGTTCCTGGCGCAAGCCGAGTTTCTCGGCTTCGAAATGACGCTGGCCAAGCCAGCCAAAGCGCACCTGATTGTGCGCACGGCTGACGCGGCCAAGGCGAGAAGTTGGGCGGCCGCCTTGCAGAATGAGCCGGCCCGCTGGCTCACCATTCCGGCCTCCGATTTCATCCTCGCGACCGAGGCGCCGAAGGTGGAGCAGAAAGACGATAAACTGGACCTGCATTTCGACATCCCCGACGGAGCTGCACGTCTGCTCCTGCAAAGGCTGGCTAATGTGCAGCCGGTAGCTTTGCCGGCACCCGCGCCGGCGAGCCCGCCGCAATCCCCTGCCCCGGCCCCTGGGGCTCTCTAAATGCATCTTTTCGTCCTGCTTTGATGGTCTTTCAGTTTCTTGTCCTTCTCATGCTGGCGGCCTCGGTCCAGGCTGGGGGGAAATATGACAACCTGGTCGACATCCAGAGCGTCGACCCGACCATTCTGGTCGATCTGCGTTACGCCACGCCGGACAACATCACCGGGCGCGCCCTGTATCCGAAGGATCTCCCGGCTCTCGTTAGGCCAACCACCGCCGCGCGCCTGGCCAAGGCGCAACAGTTTCTCCGGGCCCGCCATTATGGACTGAAGATCTGGGACGCCTACCGACCGCAGGCGGCGCAGATGGAACTCTGGCAACGATCGCATAATGGCGCTTTCGTGGCCGATCCGCTCAAGGGCAACGGCTCGCTCCATTCCTGGGGAGTCGCGGTGGACGCCACCCTGGTCGACGCGCAGGGGCATGACGTCGCGATGCCGACGGCCTTCGACGAATTCACGCCGGCGGCGAAGCTGCGGTATCACGGGGACGATCCCGAGGTAAAATTACATTTAAAAATCCTCCAGGCCGCCATGCGCCATGGAGGTTTTTATGGAGTGCGCACCGAGTGGTGGCATTTCACCGCCTACGATTGGAAAAAATACGCGCCGATTCGCGAAGCGAAAAAAATCAGCGAATAAAACAGCACATGATCGCCACTCTTAGCCAGGATCTCAGTCAGCCTGAATACATTCACGTCCTCATCAATCCGCTCCCGGTTTACGGTCTGGCGATCGCCGCCCTCGGCTTGATCGTCGCCCTCGTGCAGCGCAGCCGGGCAGCCCAGATTGCTCCTCTCGCTCTAATTTTGCTTTGTGGCCTGGTAGCCTGGCCGGTCGGCCATTATGGCGAAGAAGGTTACGATCGCGTTCTCTCCATGTCGGACGAACCAGGGGGCGCCTGGCTGAAAGCGCACGCGCATCGGGCCGACGAATTCATCTGGTCCTTTTACGTTCTCGCCGGCCTGGCTGCCGCGGCCCTCCTCGTGCCCACCAAGTGGCCCCGCACCGCGACTGCGCTGGCGCTTGTGACGCTGCTCTGTTCTTTCGCCGTCCTCGGCGCGGGTGCCTATATCGCCCATGCAGGCGGGAAAATTCGACACCGAGAATTCCGGAATGGGCCGGCCCCGGTCGTGCCCGTGGAACAGGACGAACATTAGCCTGTGCGCGTCGATATCATTACGCTCTTCCCCGAGAGCTGCCGGGTCCCGCTAGGCGAGAGCATGATGGGCCGGGCTCAGTCCGCCGGCGCGCTCGAATTGCAAATTCACAATCTCCGCAGTTGGACTAACGATCGCCATCACGTGGTCGACGACTCTCCTTTCGGCGGCGGCCCGGGCATGGTGATGAAACCGGAGCCGATTTTCGCAGCGGTCGAGTCGCTCCGCCGGGAGAAGAGCACGGTAGTCCTGATGACGCCTCAAGGCCGGCGCTTCGAGCAAGCGCTGGCTCGCGAATTTTCCACCCAGCAACATCTCATCGTTATCTGTGGTCACTACGAGGGCATCGATCACCGCGTCATCGATCATCTGGTCGACGCCGAGATTTCAATTGGTGATTACGTGTTGACCAACGGTGCCATCGCGGCCGTTGTTTTCGTGGACGCCCTGGTCAGGCTGCTGCCGGGCGTTCTGGGAGACGAGCTATCCGCGAGCGACGATAGCTTTAGCGGAGGGTTGCTGGAGGCGCCTCAATACACCCGGCCGGCGGATTTTCGAGGCTGGAGGGTGCCGGACGTCCTCCTTTCCGGTAATCACCGGGAGATTGGGGCCTGGCGCCAGCGCGAGGCAAAACGGCGTACGAAAGAGAATCGACCGGATCTATAGCGAGCCGCGAACAGGCCCGGCTGGAGGCATTCTCGCTCGCCGAGGGGATATTCTGCCCCAGCGGTCGCACCTCGATCGGTGCGACCGCCGAGCAGAAGCAAATGTTAGGGAGTCGGAGTGGGGCTCATATCACGAACCGCGTCCGCTTTGTTTTCCATCTTGTCAGCCGTGGCGTCCGCGGCATCGCGAGTACCGTCCGCTTTGTTTTCCATGGCCTGATTTGTGGAATGGTCGTTGGACATCGACTTGTTCTCCTCGATGGCGTCGGCCTTCTTCTCGCCGTTATCGCGGACAGCGTCGGCTTTATTTTCTATCGTATCAGCCTTCTTGTCGGCAGCGTCTTCACGAGCGTTCTCCTGTTTGGAATCGCAAGAGGCTAGAGTGAATACCCCTGCCAACGCAGCAAGGCAGAGAGTAAAGCGTTTTAGTGAGTTGGTTGTGTGTTTCATCTGCCGATAGTTCGCGCCTGCTGACTGGCGCGGATGTTTCTCGTTATGCGATTCACCTCTGCGGGCAGCCATGGCGACGACGCCAGCAGTGGGAAACCGCGTGCCTGGCTTCTGCAGGATTGCCGGCGCAGAGCTCCACGCGGAATGGTTGATTGGCGGGGGCACCTTCCATCCGCTATAGCTTCAGCATGTCCGGGAAATCGCTGCTCTTTTCACTCCGCTCGGTGGTCCTTAGCCTGGCCGTCATTTATAGCCTAACGAATTTGTCGGCGGAACAAATCGCGCTGGTCGGCGCCACCGTGATCAATCCCGCCGATGGGAAGACCCTTTCCAACGCCACTCTTCTGCTCGAGGGAAAGGAGATCGTAGAGTTAAAGACCGCGGATATGTCGCTTCCACCCGAGACTCGGCAAATCGATTGCCGCGGCAAGTTCATCCTTCCCGGATACATCGATACTCACGTTCATTTCTTCCAGTCGGGCGATCTCTTCACCCGGCCAGACGTGGTCGACCTGACGAACGTTCGCCCCTACCGGGAAGAAGTCGCCTGGGTGAAGGGCCACCTGCAAGACGCTTTCGCCCGCTACCTTCGCAGCGGAATCACGAGCGTGATCGACGTCGGCGGCCCGATGTGGAATTTCGAGGTCCGCAAAATCGCCAACTCAACCGCGAAGGCGCCGCGGATGGCCGCAGCGGGTCCTTTAATTTCGAGCGTCGCTCGACCGCAGCTCGACCTGGGCGATCCACCGATTGTAAAAATCGACACGCCCGCCGAAGGCCGGGAGTTCGTCCGGAAGCTGGCGGCGGCGAAACCCGATTACATCAAGATTTGGTATATCATGCCGCCAGCCGCATCTTCCCCAGCGCCTGCGCAAAGTGATGCCGAACGCGCGGCCCTTTTCCGCCCCGTAGTGAAAGCCGTGATCGCCGAGAGTCATGCCCTCAAACTGCGGGTCGCCGTTCACGCCACGGAATTGGAAGCGGCCCGCGCGGCGGTGGAAGAAGGAGCCGATCTCCTCGTCCATAGTGTGACCGATAAGCCAGTCGATCCCGCCTTCGTCAAACTGCTCAGGGAGCACGGCACTATCCTGACGCCGACGCTGGTGGTCTTCGAACGCTACGGCCGCACTTTCGCCCATCAGTTGGATTTGACATCGGAGGAGAAAGCCTGGGGCAATCCCGAAGTCATCGCCACCCTCGACGTGACCAAGCTGCCGCCCGGCAAGATGCCGAATCGAATCAAAAAGGCGGTCGACGATCCGCAACAAACACTCCGACACATTGACCAGACCTACGACGTCGCACTGAAAAACCTGAAAACGCTGGAGGACGCCGGAATTCCGATCGCCGCCGGGACGGACGCAGGCAATATCGGGACCATCCATGGGCCAGCCCTCTTCCGAGAGTTTCAATTAATGAAGCAGGCCGGCCTCACTCCCATGCAGATTCTAAAGAGCGCGACGGCAACCGCCGCTCAGACTTTCGGCGGCGAAACCGGCGCGAAGATCGGCGCCATCGCTCCCGGTTACTACGCCGATCTGGTGGTGCTGAATTCCAATCCGCTCGAAGACATCGGTCGCGCCTCGGATATCGACCAGGTCATCAAGGACGGCGTCGTTTACCCGGCTGATTCAATCCTTCACTGAGTGGCCCTGAGCCACCTTAAATTCCTGCGTTAATTCGTTAGGCAAGAGCAGATTAACCAAAACCCACCCACCGCGACGATGAGCAGTCCGATAATGATGCCGCCCTTAGTGGCCGAGTTTGGTCGCCGGATTGCTCATAAGTTCTTCTCCGAACCCCAACTGTCACGCTAACCCTCGCGCCCCGGGTGCGAAAAACATGATCGCCTCGACAGCCTAACGAATTCAAGAATTTCTCATCCGGTCAACGGTCAGCCCGTCAATTTAAGACAAATAATTCGCCACCCGAAAATAGATTCGCGGAAAGTTCTTTTAAAAGGTTCAAAATCCAACCGGTTAGGTCGACAAAACCGAATGACCAGTAACCAACACGCAACTCAACCTAGAAAGAATCATATGGGCCTCTTTAACACTTTAATGTCGAAAATTTTCCACCACGCACCGATCGCGACGGCTACCACCGGCGCCGCCTCCTCGCCGACCGCGCCCGCCAGTGCTCCAGCGACTCAGGGCTCCGGCGCTCCTGCCATGCCAGCACCCGTCGCTTCTCCCGCGCCTGCTGGTGCACCGGCCGCTCCGGCACAGCAAGTGGATGTGGAGGCCATTCTCAACGATCTGGCCTCGAAAAATTCCGAGAAACTCGATTGGAAACGCTCGATCGTCGACCTGATGAAACTCGTCGGCATGGACAGCAGCCTCTCTGCGCGCAAGGAACTCGCGCAAGATCTGCATTACTCCGGCGATACGAATGACTCGGCGGCCATGAACACCTGGCTGCACAAGGAAGTGATGAAGAAGCTGGCTGACAACGGCGCCAAGATTCCGCACGACCTCCTCAGCAAGTAATTCACTCGAAAAACTTCGGTCGGAGGCACCGTCGTTTATATGGCTGCGAAGACAGAGCCATCCTCCGAGAGTGCCGAAGAACTCATCACCCGCGCCCTAACGAACGGTTTAGGGCGGGGTTGTGAGGTAGAGAGGATCGAGTGTCTCGATGCCCACCTTCAGGGACACGCCTTCAAGTATTGCGAGAAGAGCGCTCGACTGCTGGGAGTTTATCCTTATCGCATCACCTATCGGGTAGCGTCGGCCAGTCGGCGGCCCATCGACGTGATGGTGAAGGCGAAACCGGACGAAGACGAGATTCTCCGGGTTTATCAAGGCCTGCTCAAGGGAGCGGACATTGCCCTGCGCGGATCGCTCGTCAACTATCTGCGGAATTCCGATTACCAAACGCCAAATCTGAAGGAAGCCGTTCTTTTCCGCGATTTCGCGGAGCCGCTCAGCCCTTTCCTCCCTCGTTCGTGGGGCGTTTATCTCGAGTCAGCGACCGGCTACACTTTGCGGCTGGAAGAAAAACTGGCCGCCGGCAGCATCATTCTCAGCCCAGACGATGACACAACCGAGCGCTGGGCGCCGGACTGCTCCGATCTCACCTTGCGCGGCATCGCCAGAATCCACGCCCGCTTTTCTAACAACTACCAGTCGTTACTGGATACGGGTTACTTTTACGTCTGCGATACCGAAGTCATGACCCAGGCGCGCGAGCTCTGGCAATCTCTTTACGATTTCCTTGCGCAAACCTATCCCGCAGTCATGACGAAATCTCTGGCTAAACGGCATCAGCAGATTCTCGACACCTTGGACGACTGGTATCCACAGGTCGATCGTCAGGCGAAGACGTTGCTCTACGGAGACGTCAACCCGCAGAATCTCGCTTTCGCCAAAACAGGGGACGATTTTCAATTGAGCGTTTTCGACTGGGAACGCGCGCTGATCGGTCTGCCGCAACGCGATCTGGCGGAACATCTCATTTACACTTTGCCCGACGATTTTAAGGAGCAAGATGCGAAGAAGGAAATCGGTATCTATCGCGAAGCGTTCGCCGCGGAAGGAGCAATATCACTCAGCGATGCGGATTTCCTCCAGGGCTTGGTCTGGATGCTTTACGATCTGATCCTCAACCGTCTTCCGCTCATGTTGGTCGTGAAACATGTGGCACAAAAACGGCGCCACTCCGACGCAGCCTATCTCAAGGCCCATCGCTTGGCGGAGTTACTCCGCTGATCCACTTTCGGACGCCGTCATCGTCCCCGCCGAAGCGCCCGCGCCATTGCTCTGGCGCCCAAGCAGCACCTCGGCGATATCGAGAACCTTCACCTCGCCGCCGCCTTCGGTGCTCGCCATGCCATCGCTCATCATGTTGAGACAGAATGGACAACCGGTCGCCAAAGTCTTCGCGCCGGTCGCCACCGCTTCCTGCGCACGCAGATTGGAAACGCGCTGCGCCGGCGGCTCGTCGAACCACATCCGGCCGCCGCCCGCTCCGCAACAGAAGGTCTTATTCCCGCAACGCGGCATTTCGCGATACTGATCGTCCTGCGCCGCGCCGAGCACCTCGCGTATGGCTTCGGTTTCGCCGTTCACCCGCGCCAGATAACAAGGATCGTGCAGAGTGATTGGATCGCCTCCATTGGTCGGGTCGCCTTGCAGTTTACCGGTCTTGATCAAGTCCGCGAGCAAGGTGGAGTGATGCTGCACTTCATACTCTCCACCGAATTGCGGATACTCGTTTCGCAGCGTGTTCTGGCAATGCGGACAGGCGGTCACAATCTTTTTCACTTTGCGGCGGCCTAACGTTTCCACGTTGGTCTGCGCGCGTTCCTGGAATAGAAATTCGTCCCCGATGCGCCGGGCCGGATCACCCGTGCACGTTTCTTCTTTGCCCAGGACCGCGAAGTTCACTCCGCCTTTCTTGAGCAACTGCGCGGTCGCGCGAGCCACTTTCTGCGCGCGTGGATCGAAGGAGGCAGCGCAGCCGACCCAGAAGAGATATTCAAAGTCCGGATTCGACTCGACCGTCGGAACATCCAGACCTTCGGCCCAGGCCAGACGTTCTCCGTTAGGCCGCCCGTAAGGATTCGCTTGATTGCCGATCTGCTGCAGAGCACGCGCCGGCGGACCCGAGAGTTTGCCTTCCCCGACGAGGTAACGGCGCATGTCACTAATGAGATCGACGTGTCCGATCAAGACCGGGCATTCCTGCACGCAGGCCTGGCACATGGTGCATGACCAGAGCGTGTCGGCCTGAATCGCGACACTGTGCAATTCGCCGCCGTTGGCCATGACGCCGCGCAAGTCGGTCACGACCGCTTTCGGGGAAAGTGGCTTGCCGGAGGCAGTCGCCGGGCACGCGTCCTCGCAGCGGCCGCACTCCATGCACGCGTCGAGACTGAGGAGTTGCTGCCGGTTGAAATCTTCGATTTTGCTCACGCCGATGAGACCGGTTTCCTCGACCGTTTCCATCTTCAGCGGAACCAATGCGCCCATGGGCCGCTCGGGCCGCGCCGCGATATTCATCGGCCCCGTGATGACGTGCAGAAAACGGTCCACCGGAATCGTCACGAAAAAGGCGGCGACCAAAATGGTGTGCACCCACCAAGTAACCAGGTGCATGCCTTGCGCAGTCGGGAGATCGATTCCCTGCAGCATCGATTTGTCGATCAACCAACCGACCGTAGACCACTGCGCGACCCAGGGCTGCACTTGCGTGTAATGCATACGCAAGGCCTCGACCGCGAAGCCAGTGACTCCGAGGGCGAGAAGGATGCCAAGCAGGCCCCAGTCTCGCCAGTTATGACCGAGGCTCGCCTTCCTATGAAAAGCCCGGCGATAGAGAGCGAGCAAACAACCAACGATGAAGGCCACGCCAAAAACGTCCATGACCAGCTCGTAAATGAGGTAATACCAGCCGTGGTGGAAGTTGTAGGGACCATCGGCCGCAATCGCGAGGAGCGTGGTGCCAATGGTGAGAACCACGAATCCGCTGAAGAGCAGAAGATGGAGGACCGCACCGAGTGATTTCTTGTGCACCCGTTTTTGCGCGAGGGCGTAAACCGTCAGGCGCTCGAGCCAAACGCGCGGGCTCTTTTCAAATCCTCCAGGCTGCCCCTTTTGCCACGAACGCCAATGCGCATAAATCTGCCAGCCCAGCGCTGCGACACTCGCGAGCATCATGAGGAAGAACACGACCCGCATCCACGGCGCGATGTTGCCGAAAACTTCGCGCGTGGCCTCGTTCATCGGGACCGGCATGGGGGTTATCCTTTGCGGATCAGTTCGATCAATTGCGGGACGATCTGATGCAGATCGCCCACCAAGCCGTAGGTAGCCATCTGGAAGATCGGCGCTTCGGGATCCTTATTGATCGCGACGATGACCCGCGAATCCTTAATCCCCGCCAGATGTTGGATGGCGCCAGAGATACCCAGCGCAATGTAAAGATCCGGCGCAATGACTTTGCCGGTCTGGCCAATCTGGTAGTCGTTAGGCGCGAGGCCGGTATCGACTGCCGCCCGCGTCGCGCCGACCGCACCGCCCAGGAGATCGGCCAGGCCGACCACCAACCGGTCGAAACTTTCCTTGTCCTTGAGCGGTCGTCCGCCTCCGACGACCACCCGGGCCTCGGTCAGATCCGGCCGGTCGGAAACGCGTTCTTCCCGCGAAACAAATTTGGTTCCATCAGGCAAAGACGAAGCATCGAACTCAAAACGCTCGATCGGGCTGGCCGACGAATCGGTCGCCGGAGCGTCGAAGGCGGAAGCCCTAACGATCAGGACTCGTTTCTCTCCCGTCAGTTGAACCGTCGCGAGCATGCTGCCGGCGCTGACCGGCCGCTGATACGAAATCGCGCCATCTTTTTCTTCAATCGCCACGACATCGGTCAACATCGGCGCATCAAGCAAGGCTGCGGCGCGAGGCAGGATATCTTTACAAAAAGTCGAGGAATGCCCGAGCAGCGTGGTCGCTCCTGATTTCTGCGCGGCCTGCGCGACCACCGAGCCATAACGATCGGCTAATGGTTCCGCCAGTTTTTCGTGGTCGGCCACCAGGACCATTGCTGCGCCGTAGGAGACCAGCGAATTTGCCATCTCGTCGAGACCCTGGCCCAACAATAGAAGCGCAAAGTCGCCACCTAACTGACGCGCGGCGGTGATCGCATGGAGCGACGGACGTTTCACCTCCCGCCGATCGTGTTCGACCAGAATCAAAGTCGTCGCGCTCATCAAAGCACCTTCGCCTCCTCCTTGAGCTTCTGGAACAACTCTTCGACTGACTCGACGCGCGCGCCCGCGCTCCGGCGCGCCGGCCGCTCCGTGGAGAGCACCCTGGTCAACGGCTCCACTTTCACGCCCAGCGCTTCGCAGGTCATTGTCTCAATCGTTTTCTTGCGCGCCTTCATCAGGCCGGGCATGGAAACGTAGCGCGGCTCGTTCAGGCGCAGGTCGGTCGTGACCACCGCGGGCAAAGTGACCTCGATGACTTCAAGCCCGCCATCCGTCTCGCGGGTACACCGCGCGCCAGTCCCGTCCTCGATCAATTCGATCTTGGAAATAAAAGTCGCCTGCGGCCAGCCTAACAAACCCGCCAGCATTTGGCCAGCCTGATTGGAGTCGTCGTCCACCGCCTGTTTTCCCATGAGCACGAGCTGCGGAGCTTCTTTCTCGACCACGGCCCGGAGAATCCGCGCGACCGCATAGGGATCGAGCGCACGCGCGTCATCGATGCGAAGAGCGCGATCGACGCCCATAGCCAGAGCAGCCCGAACCTGCTCGTCGACCGCCGCGCCTCCGATCGTTAGGCCGACGACCTCGGTCGCTTCGCCTCGTTCGCGGATACGCAATGCTTCTTCGATGGCGATTTCGTCGAAAGGATTGACCACGGCCTTCGCCGTTGAAGCCGAGCCGCCGGGAGCGGCCGCCTCGTAAGGGTCAGGCACGCTCTTGAACGGAACAAGAATTTTCGCAATCGGCTGGCTCACAGGCCGATGAGAGAGGCGATGATGTTTCGTTGCACTTCGCTCGTGCCGGAATAGAGCTTGGCGCCGATCGCGTCGCGCAATTCGCGTTCGACTTCATATTCCGTCATATAGCCGTAGCCGCCGTGGATCTGGATGGCATCCTCGGCGCATTTCACCCACGCATCCGCGATGTGGAGCTTGGTCATGGCCGCTTCCAGGTAGACGGCTTTGCGATGTCCGGCCACCCAGCCGAAGTGATAGAGCATGTGGCGGGCGCTCTCGATGCGGAGTTTCATCTCCACAATTTTGACGGCCACCTGCTGAAATTTACCAATCGATTGCCCGCCTTGTTTGCGCTCGTTTGCATAACGAATGCACTTCTCGAGAAGACGCTGCATGGACCCGACAGCGCTGGCCAGAATGCAGCCGCGTTCCCAGGTCAGTGAGCGAGTGAAGAGGAACGCGCCGCCGCCTTCCTTGCCGAGCAGATTCGCCACCGGCACTTCGCAGTTTTCAAAAAAGACTTCCGACATGGGCGAGGTGCGCACGCCCATTTTCTCGATCTTGTGCGACGGATCAAAGCCAGGCATCCCCTTCTCGACCAGAAACGCCGTAATGCCGTCGGCCCCGCGCGATTTGTCGACATTGGCGAAGACCACGAGCACGTCCGCGACCGGGCCATTGGTGATGAAAATCTTGCTGCCGTTGAGAATGTATTTGTCGCCTTTTTTGGCCGCAGTGGTGGCCAAGGCAAACGCGTCCGAACCACTGTTCGGCTCGCTCATGGCATTCCCGCCGATCAGGGTGCCGTTACTGAGACCGGGCAGGAATTTCTGCTTTTGCTCCTCGGTGCCGTTGTTGACCAATGGGCTCACCGCAGTCCACATGTGGGCGTTGATCGAGAAGAGCAGTCCGTTGTCTTTGCAGGCGTAACCAAGACGCTCCAAGACCGCGACTGTGGTCAGCGGGTCCTGACCGAGACCCCCATATTCGGTCGGCACGAGCAAACCTTGGACTCCAAATTCGCCACATTTTTTCCAGGCGTCGCGATTAAAGATCGCTTTGCGATCATTCTCGATGACGTCGTAGTTCAGCTGTTCGCGGGCGAAGCGACCGACTGCGTCGAGCAATTCTCGTTGTTGATCCGACCAGGCAAAATCCATCGTGTTAAGTTCTTTGACCGCTGCTTCCGTCCCGAACCAAATGAGCAAGGCCGATGCCGTCGTCTCTACGGGCTTCCTCTCGGGGCGCGGTAAGCGCCCATTCTAGAGGTAACCTCCCGGGCGGTCAAGCTGGCCACCCTTACCTGAGAAGGTAGCTCACGGCGCCATGACTGGAGGGAAAAATCCCAAGGTCCAACGCTATTCGGGTGGGCAATCCAGCACACCGAGGAATTCTTTGAGGAACTCGATTTTAGAGAGTGCCTGGAGACGCTTGAGATTGAATGTCTTGCTCACCTTTCTCTCAAGGAGAGAAAAAGCATTGGGCACAAACAGATCCTGCCTTTGTACGCCAAATCGGACCACGAAAGTCGCCATCAGGGCACTGGGGCTTTGGCTGTCCACCTGGCTGCTGTAGGCCATGACCGCATCAAATAAATTGGTTTCAGTCCACTGCTCGCTGATCTCGTAGGTCTCTAGCTGCTTGGCAGAATTAAAGTAGGACACACCGTCTTCAGAATCGAGCCGAGGAGTCTTGGCCTTGGGCTCTGTGATATAACTTCCCGCGTAAGGCCACGTTGCACACTCACGAACGGCGGCTGTCTCGTGCAAAAGGCGGTGCGCAGACGCGCTCAGAGCATAAACCGAGACGTAGTCTTCGCCGACAAACCAAATCCAGATTGCAGACTCAATCTGACGTCGGGCTGCTTCGAGTTTACTCAGCCTGACGAGGCGAGGTTGAATGCATCTATCCATAAAAAAATCCTTTAAGGCATCAACCCGAATTCCCAGCGACCTCCGGGATTCAGAACGCCACGGGAGATGGATTCTAGTAATTTTTTGGATCGTTTGTCAATGCATCTCACCGATAAGGATCGCGAAAAAGCCTCCCAGATTACAAAAGGATTACCGCCAGCTTACCGGATTGTTAGGCAGGACGCTCTGCGGAGCATTCGCCACTCAAGAATCGTTCACGTTCTCGAGGCAAAAGGGCGACGGATGATCGGCCCACCGCGGTGGTTTCCGCTTCCGGAAAATAAGACGTGCATCCGGTCAAGCCTCTGGCCAGCATCCGCCCATGAACTTCAACAAAAATATCGGCATGCTCCTTCTGGCGATTTATCTCATCGGAGTCGGCATTCTGGGATTGGCCGGTTTATCTTTCGGCGTTCTCCTGCCAATCCTCGCCTTACTCGCCGGGATTTTGATCCTGATCGGGAAATAACGACCGCTAGCCGGGATCCGTGGCGGCGTATGGCTCGCGACCACTGACTTTCGCATTGTCTTTCCCGGTCGGTCGCCGGATTCTGCGAGGATGAAAATCGCCACCATCATCATCCGCAGCCTGCTCGGCCTGGCCTTCGTCGTCTTCGGCTTGAATGGATTTCTTCATTTCATCCCGATGGGCGAGCTGCCATCGCCGAACAGCCCGGCCGGGCAATTCTTCGCCGCCGTGACCACCACCGGCTATATGAAAGTAGTCTTCCTCTGCCAGATCGTCGGCGGTTTGCTCCTTCTGCTCAATTTCCTTCCCGTGCTCGGGCTGACCATTCTATGTCCGGTCGTTTTTAATATCGTTCTCTTCCACGCCACGATGGAGCCGAAGGGGCTCCCGATGGCGATCGGTTTTGCCCTGGTCACTCTCTTTTTGGTTTGGGCTTATTGGGAGCATTACCGGCACCTCCTGCGACGGCCGGGCAAGTGATTGTTTTTTACGACCCACGTTGCACCGACTACGGCGCCGCCGGCCATCCCGAGCGCCCAGCCCGTGCCAGCGCGAGCGAGCACCATTTGCGCGCGGCTTGTCCCGATTTGGAATGGCGGCAACCGAGCGCGGCGTCCGACGAGATGCTCCTCCGCGCGCACAGTCCCGCACACCTTGCGCGCATCCGGACGGGCGGGCACGATTTCGATGCTGATACGCCGGCCTATCCCGAGATCGCACAACATGCGGCCCGGGCCACCGGAGCGGCCTGTGCTGTGGCCCGGGCGTCGTTAGGCGGCACGCCGGCCTTCAGCCTCATGCGACCGCCGGGCCATCACGCCACGCGTGACCAGGCGATGGGATTTTGCTTTTTTAATCACGTCGCGGTCGCCGCTTTCGATGCCCTGGCCGGCGGGGCCGAGCGGGTTGCGATCTGGGATTTCGACGCCCACCATGGCAACGGCACCGAGGCGATCGTGGCCGGCCATGAACGTCTTGCTTTCGCTTCGGTCCATCAATTTCCCGGTTATCCAGGCACCGGCACCCGTTCGTTAGGCAACATCCATAATTTTCCGGTAGCGCCCCACACTCCACGCGCGCAACACCGCTCCGAGGTCGAGCGCGCGCTGGCGAAGCTCCTGGATTTCAAGCCCGATCTCCTGCTCGTCTCCGCCGGTTTCGATGCCTACGAAGGCGATCCGATCACACAGATGAGCCTGCAGGCGGACGATTTCGCGCTCTTCGGTCGCTGGCTGCGAGAGACTGCGATTCCGGCCGGAGCGATTTTGGAAGGTGGTTACAGCGACGATCTGCCGTTTCTGATCGAGAGCTTTCTGCATGCCTGGGCGGAAAGCCCCGCTCCTCGTTAGGCCACTCGCTGCCGAAGGATGAGCATGCCGACAAGTCCGGCAGCTACACTGGCCACCAGGATGCCCACTTTGGCAGTCTCCAGTTCCGTTGCGGAACCAAACGCGAGATCGGCGATGAAAAGAGACATGGTAAATCCAATTCCACCAAGCACGCCGACCCCGACCACTTGGCGCCAGACGACTCCAGCCGGCAGACGAGCCAGCCGCAGCTGAAGCGCGAGCCACGAGAACGCGACAATGCCAATCGGTTTCCCCAGAGCCAAGCCGAAAATGATGCCGATGCTGATCGGACTAACGAGTGCAGCAAGGGCGCCGGCATTGAAGGCGACACCGGCATTAGCGAGTGCGAAGACCGGCATGATGACGTGTTTGATCCAGGGCACGAGCGCATGCTCAAAACGCAGCATGGGCGCTTCAGCATGCTGGCAATCCGCCGCCAGAACACTCAGGGCGGCGCTGCGGGTCGCGCTGGCGCGGATCGAGTCGTTGACCTGGTCGGCCTGACGAAATTCGTTCAGAATGCTCTCGCTGCGGGCGAGAAACGCCGCGTTATCGATCCGCCGGCGGGCTGGGATGGTGAGAGCGAGCAGCACGCCCGCGACCGTCGCGTGAATGCCGGATTGCAGGAATGCCAGCCACATTCCCACCCCGAGCACAGTGTAGACCAGCGGGTGCCTGACGCCGACTCGATTCATGAAGATTAGCGCCACAAAAAAAGCACCCGCCACGGCCAGGCTGATCCACGAAATCTGGGCCGTGTAAAAAAAAGCGATGACCAGCACTGCGCCGATGTCATCCGCGATAGCGAGGGCGGCGAGAAAGACTTTCAGCGAGCTCGGCACACGATCGCCGAGCAGTGCGAGCACACCGAGCGCGAAGGCGATGTCCGTGGCCATCGGCACACCCCAGCCGACCGCGCCCGGTCCAGTGCGGTTGAAAAAATAATAGAAACCAGCCGGAACAAGCATGCCGCCGAGCGCGGCCACGATGGGCAGGGCAGCTTTCTTAAAGGAAGCCAATTCGCCCACCAGCGCCTCCCGTTTAATCTCGAGACCGACGAGCAGAAAAAAGATCGCCATCAATCCGTCGTTGATCCAGAAGTGCAGCTCCTCCGAGAGTTGGCGGCCCGCGAAGCCAAAAGTCAGCTTCGTGTGCCAGAGACTAAAATAGCTCGCAGCCCACGGCGAATTTGCCCAAATCAACGCAGCCACCGGGCAGCCGATGAGCAACATTCCGCCAGAAGCTTCCAGCTTGGCAAACTCCTGAAACGGCTTGGCCATTCGATCGATCGGCGTTTCGCCTGGCAAAGGCCTGTCATGGAAGGCATGGCTCATGTGTTACTCCATCCGTCGCGCTGGGAAAAAAATTTGGCAAGCGCAACTGGTGCGGCGATTAGTTCGCTCTTCGGGCCGTAGCACAGCTTGGTAGTGCGCTTGAATGGGGTTCAAGAGGTCGCGAGTTCGAATCTCGCCGGCCCGA
>JBPCLK010000059.1:0-13813 GCA_051003355.1 Chthoniobacterales bacterium | reverse complement strand
GCTGGAGGACGCCGCGGACCATGTCCTCGGTCTTGGCCCAGAGCGCGGGGTTATCGACGAATTTCTGACCGAGCTTGGCCGGTTCGTGGGTGGAGAAACGCATGACGTATTTCTCGATCCCGAAGATCTTGAAATACTTCAGATACATTTCGTTTACGGCGCGGAACTCCTCTTCGAATTGCTCTTCGGTGCAGTAGATGTGGGCGTCGTTCATCTGCAGCGAACGCACCCGCATAAGTCCGAAGAGTTCGCCGCTTTGTTCGTAGCGATAGTTGCAACCGTATTCGGCGAGGCGCAGGGGCAGGTCGCGATAACTACGCGGCACCGCTCCGAAGAGCTTGTGATGATGCGGGCAGTTCATCGCCTTGAGATAGTAGCGATGATGCGACAGGGTCGTTTCGATTTGGTTTTCAAGGAGCTCTACCTGCTCACTGACCTTCGCTAGCATCTGTCGTTGCTCGCTAGCCTTCTGTTCGGCATCCAACAGAGCGAGATATGATGTCGATTCCTTTGAGTCTGCCTTTCCTAAATTTGCTCCGATTTCCTTAAATTTTTCGGAACCCTTAGTCGTCTCGATACGACGCTGAAGTTCGTCTATCTGGTTTCTGATCTCGTCGCGCTTGTCCCAGAGGGCCTTCAACTCGCGCTGCGATTTAAGGACTTCGGTTTCGGCCTCCGGATCCAATTTTAGCTGCATCGGGGGGAACATCGAGTCCGCGTAGTAGGGAAGGTGACCACTCGTTAGGTAAAGCTGCTCACGCGCGATGTGCGGGGTGCGGACGCGTTGATAGCCGGCGGCGAATTCGGTTTCCTTCGCCAGCTTCTCCAGTTCCTCGATGATGGCGGCGCCGCGCGGGAGCCAGAGGGGAAGGCCAGGGCCGACGTCGTCGTCGAAGGTGAAAAGTTCGAGCTCTTTGCCGAGCTTGCGGTGGTCGCGCTTCTTCGCTTCCTCCAGCATGGCGAAGTATTCGTCGAGCTGCGTCTTGTTTTTGAAGGCGGTGCCGTAGATGCGCTGGAGCTGCGGATTTTTTTCGTCGCCTTTGTAATAGGCGCTGGCGACATGGGTGAGCTTGAACGCGCCGATGTTTCCAGTGCGCATGACGTGCGGGCCGGCGCAGAGATCGGTGAATTCGCCGTTGCGGTAGAGCGAGATTTCTTCGCCTTCGGGAATGCCCTGGATGATGTCGAGTTTGAACTTTGAAGCCTCGGGGCGCGGTGCGAGCGCTCCGAGTTCGCCAGCTTCGGCCAGAGCAAGAGCCTCGGCCCGACTCACGCTGACGCGTTCAAAGGTGTGATTCGCTTTGGTTTCCCTTTTCATCTCGGCCTCGATTTTCTCGAAGTCTTCCGGCGAGATGCGATGCGGCAGTTCGACGTCGTAATAGAAACCGTTCTCCACCGGCGGACCGGCGGCGAATTGCGCTTCCGGCCAGAGCTTGAGGATCGCGGTCGCGAGTACGTGCGCCGCGGAATGGCGCAGTCGCTCCAGGTCGGTCATCTGGGCGCGTTGGTCGGGTGTTTTGCGGTCTTCGGACATGGCTGGCAAGGCTGAGAATGCCAGCGCGCCTCGGCGGACGCAAATGCGCTCGCCTACAAACTCAAGCGCTCGCGCAACTCCTGGGCGCGGCGACGGGCGACTTTGATGGACGGATCGTTCTCGCCCAGATGCAGGAGCAGGCCGCCATCGAACCACGGCTCGATCTTGCGCACGACGCGCAGGTTGATGATGTGCTGACGGCTCACTCGCAGGAAGAGCTGAGGATCGAGTCGTAATTCGAGGCTTTGCAACGTGCGCGGGATAAGCGGGCGATTCTCGGCGAAATAGACACGGGCATAGTTGCCCTCGGATTCGAGCAGGCGGAGGTCGCTCACCCTGACGAGCCAGCAGCGTTCGCCGTCCTTCAAGAAAACCTGGTCGTTTTCGCCAAGGATGCCCTCGCTGGCCGTCGGCGGTTCCGGAGTTTCTCTGGGGGAATCCAGTCGCACGAGAGCGCGGGCGAGGCGGATCGGCTCGATCGGCTTGAGGAGATAATCGATCGCGCCGAAGTCGAAGGCTTTGAGTGCGTATTGATCGTAGGCGGTCGTGAAAATGACGCGCGGCGAGCCGGGCAACTCCGCGAGGAGCTCGAAGCCGGTCCGGCCGGGCATCTGCACGTCGAGAAAGATGAGGTCGGGTTGGAGGGCACGAATTTTCTCCTCGGCCTGCGCGGCATTGGCCGCTTCGCCGACGATCTCGATCTCGGGATGCGCTTGGAGAAGCCGGCGCAGCTCGGCACGAGCGAGGCGTTCGTCGTCGATCAGAAGCGCTTTCATGCGTTCGTGACGGGAAGTTCAAGCTGGGCTTCGACCCAGCCGGGCTCGGTTTCGTGCAAAGCGAAAGTAGCGCGTTCGGCAAAGAGCAGGCGCAAACGAGTACGGAGGTTCGCCAGGCCAAGGCTGGTCGATTCGTTAGGCGAATCGCGGCGCAGGGTGCCGGTATTCTTCACGGAAATAACGATGCGGTCGGCCTGCAAGCAAGCGGTGAGCTGGATGACAGCGCGGCTCGTCTCGCGCGAGACCCCATATTTGACCGCGTTCTCGACCAGGGTTTGCAAGGCGAGCGGCGGCACCAGGCAAGCGAGGGTTCCCTCATCGATCGCGCGCTCCACGGTGAGGCGATCCTCGAAGCGGATCAGTTCGAGCGCGAGATAGCGATCGACGGTTTCGATCTCTTCCCGGAGCGGAACGAGCGCGCGTTCTCCTGATTGCAGGTGGTAACGGAGGATGCCGGCCAGTTGGGTGATGGCTTCCTGCGCCCGCGTCGGATCCTCCACGACGAGGGCGCGCAGGCTGTTAAGGGAATTGAAGAGGAAATGCGGGTTGAGCTGGCTTTTCAGGCCGCGCAGCTCGGCTTCTGCGAGCGCGGCCTGGGCCTGGTAGCGCTCGATTTCCATTCGGCGTTGCCGTTTGGAAAATGCGACGCCAAAATAAATCCCCGACCAGAGGGTGAAGATAATGAAGTCATTGAAAGTAAAGATGACGAGTGCGGCGCGATAAGCGGCTGGGCCATGGTCGAAGCCGGTTCCACCGCGCGGCGGCACGAAGATGAAAAAGACCGTTACGATCGCGACGAGAATGACGGCAAGAAGGAGATTCACGCCGACGACGCGGGGAAGCAGTCGCGAAATCGGTAACTCCAGCCAGCCACGTCGGAGAAGAAACGAACGGAACCCGTGGCTGAGCAGGATGCCAGAGACACTGAGAAGCGCGTAGCCGCTCGTGAGCTGCCAGCTCGGGGTGATGAATCCTTTGCTGGTAAAGAAGTTGAGGAGAAAGAAAGCGCCCCAGCCGCTTGCCTGACACACCCAATAAAGGGCGGGCGGGCGGGGCGGCGTGGAGCGTTCAGGCATGGCAGGTAATTTACGCGGCTCTCGGGCGAATCACGAAGGAACCGACCGCGAGCGCCGGGAGGAGGAGGCCCGTCAGGGACACAGGCGCATGGAGAATCGCAGAGGCGAGGATGGCGGCAGCCCAGAGAAGGCAGTTTCCGATAATATATTTGTTCGTCATGGTGTTGGGTCGTGTTTCGGGGCGTGGGATTAGTTGGCGGCCAAGGCGTTTTCGAGCGCGGCTTGGAAGCCTGCGGGATCGTCGATCATGATGAAGTGCTTCGCCTTCTCGAAGAACTCGAACTTCGTCTGAGGCGCATTCACGAACTGCTTTTTGTAGTTGGCCTCCAGCGTTTCTTTAGGCGCGAATTGGATTAGCCCTGCCAGCGCGCCGTAGACAGTGATCGGAACTTTGATCCTGCCGAGGTCGGGGCGGAAATCGCGCGTCAACATTTCGTTCATGGCCTGGCTGACGGTAGCGCCGTCGGATTTCGCACACATGTCGGCGATGCGCGTGACGTCTTCGGGCTTGGTCACCATCGAGGGAATGGAGACCGTGCGCTGGTAGGTCGCGAACTGTTCGGGTGTTTGCTTGGCCATCATCGCGCCCATCGCAGCGGCGCCTTTTTTCGCTCCCTCGAGATCGATCACGCCGGGAAACATAACGCCGGCGAGGAAGGGCAGGCCATCGACGGAGACGATACCGCGGGGTAATTCCGGCGCTTGTTCAGCGATCATAAGAGCAAGTGTGCCGCCGAGGCTATGACCGATGAGCGTCGGGTGGTCGAGCTTTTGTGAATGTGCGTAAGTGATGATCTGATCTCGCGCGCTGCTGAGCAGGTCGTCGGTCTTGACTGCTGGCACGCCGCCGAATCCTGCCAAGCTGACGACGTGGCACTGGTATTTGTCCTGCAGATGTTTGACCGTGCCATCCCAGACGGAGCCGTTGCAGGCAAGGCCCGGAATGAGGATGAGAGGTCTGCCTTGGCCGGTGACTTTGACGTCAATGACCTTCGGCGAGTCGGAGGCTTGGACTAACGATGCCGCGCAAAGAAGCGCGGCGCTGAGGTAGGTGAGTCGCTTTTTCATGCAGCGAGCAAAACGCATTCTCGATCGCTGGGGGCCGCAAAAGTGATGAGCGGTCGGAAGCCGTGATGAAGAGCCTGATTTACCGGCGGCCAACGCCGAATGCGTCCCCCCGCCGATAACGAGCTGCGAGCCAGCCGCATTGACGGACCTGGCAGACCTCTTTTCCCTAACGTCTAGAGGTAGCGACGCCCGAGCCTTATCCGCGCTTGCTGTAGATCTTGATTTCTTCGGCGGCTTTCTGTAGCTCGTCGAGGGTGGCCAAGGCAGCTTCCTGTTTCTTGATGGTTTCGGCGTTCGTCGTGCGCATTTCCTGAAGCTGCTGCATGGTCGAGGCCTGCAAATCGGTGACGGGCGCTGCGGCGGCGGCCGGTGGCGGAGCGACCACCGAGACGGGCGCCGGAGTAACGGCCTGGATGATCACTGGGGCGGGCGCTTGCGCGTTGCCACTTAGCAAGGGGAGCGCGGCCACACCCAAGAGAACGACAGCGGTAAGATAGGCACGCATTTTAACGTCCTCCCCGGCTGGCGTAGATACGCGCCACGCGGATCGCTTCCGCCAGCGAGACTAGCTTGGCGTCGATCTTGGCCTGGTTCGCGGCCATGGTGACTTGCTGGGCCTGCACTTCCTTGATGAGTGAGTCCATCTGTCGTGGATCCGCCGGAGCGGTCGATTGGGCCCCGAGCGAGGTGGCGAAGAGAGCAAGCGCGCCTAAAAACATCAATTTTTTCATAAGAAGGAAATGACGGAAACTACTCAGCAAGTCACGTTCCCAGAGCAATTGCGATAGCAGCTCCAAATCTCATTTCAGTTCGCGGCGCGAAAACTGCTTGCTAGTAGAATCTCAATAGATACCCTCAGCCCATGGCAGGCCCGGGAATGTTCCAATCTCAGAATCTTTCCCTACAGCAAGTCCTCGCACCGCAGCTCCAACAGAGTCTGCTGATCCTGCAGGCTCCGCTTCTCGAGCTGCGCAATCTCGTGCAGCAGGAGATGGAGACCAATCCGGTGCTCGAGGAACTCGCTGAAGCGACGGACGAGGAGCGTCAGGTTTCCGAGAGCGATCCTCCCGCTGAAGACAATTTCAAAGAGGAATTCGATCAATTGGCCAAGCTGGATGACGAATGGCGCGATTACATGGCGCAATCGGCCAGCTACAGTGGCCGCTCGAAGGAAGAGGACGAAAAGCGCCAGTTCTTCTTCGATTCCATCGCCACCCAGGAAACGCTCCAGCAGCACCTCGTCGGGCAATTGAATCAGACCGCCCTGAGCGGCGACGATCGCAAGACGGCTGAACTCATTATCGGCAACATCGACGACAACGGTTTCCTCCAGACGACGCCAGAAGAGATGTCGATGAATACCGGAATCCCGCAGGAGGATTTCGAGCTCATGCTCACGCTTATCCAGAGCTTCTACCCGCCGGGCGTGGGTGCGCGCGATTTGCGCGAATGTTTGTTAATTCAACTAAAACGCGATGGACGGGAGAAGAGCCTCGAATACCGGGTCGTGGCCGATCACATGGTCGACCTCGGCAAGCGGCGCTTTCCCGAGATCGCGCGGCGAATGGGGATCACCGTCGAGCAGGTGCAAAAGGCCGCCAACGGCATCGCGCAGCTCGATCCGCGGCCGGGCCAGATTTTCGCCGAGGCGCCACAGAATTACGTCCTGCCCGATGTGACGGTGGAGAAGATTCAGGGCGAATATCAGATTATTCTGAACGGGGAACAGATTCCGCACCTGCGCATCAGCAACACCTACAAAGACATCATGTCGCAGGACGGGAACGGCGGCGACGTGAAGGATTACATCCGCGATAAGATTCGGAGCGGGAAATTCCTCATCAAATCGATCCACCAACGCCAGCAGACCATTTCCAATATCTCGCACCAAATTGTCGACCGGCAGAAAGCGTTTCTCGAGCACGGCTCCGCGCAGTTAAAGCCGATGACCATGGTGCAAATCGCGGACGCGGTCGGGGTCCACGAGACGACGGTGAGTCGCGCCATTTCCGGTAAATACATCTCCACGCCGCAGGGTGTGTTTGAGATGAAATACTTTTTCACCCCGGGCTACCAAACTTCGAGCGGTGTCTCCATGAGCAACACGAGCGTGAAGGAAGCGATCCTCGACCTGGTCAAAAACGAGTCGGGGAGCGCACCCTTGAGCGACAAGGAAATCGTGGAGATTCTCGGTCAGCGCGGGATTCCCATCGCTCGTCGGACCGTGGCGAAATACCGCACGGAGCTAAATATTCTGCCGAGCAACATGCGGCGGAAGTATTAGGGAAACGTTGAAATTCTGAAAACTGAAATAATTTCAGCGTTTCGGCTTTCAAAGTTTCAGTTTTTCTCCTCATGACGCCCTCCCTTCGCCGCGCGGTCATCGCCGATTGGCGCGGTCTGCCTTCCGACCCGCCCCGGCCTGATCGGACGCAATCGACCGCTGACCTGCTGCCCAAGGTGATGCAGAAGCTTGGCTTGAAAGAGCGGATGCAGGAGACCGAAATTCTGAACGCGTGGAAAGCATTGGTGGGCGATTTCATCGCCGTCCACTCCGTGCCCAAGGCCTTACGGGAGGGCATCCTATACGTGCATGTCTTGCAGCCCGCGTTGCATTACGAACTGGATCGGATGCATAAGCCCGAGATCCTGCGCAAGCTAAAGCAACGTTACGGCGCACGAACGATTCGCGACCTGCGCTTCCGCCTCGGGTGATCAGAGAGACAGGCGCCGTCCCGTCCGAGTTTCTACCCGAGGGGTTTTCCGGTTTTAAAGCCTGGACGGGACGGCGACCGTCCCTCCAGTTCACTCTTTCTTGTGTCGTTTCTTTTTCTTGCGGAGGTGCTTCACAAACGCCCGCAATGTCTCTTCGCTCACGTGATGCTCGATCCCTTCCGCATCGGAATGCGCCACCTGGGCGGGCACGCCTAACGACTCCAGAAATTTCACCACCGTTTCATGCCGGGTGCGCGATTCCTGGGAAAGCTTGCTCCCGCTCGCGGTGAGGAAAATCGAGCGGTAAGGCAGGCTGGTGACCAGACCTTCCTTCTGCAAACGCTGAATGGTGCGCGCGACCGTGACGTGGCTTACGCCCAGCCGCCGAGCCAGATCGATGACTCGCGCTTCCCCCGTCGCAGCGATGCAGTCGGCGATGATCTCCACGTAGTCCTGCGCGATTTCGTGGGAATGCTCTTCCCGTGTCCGCCGGGGATGCCGATGCGGCAGAGCGGGACGGCGCTTGCGCTCTTTGGCCGGTCTTTGGGCAACGGGCGACACGGTCATAGCAAACCAAAGAAGCGTTCGTTGACAATCGCAAGATGAATTTGTAGCCTGTGCTACATCTTTAAGCATGAGCTGCGAGGTGTAGAGCCGGTTAAAATTAGTCGATGCCCGAAGAGATAGACCCAGCAGTGGAAACCGGCGGGTGGAAGCGCACCGGCGGCCTCGTCTCCCTCCCCGAAGCGCACCGCAGCATTGTCGTTCCTGCAAATGCGAGTTTCTGGCGCAAGCTGGCGGCCTTTTCCGGCCCGGGGTTTCTCGTGGCCGTCGGCTACATGGATCCTGGCAACTGGGCGACCGACCTGGCTGGCGGTGCCCAGTTCGGTTACACGCTGCTCTCAGTCATCCTGATCTCGAACTTCATGGCGATGCTCTTGCAGCATCTTTGCATCAAGCTGGGCGTTGCCACCGGTCGCGATCTGGCCCAGGCCTGTCGCGACCATTACTCGAAGCCAACGGTCATCTTCCTTTGGCTCGGCTGCGAGGTGGCCATCGCCGCCTGCGACCTGGCCGAGGTGGTCGGTTCGGCCATCGCCCTGCAGTTGCTTTTCGGCATCCCGCTCCTCTGGGGCTGCATCATCACGGCCGCGGACGTGATGGTGGTGCTCTACCTCCAGCACAAGGGCTTTCGCCGCATTGAAGCGATCGTCACGGTGCTCATCGGGACGATTGCCGTCTGCTTCGCCTCGGAGTTGTTTTTCTCACGCCCAAATCTTTCCGATGTGCTCGTGGGCTTTATTCCACGAGCCGAGATTCTGGCCAATCCCGGGATGCTTTATGTCGCGATCGGCATCATCGGCGCCACGGTCATGCCGCATAACCTCTATCTGCATTCCTCCATCGTGCAGACCCGCAAATTCGAACGCACGCCAGACGGCAAACGCGAGGCGATCAAATTCGGCACGATCGATTCCACCGGCGCGCTCCTGTTCGCGCTCTTTATCAATGGCGCGATCCTCGTCCTGGCCGCGTCAGCCTTTCATTGGTCGGGCCATCAGGACGTCGCGGAAATCCAGGATGCGTTCAAGCTCTTGAGTCCGCTCCTCGGGGTCGGCGTGGCCAGCGCGCTCTTCGCCATTGCGCTGCTCGCTTCGGGACAAAACTCGACTCTCACCGGGACGCTGGCCGGGCAGATCGTCATGGAGGGTTTCCTCAATTTCCGCATCGCGCCCTGGCTCCGCCGCGTGCTGACCCGCGGCCTGGCCATCATCCCGGCGGTGCTGGTGATCGGCATTTATGGCGAAAAAGAGACGACGCAATTGCTCATCGCGAGCCAGGTAGTGTTAAGCATGCAGCTCGGGTTCGCCGTCTGGCCGTTGATGCGGTTCACCGGTGAAAAGAAGAAGATGGGCGAATTTGTGAATGGCTTTTGGATCAAGCTTTTCGGTTGGGCGACTACCCTGATCATCATCGCCCTGAACGTGAAACTGCTTCTCGACACCTTTCTGCCGGTGGCGATGAATGGCTTATATCGTGCTCTGGGTCTGCCTGTCGTCTAGACGGCTCCGGCTTTCCTGACCATAGCTGGACAGCTCTGGCGATCTGGCTTAACGAAGCCTAACATTCACTGACTCATGCACGGCCCCGCAAAAAATCATTCCATCCGCTTAGGACTCATCCCAGCCGTCAGCGAGAGATCGTTCATCCGCGGCGCTGTCCGGAGTCGTCGGTAGCCGCTCCCGTATCGTGGGCAAGTTTCGCCTGAAAACGCTGCGCTGGGTCGCGCTGATTCTGTTTCTCGGCCTTTTCGGCGCCATCGTCTTGCGCTGGATTTCGCTGGAACGCCTGCGGCTGACCATTCAACGCCTGGGGCCGATCACCCGGCCAACCCCTGCGACGACCCCGGCGATTATTCCCACCCCGACCCGACCTCCCGTCATCGGCGGTAAACTCGATACGGCCAAGCTCTGGAGCGGCGTGACCGTGCATGCCGAGGTGGATCCCACCACCGGCGGGGCGGCCTCCGTCGAGCGCCTGAATCCCGACAGCTACGTCCTCGACCTGAAGCTGAAAGTGCGCGTGCCAGTGCCCAACCAGACCATGGAGGAGCTGGCGAAAGTCACGCCGGAGCTGCCCATTTTGCTTCCAAAACTGGCCAGCGCGATCACGTCCGAATCCGTTTCCCCGCTCTTCCAGCAGCTTTACGATCTGAAAGTTCGCACCCTGCGGGAAGATCTGGTGAGGCTGGATCAGCTCCTTTCCCGACACAACTTTTACGATTGCCAGACGATCCTGCAGCTGCGGAATCCCGACACGAAACGCGAGGCCATCCTCCTTCAGGCTGAGATGGACGTGGACGCTGATGGTTCCGATTCGGATCGCTTGCCCTTGATCGATGGCAAGTCGGCCAACTTCAAGCCATTCACCAGCTATCGCTGGAAAAAACTAACCACCCAGCCGAACCCGTTTCTTCTCCCCACTGAAGAAAAGCTGCGGCGCTACGAAACGGAATTCGCGCGCAAAGGTCTCACAGCCGAGCGCAACCGAGACCTGCGGATCGGAATCAACCGGGTCAAAGCTGAGGTCGATTCGCTCAAGCGCTTCAGTTTCCTCATCGCTTCGACGGATCCTTACATTGTCCTCCCGGGAATTTTCGCCCGAGCCAAGGGTGCCGGAAAGGTTGGAGACTACGCGGTCGTTATTTTTGGTAATCAAATTTACCCCGCTCTCGTCGGAGACGTTGGCCCGAGCGACAAAGTCGGCGAAGCCTCGCTGCGGATCGCCCAAGCCTTGAACGCGCAAGCCACGGCGTATAGCCGACCGGTGAGCGACCTGAAGGTCACTTATCTTATCTTTCCGGGAACGGCCGAGACTTCATTCGGTCCGCCCGATTTAGAAAAAATTCGCGCCCGTTGCGAGACTCTGTTGCAGGAAATGGGCGGCGCCACAGTTGCGCTTCACCAGTGGGAAAACCTGATTCCAACTCCCACCCCCACTCCGAGTCCTATCCCGACCTCGACTCCCTCCCCTCCCGCATCTCCCAGCGCAAGCGCGTCCCCAAGCGATTCCGAATCTCCTTCGCCGACTCCCTTGGTTGCGCCGACGTTTGCCTTTCCGACTCCGAGTGATTCGCCGAGCAATTCGCCGACACCGACCCCATCACTCATCCCGACCACTTCTCCTCTGACTTCGCCCACTCTCACCCCTTGAAGACGCCAGAAAAGCAAAACACCCGACTATGAGATAGTCGGGTGCAAAGCAGCCAGACGCCCCTTTAGGGAATTGCTGATATCCGACTAGCCGCCCGGCCGACTGTTCGGCTTGAGATGCAGATCTCTGACCTGGTTTCGACCAGTTTCGCGACCAGTTTTCTGGTTGTAGCCAGCAAGCGTCAAATCGTTCGCATTCTTAGCCATCTGCGTAACGGCTGCAATGCTTAAGCCATTTGCTCGCGCCAGATCGGTCCAGGTACGACCCTTCGACTTTTGCAAAGCAATATCCTGCGCTTTGGCGTCATTGCCCCGAGCGATCGAATTGATCGCGCAGAGCTCGCCGAAACGAAGGCGGAGCCGATCCTGTTGCGACTGCAATTGTTTTGCGCTGACCCCAGTTACCTTGGAGACCGCACTAACGACAAAAGGACGTTCGTCCCGTGTCCCGGCCGCGGCGTTGAGCAGACGAATGTTGCCGAGAAGAGCGGCCTCATCGCTTCCGGTGATATTTCTCTTAGGAACGCGAACCGAACCGCCTCCAAGCAGGCTGCCGGCCGGTGGTGGAACAAAAACGGTCTCGTACTGATCGTCGTCTTGCGCAGGCGCGGCATCGACGGAAGAGACCGTGGTCGTAGAGGACTGAGTCCTAACGGCGGCAGAGGGCCCTGCGGCTTGCTGAGGAGCCGCGCAACTTGCCAGCAGGAAAAGCACTGAGGGCAAGACTAGGAGTGACTTATACATACCGGTTTTTTACTTTCTGCCACAGGAACGTCAAGCTCCGATTTTCGCCGGGTGAAATTGCTCGCCTCAACCGTTTGGATGCTGCCGCTGGGGGTAGACATTAAGCTCGTGATATTTGCGATCGCCGCTCTTCTGTCGCTCCGCGTAGTTGGTAAATGCATTCGCCGTCATCTCACTCGCACTCCGTGCCGTCTGGGCGACCGTCGCGATGCTGATACCATTGGCTCTCGCCAAAGAGGTCCACGTCTGACCGTTGGCTCTAAGACTCGCGATCTCAGAGATCCTGGCCCGTTTCCCACGAGCAATGGCGTTGATGGCACAGAGTTCCCCGAACCGCAGTTGCATGCGATCTTGCTGACGCTGCAATTCCTGTTCGCTCACGCCGGTCACCCGGGAGACTGAACTGATAACGAAAGGACGCTCCCGCGGTGAACCTGCTGCTGCATTCAGACGACGAATGTTACCCAGAAGAGCCTTCTCATCGCTCCCCGCGATCGTGCGCCTGGGCACCCGCACAGAGCCCCCGCCGAGTAGGCTACCAGCTGGTGGCGGGACGAAGATTGTTTCGTAATCGTCCTCATCTTCGGTCGAGGTGGTATCCACCGTCGCGGCCGCGTTCGAACTTGAACTGGCCACGCTCCCCGGAGGGCCTCCGGTTCGTGGAGGCGCCGCACAACTGCTCCACAGGAGCAGACACGCAATCAAAGCTACTAATAGCTTGATCATAAGGCATTTGTCTTCCTGAATCGACGAAATGTCAAGCCGCGCGGTTCAAGCTAACTCTGCCACGAGTTGTCGCAGGAACGTAACAATTGAGCTTTTGCCCAGTTTCACCCTCTTGCGCTACAACAAGATGTGGTGATCAATCGCACGAATCAATATCGTGCTGCGTGGATTTCCGATGTCCACCTCGGCACCCGCGGCAGCAACGCCGCTGCTTTGCTCGCGTTTCTGAAGGAGAACGATTTCGAAACGCTCTACATCGTCGGCGATTTGATCGATATCTGGTCGCTCAAACGCGGCATTTATTGGCCCCAGGAACATAACGACGTCATCCAAAAGATCCTGCGTAAAGCGCGCAAAGGCAGTCGCGTCATCTACATCCCGGGGAATCACGACGAGTTTTTAGCCAGTCACCTCGGTGCCTACGGCTCCATCACCATTCAGAAACATGCCGTCCATGTGACCGCCGACGGCCGCCGGATTTTCATCCTGCACGGTCACGAACTCGATACGGTCGTGCAAAACATCAAGTGGCTGGCCTTCCTCGGCGACCTTGGCTACCAGTTCCTCCTCGCCCTCAACCCGCTCGTGAACGGCGTTCGCCGGATGTTTGGCTTCGGTTACTGGTCACTCAGCAAAGCCGTCAAACAACGCGTGAAAGACGCGGTCAGTTTCATCGGCGCCTACGAGGATGCCATCGTTCGTTACGCGGAGCGCTACCACGTTCAAGGCGTCCTCTGTGGCCACATTCACAGTCCGGTCGTGCGACAAATCGGCGATCTCACCTATTACAATTCCGGCGACTGGGTCGAGAATTGCTCCGCCCTGGTCGAACACGACGACGGCCAAATCGAGTTGCTCACCAACTGGCAGGCCGCGAGCTCAGAGCCACCCATACCCATCCTGCCTCTACCGCACCAGCTGGTATTGGCTCCCAAAGAATCCCATGAAAAAGAAACCGATGACGCGCCGGACTCCGACCCACGAAGCCTCGCCCGCAAAATCATTGCTTACCGATCTCGTTAGCCTCCGCCGGCTTTTGCGTCGAACTGGCCTGGCCTACCTCAATCGGCTGGAGGCCGAGCTCGACGAAGTCACGGCCTGGGCGACAGAGCAGGCCGCGGAAGGTGAGCTGCCCAAGGCCCGCATTCGGGATCTGGGCGATATGATCACACTGGTGCGCAAGATCGATGCGAAACCGCACAAGGGACGCCGGCGCGACCTCAAGAAAATCGACGCGGCGGTCGGCGACCTCCGAGAGCTTATTGCGACCAAGGCGTCTCGTTAGGAAAGGGAAAGAGCTGCTTCCCAGCGTTCGGCATAACGCCGCAAACGGCGCCCCAGAACACCCGGTTTTTCGGCATGAAAACGCGCTCCCAAATCGAGCGCAATCTCCTGCAACCCTCTCTCACGAGCCCGAATAGCCCCGAGAAGAAAGGCTCGCTCCTCGTCCGGAAACTCGTG
>JBPCLK010000058.1:0-7513 GCA_051003355.1 Chthoniobacterales bacterium | reverse complement strand
AAATGTACGGCAAACTGGCGGGCCACAATTCCGCCGAGCTCTTGCCTTTTCTCCTCGCCGGTGTGGCCGGGAATCCAGAGTTGAACCAGCGCGACATGATCCACCCGAACGCCGCCGGACAAAAGATCCTGGCCGCTAACGTCTGGCCAGTGCTGGAGCGCGCCTTGCGATAAAGCTAGCTCCGTCCATGCGCTCAAATGCCTTGCGAGGCACGAAGTTTAAGTATGGATCCAGCCGACCCGCATAATTTGCACGACACCGCCGACAAACCCGTCCTCGAGCGAATCGATATCGCGACCGAGGGTAGCGATTGCGACGCATGCGTCCGCGCCCTACGCGAGCCGCTGATGAAGATCGACGGGGTGAAAGAAGTGACCGCCGATCCAAAAACGGAGAACGTCTGGGTGACCTTCGACGCCCGCAAAACTCACGCCCCGGCGATCCACGATGCCATCCTGAAAAGCGGGTATAAGCCTGCGCCAACGACCGGCGAGTAAGCAATTAGACCGCCGGCTGCTGCTGCGTCAGGCAGTGAAAAGCGCCAAGTCCCCAGATCAATTCCCGGCAGTCGATCGGCACGACCCGCCGCCCCGGGAAGACCCCTTGCAGGAGATCGATCGCTTGCTCGTCGTTAGGATCAGAGAAGGTCGGCAGGAGCACGCTCTTGTTCGCGATATAGAAATTGGCGTAGCTCGCCGGTAAACGCAGATCGTCGCGGTCAATCCGCGCCGGCATGGGCAGGGTCAGGATTTCAAGCGCCTTCCCGTCGATCGTTAGGCTGCGCAGCCGTTCCAGGTTCGCCTGCAAAGGGGCATGGTTGGGATCGCTCTCGTCTCTCTCTAAGACCGTCACCACGGTGCGCTCGCTGATAAAGCGCGTCAGGTCGTCGATGTGTCCGTCGGTATCGTCACCCTCGATTCCATCGCCCAACCAGAGAATCTCCTGCACGCCGAGATAATCGCGCAGCCGCTGCTCGATCTGCTCGCGAGAGAGCTGCGGGTTCCGATTGGAATTGAGCAGACAACCCTCCGTAGTCAGCAAGGCACCCGCGCCGTTCACCTCGATCGAGCCGCCTTCCATGATCATTTTCGGATAGTAGACGGGCAGCTCGAGCTCGTCGGCTACGCGAGTCGGCACGAAATCATCCAGATCATAAGGCGGATACTTGTCGCCCCAGGCATTGTAGTCCCAATCGACCACCGCCAGCCGCGGCTCCTTCTCGCGGATCAGAAAGATCGGACCGTGATCGCGACACCACGGCTCATTCGTCGGAATGCGATAAAAGCTCAGCTTTTCGTTAGGCAAATCCCGCAAAGCGGCCCGCGCTTCCGCTTCGTGCGCGCCGTTACAGACGTTAATGTTGACCGGCTCCGATTCGAGCAGCGCCTCGACCATCGCGCGTAGAGCCGGCACCACCCGGTCATAGGAATCGGGAAAACTAATCCCTTCCCGCCGCGGCCAGGAAAGCCAGGTGGCGGCGTGCGGTTCCCATTCCGCCGGCATGTGATAGCCGAGCGCGGCCGGCAGGAGAGATTCGGTGTCGTTAGGCATACCGCCGGAATTTAGCACAACGCCTCTGCTCTGGGGAGCGCACGGACCAGGCGTGCCGGTGATGATGTTCAGCACAACGAACTTTTGCCAACGGAACGGGCCGAAGTTTGCCGCGAGGCGCCGCAAAAACAGCACGCGAGGCGCGTGCACTCCCCGGAGATTGCCGCGCCACGCCCGCGACGACAGTTTGTTAGGCCAGCCGACGCTGCTGCACTGCGAGCAACGGCGGAAAATCGAAAAAGGCCGGCGAAGCCACGCGGCCGAGCATTCCCTGTGCGACCGCTTTCAGGGCTCGCCAGCGTTCCCAATCCAAATCTGGCGCGACCGAGAGATGCCGCAGCAGGCTGCGCCATTCCATTAAAGCCCGTTCGACGTCGCCGTGACGCAGCGCGTCGGAGTTCAGCTTGTGGCGACCCGAAGGATGCGTCACCACCTCGCGGATCACCTCCGAAGCCCCACTCCCGTAATGCACCGGCACTCCCATCTCGAGGTAGCCGGGGTGATCGGCCCGCTCATAGACGCGCTGGCAAAGCGCGCCCAGACGCCCGGCTAACGGCGAGTCCTCCGCGGCAAAGCGCGGGCCGGCGCGAATATTAGCCACGTCGAAAACAAGATCGTCGATCGGATAAGTTTCGTCCTCGAGCGCGGCGGCAATGGCGAGCCCTTCGCCGCCTTGAAAGAAACCGAAGATCACACCGCGTCGCGTCGGTTTGCCGTCCGCCTCGACCAACCCAAGCCGCCGCCAGGCGTAGGCGGGCGAAGTGACGATCTCGACCGATTGATCATGCTCCAGCTCGGCACAATTGCGACAAACAAGGGGCAAGCCGGATCTTTCGGGCGGATCGAGTAAAATGCTGCCGAACGAATCGCGACGAGCGGATATTTTGACCTGGGAAAAGTCGATCCGGACCGAGAGCAGATTCCCTCGCCTAACGAACTGATCGACCACGCCGCCGTCGCTCCAGAACGGCAGCCATTCGCCCACTCGCGTCCGCAGTTCACCCTCTGGGAGAGACTTTCCCGCGAGCAGCTTTCGCAAAGGCTTGACCAGGAGCAGGTCCGCACCCTCGGTGCCAAAAGTCGCGAGAGGCCATTCGCGACCATAGATCCGTTGCTCGTGCAAACGACAAAGATTGCCGATCCGAAAGCGATCGAGCGTCTTCGGCAACTGGAGCGCGGGAATCCAGCGCTCGTCCTCGCGCAACAGCACTTCGCCGAGCGTCGACTCTACCAATTCTCCTCGCGGCTCCCAGTCTTCCTTGCTGTTCAGGATTTCGGTGATCGGTCGCCTCACGAAGCGGGCCCGTTCCGCATCGACCCAAAGGCCACACGGCTTCGCCCCGGTGGCCAGCGAGTGCTCCACCCCCAGCGGCACTCTTTGCACGCTGAAAAGCGAGCGGCTCAACTCCACCGCCGCGGCGAAAGGCTGTTCGCCCCGCTCGGCCGCCCCGCGCATGACGCTGATTAAACTTGGCCAATCTACCTGCGTGGCGCGCTTCAATTGCCGCGGACGTGCGAAGCTGAGCCGCGGCTGATCCGGGGTGAAGAGGATGTATCCAGAATCATCGAGCCCGCGCCGGCCTGCCCGTCCAAACATCTGCAGCAGCTCATCCGGCTGCACCTGTTTCTCGAAATGACCGGCGAGATAACGCGTGTCCGTAATGAGCACCGAGCGCATGGAAAAGTTGATCCCGGCCGCCAATCCCATGGTGGCGACGACGACGTTGAGTTGTCCGGCCTTGGCCAGTGGCTCGATCAATCCCGCGCGCACGGCGTAGCTCAATCCGCTATGATGGTAGGCGACGCGGTTACGCAGCAATTTCGTCAGGCGCTTACCCGCCAGCGCTTCCTGTGGCGGCGAAAGCGGGAGCGGATCGCGCAACGGCACCGCGCTGGCAATGGCCTGCGCCAGGTCTTCGGTCGCATTGCGGAGCGGAGCGAAAACCAGAATCGGCGCAAGGCCGTTATGGAGCGCCTTCGCGATCAGGTGCGGCCAGAATTCGCGCGTCTGCACGAAGGGCACATCGCTCAGGTTGCGCAGATCGACTTCATGCTGCGGGACCGGACGCTGCTCGTGCCTAACGAGCACCGCATCCCGTCCCAGCCGGCGAAACCACTCGACGATATCCTGCGGGTTATTGACGCTGCCGCTGAGCAACAACAGCTGGGTGTCGGGCGGAGCCAGCGCGAGTGAAAGTTCGTAATGCACCCCGCGCACGGGATCAGAGATGAGTTGATATTCATCGACCACCAGCAACCTCGGGCCTTCCCGGCGCAGGAAACGTGTCCGCTGCGTTTCGAGCGTCGCGACCACGACTTTGGCGTTGAGATTCAAGGCCAAATCGCCGGTCGCGATCCCCACGTCCCAGCCTTTCGCTTTCCATTCCGCCAACTTGTCGTTGGCGAGCGCGCGCGTCGGGACAGTGAAGACGGCCTGGCCTTTGAGCGACGGATAGAGCAGCTCAAAAATGTAGGTCTTGCCTGCTCCGGTGGGCGCATGCACGACCACATCCCTGCCCGCCTGCAAGGCCCGCACGGCCTCCTGCTGCCAGAGATCGGGCACCACCAAACTGATCTCCAGCCCTCGCATTAGGACAAGATGAAGCGTTCGGAGGCGCGAGCAACGCCCAGACGCGCGCGGGCCTTATTCGCTGCTACCAGCGTCGGCCGTGACCGCGTACTCGTTCGTCACATAATCGCTAAAGCTTTTCTCGAAGGAAGCGACCGTGGCGAACTTCCCAGAATAATAAATCAGCAAACTGCTTTCGAACGGTTGATGGCGACTGAGTGCATCGAGCAAACCAAGGAAGCTGTGCTGATCTGTCGCCGCAAGGAAGCGAACGAGTCGCTGCGCCTCGTCGTAAAACGTGGCCACCTTGTCGAGATCATCGGGGTAATCCATGGTCACGAGTTCGGCTAGTGGGATCAGTTTTTCTTTCGCGATCACCTGGGAGTGCGCCCGGGAATTATAACCGCGGGCCCTCCTGAAACTGGCATGTGCCTTCTTCGAGACGTATTCGGCAAAGCCCTCGTCGAGCCAGCGCGGGATCGCATCCGGATAGTAACGATGCATGACAAGGTGGGCTATTTCGTGACCGAGCAAACCGCTGGCAAATCGATAAGCGGGGTCGCGATGGATGAAGAGGTCGCCCTGCGAATGCACTCCACCGGTCCACTTCTCCAGATGGCCAAGTTTCTGAAAGGCCTGCCAGTCCTCCGATTTCTCGAAAACATAGATATGCGACTTGGTGTCGCCGCCGGGCGGGTCGCGCTCGAGTTCTTTCACGATCACCCGGTAGTAGAATTCCGCTTCGACCGAGATCGGCGTGGCCACATAGCCGTGCACAAAGTGATAAATGAAATGCTCCGTCTCGCCGTGCTTCCATTCCTCCGGATGCATGGTGAGCGCGCGAGCTCCGAGAGGGTTGGGATCGGTCTGGCTGAGACTTGTGAAATCGACCTCTGGGAGGGAGTTAATCTGCGCAGAAACCGGCCGCAGAATCAAAAAGAGCGCGCCGAAGAGGACTAGGGGGGCACGCGGCTTCACAGCGCTGTGTAGAGCTAAAACCGTGCGAGCAGTTCAACCCAAACTTGACCGGACTACAGATCAAAAACGACTCCAAACCACTTCTTCCGCTTTAAGCTGATCCCTGCTCGCCTTTTCGGCAAAGAGCTCTAGCATCGCTCATTCATGAGCGACCTTTCCAAATGCCAGACGGGCATCACCGGGCTCGACGACATCCTCCGCGGAGGTCTTCCGTCACGCCGGCTCTATCTCATCCAGGGTGCGCCAGGTTCCGGGAAGACGACTTTGGCGCTGCAATTCTTGCTCACCGGCGTGCGCGCGGGCGAAAAGGCGCTCTACATCAGCCTCTCCGAGACGCGCGACGAAATCGAGGAAGTCGCGCAATCGCACGGGTGGTCGCTCGATGGTCTCGAGATCGTGGAATTGAGCGCGATCGACGAGCAACTCAACGCTGAGGCGCAGAACACCCTTTTTCACACAGCGGAAGTAGAGTTGACGGAAACAACCAACCTGCTGCTAGACGCGGTCGAGCGGGTCCAGCCTACTCGACTCGCTTTCGACTCGCTCTCGGAGCTGCGCCTCCTTTCTCAATCGCCCCTGCGTTATCGGCGTCAGATTCTCGCGTTCAAACAATACTTGGCGGGACGCAACTGCACGACGCTGCTCCTCGACGACACGAGCACAGGCAGCGGTGATTCGCACGTTCAAAGCCTGGCCCATGGCGTCATTTTGCTCGATCAATTTGCACCGGAATACGGTGCGGAACGGCGGCGTTTCCTGATCAAGAAGATCCGCGGCACGACCTACCGCGGCGGTTACCACGACTTCATCATCGAGACCGGGGGTCTTGCGCTTTTCCCCCGTCTCATCGCAGCAGAGCATCACCGGGATTTCAAAAACGAGAATATCTCCAGTGACGTCGACGGCATCGACAAACTCCTGGGCGGCGGTTTGGCTCGTGGTTCAAGCAGTCTGTTTATGGGTCCACCCGGTTCCGGTAAATCGACTCTCGCGCTCCACTTCGTCGTCGCGGCGGCCGAGCGCGGCGAGCGGACTGCGATCTATAATTTCGACGAGAGTCTCGGCATCATGCGTGCGCGAGCCGACGGCCAGAATCTTAGCCTCACGAATTTAATCAGGGAGAAAAAGGTCGAAGCCACCCAAATCGATCCGGCCGAGCTGACCCCAGGCCGCATGAACGCGCTCGTGCGGAACGCGGTCGAAAATCGAGGCGCGAAAGTCATTTTGATCGACAGCCTGAATGGCTATCTCCAATCGATGGGCGATGAGCGTACGCTCAATCTCCAGTTGCACGAGCTCCTCACCTACCTCAACCAACAGGGCGTGGTGACCATTCTCGTCCTCGCGCAGCATGGCCTGATCGGGCATATGCAGACTCCTGTCGATATCACTTACCTCGCCGACACGGTGATCATGTTCCGCTATTTTGAAGCGAACGGCGCCGTTCACAAAGCCATCTCGGTCGTAAAAAAACGCACCGGCACCCACGAGGGAACCATCCGGGAACTGAAAACTTCGTCGACTGGGATCAATGTCGGGCAGCCCTTGGAGAACTTCCGCGGCGTTTTGAGCGGCACGCCGGAGATTGTGCCCGAGAAGAAGCGTCCCACCCGCCCGCGGAAAAATGCAGAACGAGGATGACCAGACCGTTCTCGTCCTCGCCCCGACAGGGAAGGACGGCGCGTTGGCCGTGGAAACTCTGCGGCAGGCAGGAATCGCCGCAGCCTCCTGTGGTGACCTGACGGAAATGGCCGAGCGGTGCGGCGGGAACAGCAACGCGCTCCTGATCGCGCAGGAAGCACTCGCACTTTCAGACATCCCGCGGCTCCTCGAAGTTCTCCGAAAACAGCCTGCCTGGTCCGACCTGCCGGTCATCATCCTCACCAGCACCGGCGGCAGCGACGCCGTCAGTTTACGAGCGCTCGACATTTTCGGGCCCAGCGCCAACGTTACTTTGCTCGAGAGGCCGTTTCGTGTGCTGACGCTGCTCAGCACCGCACGCGTCGCCCTGCGTGCCCGGCGGCGACAGCGGGAAGTGCCGCGATCTCCTGGCCCAACGAGAAATGGTTTTAAACAGCATTGGCGATGCTTTCTCCGCTCTCGACTCGGAGTGGCGCTACATCTACCTGAACGAGCGCGTAGCCGAGCATTCGGGCCTCTCGCGCCAGGAGATGCTCGGACGCAGCATCTGGGAAATCTTCCCCCAACTAGTGGGCGGCGAATTTCACGAACGCTGCCTGCGAGCACTCGCCGCGCAAGCTCCAGATCACTTTGAGCACCTGCACGAACAATGGGGCCGCTGGTTCGAAACCCGTCTTTATCCGGCCGCCGATGGCCTGGTCATTCTCCGCACCGATAGCACCGAGAGAAAAGAGCAAGAGAAGCGCATGCTCGAAAGCGAGAGCCGTCTACAGG
>JBPCLK010000057.1:0-46810 GCA_051003355.1 Chthoniobacterales bacterium | reverse complement strand
TCCTGCGCATCCAGAGCAAAATCGAAACGCAAACGGATCTCGCGGCCACCGCCCAGCCCGCTGCGGAAGGAAACCAGGTGGGCAACCCAGCCAACGCTCCACCGACCGAGACCAACATCGATCTCGGCGCTCAGCCGCCGCCGGCCAAGGGACCGGATGTGCAGCTCGCGATCCAGAATGCGACACGCGATCTCCGAACCAGGGTGGAAGCCCTCGAGTCAGAACTTCACAAATCCCAGAAGGAAATCTCAACCGCGCAGAAAGAGAAATCGGATCTGAAGGGCCGACTCCAGCAGAGCAACTCCGAACTCGAAAAGGCCAAAGGCCAGGTGGCCAAATCTTCGCAGGCTGAAAAAGAAGTGCGTGGTCAGTTAACCGCCGCTCAGGAATCGTTGCAGGTCATCCAGTCCGGCGGGAACGCAGATGAAAAAGCCACCGCAGCCTTACAAAGCCAGATCGCGCAATTGAAACAAGCGCTCGAAACCGCGCAGACAGGCCGCTCCGTGGCGGAAAAAGAGAGCGCTGACGCACAAGCCAAGCTGTTCGATTCAAGCAAGGAAATCACGACCGTGACCCAGCAGCGCGACGCCATGCAACACGAACGCGACGACGCCGTCCGCGAATTGAAAATTACCGGGGATGCCAAAGCCCGTGTGCAGGTGTTGATGACCGAAAACAATGACCTGCAAAAGAAACTGGCCGCGGCGGAAAATAACGTCCGCCAAATCAGCGCAGATCGTCCACGCAAAGCGCAGGAATTGCAGAACGTGAAGCAACAGCTCGAGAAACTGCGCGACCAACTAGTGGCCAGCCAGAAGGCCAACCAGGATTCCGAGAAGACCATCGCCAGTCTCCGTTCACAGCTCGATGAAGCCAGCGGTCAATTGGCGGCGGCCAAGTTGAATGGCGAGACTCCCGAGGAAACAGAACGCCTGGTGAAAGAAAACCAGATGCTGCGGGCCATCGTGATGCGAGAACGCCAGGAAGAAGCCCGCCGCGAACAGGCGAAGAAATTAATGCTGGCCGAATTCGATAAACTGAAAATTAAATCGGACGTCCTTGATCAACAGATCCATTTGCTGGCTGAACCCATCACCAAACTGAGCCCTGACGAGCTGGCCCTGCTCAAAACCCCGGTCGTGGCGATCTCTGAAACCGAGCCGGGCACCGTTAAAGCGAGCCTGACCATGGCAAAACCGCCGACTCCTTTGACCGTCAACAACACCTCGCTGGCCACCACGCCACCGCCTAACGAATCCTCCCTGACCGCCGCCGCTCAGGGCGGAGGCGACGGCATCGGCCCCGAAGTGGAGACCACTGTGCAGCCGAGCGTGCCGGCGCCGCTGCTGCCGCTCGCCCGCGAAGCGAAGACGAGCTTCGATGAAGGCAACTTCAAAAAGGCCGAGAAGGAGTACCAGGAAATCCTCACGAAAAGCCCTAACAACCTTTATTCTCTCTCCAACCTGGGCGTAGTCCTTTTCCGCAACGGCAAGCTGAAAGCGGCCGAGCTGACCCTCAAGAAAGCGATCGCCATCTCGCCGAAAGATGAGTTCACCCACACCACCCTCGGTATTGTCTACTACCAGCAGAGCAAATTTGACGACGCTCTCTCGGAGCTAACCAAGTCGCTCGCCATTAACCCAAAGAGCGCGACGGCGCACAACTACCTCGGCATCACGGCGAGCCAGAAAGGCTGGCAGGAAGCGGCCGAGAAGGAAATGCTTGCAGCCATCCAGGAAAATCCGGATTACGCCGACGCACATTTCAACCTGGCGGTCGTCTATTCCACTTCGCAGCCGCCAGCCAAGGAACTCGCCCGGCGTCACTACGAGAAAGCGCTCGCCCTCGGTGCAGCGCCGGATCCGACGCTCGACCGGCTTCTGCACTGAACTCGCGTGCATTGCCGCCGACGTTCACCTTGCCCGCATCTGCGCGACAGATGAGCCTCACCTTCCTAAGCGCGGAATGGCGGGATCTCGTTATGCTTAATTATCCCGTCGAGCGGGCCCTCCTCGAACCGCTCGTGCCGCCCGGCGTGGAGCTGGATGACTTCGCTTCCACGACTTACGTCAGCGTGGTTGGTTTCATGTTTCTGCGGACCCGCGTTTTCGGCTTTGGCTTCCCGTTTCATCGCAACTTCGAGGAGGTCAATCTGCGTTTCTACGTCCGCCATCATGCACCCGACGGCTGGCGGCGCGGCGTCGTTTTCGTAAAGGAAATTGTCCCTCGAAGAGCGATCGCCTTTCTGGCTCGCACCTTTTACGGCGAACCCTATTCCGCCTTCCCCATGTCACACGCCATCGAACGCACAAACGAGGAGTTGAGCTGTCGCTATTCCTGGCGGCGAAACGGTCGCGAAGAAACCGTTTCCGCATGGGCCACCGGCGCTCCGAAGCTGGTGACGCCCGGTTCGCTGGAAGAATTCATCACCGAACATTACTGGGGCTACACCGCTCGACGCGGCGAGTGCGCACAGTACCAGGTCGAACATCCGCCCTGGCGCGTCTGGTCGGCCACGCACTCACGCTTCGAAGCCGACGTCGCCAGCCTTTACGGTCCGGAATTCGTGGCGCCGCTTTCGGTTCCGCCGGCCTCGGCCTTCATCGCTGAAGGTTCGCCCGTCATCGTCCGACGCGGCAGCCGGCTGGAATCAACTCTTCTGCGAAGCGACCAGCTCGCGTAGGACAAACTGCAGGATGCCGCCGTGCCGATAATAATCGACCTCAATCGGGGTATCGATGCGCAGCTTCACCGACACCGTCTCCGATTTTCCATTGGCCCGCTTGATCTCGAGCGAGAGTTCGTCGCCTGGCTGGATCGACTCCGACAATCCGGTCACACTGAAGATTTCCGTGCCGTCGAGACCGAGCGTTTGGGCACTGGTTCCTTCCATGAATTGGAGCGGTAAAACGCCCATCCCGACGAGATTCGAGCGGTGAATGCGCTCGTAGCTGGCCGCCACCACGGCCTTCACGCCTAACAATCGCGTCCCCTTCGCCGCCCAGTCTCTACTGGAACCAGTGCCGTATTCATGCCCGGCGATGATGACGAGCGGGGTCTTGGTCTCGGCATACTTCATCGCCGCGTCGAAGATCGACATCTGCGCGCCGTCTGGCTGATGCTTGGTCACGCCGCCCTCGACACCCGGCACCATCAGGTTCTTGATCCGGACGTTGGCGAAGGTGCCGCGGGTCATGACGAGGTCGTTGCCGCGACGGCTGCCGTAGCTGTTGAAATCCTCTTTCTTAATCCCGCGCGATTGCAGGTATTTTCCGGCGGGAGAATCGGCTTTGATCGCGCCGGCCGGCGAGATGTGATCGGTCGTAACGGAGTCGCCGAAAATGCCGAGCGGCCGCGCGTCGCGGATTTCTTCGATCGTCCCAACCTCCATACCGAAGTCGGCAAAGAAGGGCGGATCGTGGATGTAATCGCTCTCTTCGTCCCACTCGTAGACGTCGCCGGTGCTGGAGGAAATTTCGTTCCACTTCGGGTTTTGATCGGCGAAATCGCGATAGAGTTTGCGGAAGACTTCCGGCTTGAGCGCCGATTGCATGGCGTCGCGAATTTCGCCTAACGAGGGCCAGAGTTCCTTCAGGTAAACGTCCTGGCCGTTCTTGTCTTTCGCAATCGAGTCGTGCGCGAGGTCGAGATTGATCCGGCCGGCGAGGGCGAAGGCGACGACCAGCGGCGGCGACATGAGGAAGTTGGCCTTGATGTTCTGGTGAACGCGCGCCTCGAAGTTGCGATTGCCGGAGAGGACGGAAGCGGCCACGAGGTCGTGTTCCGCGATGGTTTTTTCGATCTTCGGATGGAGCGGACCGGAGTTGCCGATGCAAGTCGTGCAGCCGTAGCCGACGATGTTGAAGCCGAGTTGGTCGAGATATTTTTGCAGGCCGGTCTTATCAAGATAATCAGAGACAACGCGGGAGCCAGGCGCAAGGGAAGTCTTGACTGAAGGAGCGATCGTGAGGCCGCGCTCCACTGCTTTTTTCGCGAGGAGACCGGCGGCCAGCATGACGCTCGGGTTGCTCGTGTTCGTACAACTCGTGATCGCCGCGATGAGGACGCTGCCGTGGCCAATCTGGCCTTGGCCATGATGAAAAACGTCGCTGCTCTCCGCCTCGATCTCGTCGCCGGGGTCGGGCGTCGGGCGATTTGAAATCATCTCTACTTTGTTCTGCTGGTCGCCAGGTTCGATCCCCTGCTCCTCGCGATCGGTCGAGGGCATCTTCTCGGCCTCGGGCGCGGAACCGTTTAACTCCACGGGATAAAGGGCATCGAGATTGCCACCGGATTTTCCGTAGCCGCCATCGGGCAGCGGCTTGATCAGCAAAGCGCGAAAGGCGCTTCCGAGTTCGGGAAGGTCAATCCGGTCTTGCGGGCGTTTCGGACCGGCTACGCTCGGCTGCACGTCGCCTAAATCGAGTTCCAGATTTACGCTGTAATCGATGTCGCCTTTGCGCGGCATGCCGAACATCTTCTGCGCTTTGAAATACGCTTCGAAGGCGCTGCACTGCTCGTCGGTTCGGCCAGTGGCGCGGAGATAGTTGACCGACTCGGCATCGACCGGGAAATAACCCATGGTCGCACCATACTCGGGCGACATATTGCCGACGGTCGCGCGATCGGGCAACGGCAAGGAGGCCGCACCTTCACCATAGAACTCGACGAACTTGCACACGAATTTCTGCGCGCGCAGCATCTGGGTAATATGAAGCGCGAGGCCGGTCGCGGTCACGCCTTCGCGCAGCGAGCCGGTCATGTTCACGCCGACCACTTCAGGGGTTAGAAAATAAACGGGCTGACCGAGCATGCCGGCTTCCGCCTCAATGCCGCCGACACCCCAGCCGACGACGCCGAGTCCGTTAATCATGGTCGTGTGCGAGTCGGTCCCAACGAGCGTGTCGGGATAATAGACATTACCGCTGTGGAGCACGCCCTTGGCGAGATACTCGAGGTTCACCTGGTGCACGATGCCGATGCCGGGCGGGACGAGGCCGAAAGTCTGGAATGCTTGCTGGCCCCACTTAAGGAACTCGTAGCGCTCGCGGTTGCGCTTGAATTCCATGTCCATATTTAGCTTGAGCGCGACGGCCGACCCTGCGAAGTCCACTTGGACGGAATGATCGACGACGAGGTCAACTGGGACAAGCGGCTCAATAATCTTGGGATCGCCGCCCAGCCGTTTCACCGCGCTGCGCATCGCGGCAAGATCGACCACGAGTGGAACGCCGGTGAAATCCTGCAGAACGATGCGCGCGACGACGAAAGGAATTTCGACGTTGGCGGGCGACTTCGCGTTCCAGTTGGCGAGTGCCTCCACATCCTTGCGGCCGACTTTCTTGCCGTCGCAATTTCGCAAGACGGACTCGAGGACGATGCGGATACTGATGGGTAGCCGGGAGATCGGGCCGATGCCCTGCTCCTCGAGCGCGGGCAGTGAATGCAGCGAGGCGGTGCGGCCCGGGCCGGCCTCGAATTGGCGCAGGGTGTCGAATTCGTTAGGCATTACTTTAACTCCGCCAGCCGGGCTTTGATCTTGTCGAAATCCGGCAACTCCCGGGCGTCGTCGTGCACCTCCGCGTATTGCACCATGCCATCCCGATCGATGATGAAGGCGGCGCGTTTCGCGACACCCTCGAAACCGAGATTGAGCTGCGGGAGGAAGGAATCGTAAGCGACGCCGTAATCCCTCGTCACCTTGTGCTCATAATCGCTCAGAAGCGTGACATTGATCTTTTCCTTCTGCGCCCAGGCTTCCTGGGAAAACGGATTATCGCCGCTGATGCCGTAAACTTCGCAGTTGAGATCGCCGTACTCGCGCAGGCCGTTGCCGACGCCGCACATCTCGGTCGTGCAGGTGCCGGTGAAGGCCATCGGAAAGAAAAGCAGCAAGGTAGTTTTGCTGCCGAAATTCTCGCTTAAGCGAATCGGGCGCGGTCCGTCAGCGGTTTTGGTGGGTAGGGTGAAATCAGGTGCTTTGGTTCCAACTGCAAGTGCCATAATAAATACTCCGGTTTTAAGTCCGGGGGTGACCAGCAGTATAGAAACACGCCGGACGCGGTCAAAAGATTTGCGGATCGAGAGCGCCGCACCACGGGGAAACCGACCGGTAGATTGTCAGGCGTCGGTCTTGGCGAGGGCCGCGGACGAGACGTGCTTGCGCACGGTAGCGTCCTTGTTTACGCCTGCCGATTGGACCGGCGCAGCGGCCGGCTTGGCGGGAACTTCAGCGGTGAAGACCGCTTTGCCGGACTGACTTTTCAACTTGGGCAATTTCGGCAGCGAATCCGGGATGATCCGGACGAGAGCGCCAATCTGAATCTGAGCATAGACTTCGGTGACATCCTTGGACGACATGCGCACGCAGCCGAAGCTGGCCGGTCGCCCGATAATTTTTTCCTCGGGAGTACCGTGAATGTAAATGCAGCGATTGAAAGCATTGGCATTGGCAGCTTCGAGTCCACGCAGCCAAATAATCCGGGTCACAATCGGGTCACGACCGGGAGCGTTAGGCTGCAGGATTTCGCCGGTGAAACGGCGCTTGTGAAAGACCGCGCCGGTCGGTGCGTGATCTCCAATTTTCTCCGCTACCTGCAACCAGCCTAAGGGAGTCGCCATGCTGCCCCAGCGGTCTCCCAAACCGAATTTCGAGGTCGACACGGGATAAATAGCGGCGCGTTTTCCGTCCTCGACCACCATTAATTTCTGGTCACGCACGCTGATGATGATACGCGGCGGAATCACCGTCTCGGGCGCGGCCTGAATCCCGCCGACAGGCAGTAGGAGCAAGGCGAAAAAACAGAGACGAATCAGCATGGGCGGTCTGAGATAGCGATCTTGATTCATTTTGTCACGAAAGAAAAGCAACTTCGCGGCTGGCGGGAAAACTGAAGCGGGGCCACCAGCGTCCCAAGGAAGAGAGGGCCACGTAGAAAAATCCAATCTGGAACATGATCAGGAACGGCAGAGTCAGATACTGGCCGTGGGTGAACGCAGACCAGACGAAATAGCTGAAATAGAAGGCAAAACCGATCTCGACCAAGGGCAAAAGGGACTTCAGCGGCATATACCGGCACGTGCGCCACGATTGGGATTTCCGTTCGATCCCATATTTCGGGGTGCGCTTGAATTCCGACTCATGATTAAAGACGGCCTCCAAAACCGCGCGCGCATTGTTGATCGAAAGCCCGACGCCGAGGGCGATCAAAGCCGGCAGGAGGAGAATCCCTTTCATCCAGGTATGGGGATGGAGTTCCCGCTGCGCACAAATATAAAAGACTGCCACTGAGAGCGAGGCCGTGAGAAAGATCGGGACGTCGAGGAGAAAAGTCCGCAACCAGCCAGATTGCGGGCCGCCGGTGGAGGGATGCAATAGCACGCAAAGGCAGGCGAGCAGGAGGTAGGCGAAATTGGAGGTGAGATGGCCTGTCGCTTCCAGCTTGATCGGTAGCGGGAGCGAGCTGCGCCAGATGCGTGGGAGCAATTTCTTGCAGGTCTGGATGGAACCTTTGGTCCAGCGATGCTGCTGTGATTTAAAGCCGTTCATGTCGACCGGTAATTCCGCTGGAGTGACGACGTCTGTGAGGAAAACAAACTTCCAGCCCGCCAGCTGCGCGCGATAGCTGAGATCGAGATCCTCGGTGAGCGTGTCATGCTGCCAACCACCTGCTTCTGAGATGCAGGATTTGCGCCAAAGACCAGCCGTTCCGTTGAAGTTGAAAAAGCGCCCGCTACGGCTGCGCGCGACCTGTTCCAGCAGGAGATGACCGTCGAGAAACATCGCCTGTACCCGGGTCAGAAGTGAGTAGCCACGGTTGATATGTCCCCAGCGGGTCTGGATCATGCCGACCTTCGGGTCGGTGAAGAATTGCACGGTGGATTTGAGCAGCTCTGGCCGGGGCACAAAGTCGGCGTCCAGGATGCAAACGAAGTCGCCCCGAGCGGTGGCGAGGCCTGTCTCCAAGGCGCCAGCCTTGTATCCGACGCGATTGGTTCGATGAATCAGTTCAACATCGAAACCGTTTGCCGCGAGGCGCTCCACGCAGGAGGCCGTGACTTCCTGCGTCTCATCGTTCGAGTCGTCGAGGACTTGGATCTGCAGGGAATCTTTAGGGTAATCGAGTTCGCTGACCGATTTCAGGAGACGCTCGACGACGTATATTTCGTTAAAGATCGGGAGCTGTACAGTAATGACCGGGAGCTCAGCAAAGTGGGCCAGGGGCTTGGGCGCACGCTTCCTGTATTTCAAAAACAGGTAGATGATGAAATAGCGATGCAATCCGTAACCGGAGAGCCCGATGAGGACACTCAGGTAACAGAACGTCCAGACTACATCCACCACGCTTCCTTCCATAGAAATTCCAGACGGTGCCGCGGCTAAGGCGCAACAGAGGCGACATGATGGCGTTTCCGCGAGTCGCGTCAAATCAAATCTAAGAGGCGCTCCCGCGTGAAGTCTTCCCGCAAGATGAGCGTTCGTCGGCTTTTGGGGGACTGATTTTGTCGAGGAAGGCAAGCATGAAGAGCCCCGCGTGCGAATCCAGAGAACCAGAACGGTCGTAATGACTTGAGCCAGTTCCGGTCAGCGAGGCTGGCGGAAATAGACCGGAGGGCGAATTCGCCGGTTGCTTCGTCTGCCTACCCGCCGAAAACTGTCGCGGCGGTTGGATCGATATCGTGCAAGAGAAAGAAAAACTGCGCAGCCGGCCTCGCGGACGTTTCGAGCGCCTGAACATCATCCTCCTCATTCTGTTCGCGGGATGGGTGCCCTCGATCATGATGTTGGTGGTCTCCTACACCATCCTGACCAATACGCTGGAATCGAAAATCCAGCGCGATCGCCAGACTTTTGTCCAGTTAATCGCCCATCTCGTGGGCGACGATCTTTCCCGAACCGGCGCGATCGTCGACTACTATCAAACCAACCCGACCGTTGCGAAGATCTTCTCGCAGCGATATCCCGACCTGGCAGGGCAAAGCTGGTTGCAGGAGACCTATTTCACCCATCCGCGAATCGACGGGATGTTTTTGACCACTGCCGACGGCCGGCTGATCGCCTCCATCCCGGACGACCCCAGCATGCTGCTGAAGGATCAAATCTCGAAATCCTGGCTGGTGGGCGCGAAGACTTCGGATACGACCTTTGTTTCTCCAGTCCACCCACGATCGCCGGATAATCGTCTGGCGACGGATCTGGTCCGACCGATCCGGGGACCGGAAGGATCGACTATCGGCTTCGTCGGCGTGTCCGTGCTGGTCGAGCGCATCGGTCGCCGACTCTCGACCATTGATCTGGCCGATCAGTCGCAATGCCAGATCGTCGATCAGAATGGCGCGGAGCTTTTCCGTAATGGCTTCGAGGCGAATTTCAATCCGGTCTCGCAGGCCTCCAAGGAGCTAATCCGGGATATTCGGACCGATAAGAGTGGCCACTTCGAAAGGCAGGGAAACCTCTACTCCTTCGCACCAGTTGAATCGACTGGCTGGATCACTGTGGTCAAGCAGCCTCGCGCGGTAGCTTACAAACCGGTCCGCGACCTCCTCGAGCGGACCACCGTGCTGGCGGCGTGGCTCATCGTGGGCACCGCGATTATTGCCTGGCTGGCTGGGAAATTCTATAAACGCCAGCGAGAAACGGCTGCTCGCATCGAGCGAGAAGTCATATTCAACGACAAGATCCTGGCCAACATGCCGAGCGGCATCGCGCTAGTCGATCCCGAGACGCGACGATTTCTGCAGGCTAATGACGCCTTTGCCCAGATGGCCCGCCGGTTCGGGAATTTGCCGCCGGAGAAAGAGATGAACGGTGCGACCTACCAAGAGGTGAACATTGCGCCTCCCGAGGCCATCGAGAGAGTTCTCTCCTTCGGCACCCCCTTTCAACTGGTTGAGCAACCACTGGTCGACCGTGCCGGCGTGACTAATTTCGTGAACGTCAACCTCCTGCGGCTGCAGGATTCCAAGCAAACTGTGCAGGGCGTTCTGTTCCTGGTCGAAGACAAGACGCGCGATGTCCGGCTGCGCCAGGAGCTGATCTCCGCGAACGCCTCAAAAGATCAGTTTCTCGCCCTGCTCTCTCACGAGCTCCGCAATCCGCTCTCGCCGGTGATTGCCATGGTCGCCGAGCTGGAGGCGCGCACGCCTAACGATCCCTCCGTACGTCAGCCGCTCGCCGTGATCCGGCGGAACGTCGAGTTGGAAGCCCGTCTCATCGACGATTTGCTGGACGTCACGCGGATCGCGAAAGGAAAACTCCAGCTCAGTTTCGAAGCGACCTCCGTTCACGAAACTCTGCAGCGTGCTTACGAAATTTGCCGCGAAGAGATTCTGCAAAAAAACCTAGAATTCGAATTCCGGTTGCAGGCTGAGAATGATTACGTCAACGGCGATCCGGCGCGCCTGCAGCAGGTCTTCTGGAATTTGATCAAGAACGCGGTCAAGTTCACCACCCAAGGCGGCAAGATCCTGGTGGAAACTGCCAGCCTCAGTGATGATCGCGTTGTCATCCGCACGTCCGACACCGGAATTGGAATCGCTTCGGATAAGATCGGGAAGATCTTCAATGCCTTCGAACAAGGGCAGAGCTCGATCACGCGGAAGTTTGGGGGTCTCGGCCTCGGGCTCGCCATCTCGAAGGCGATGGTCCGCGCCCACGGCGGAAGTCTGTCCGCGCAGAGCGACGGTGCGGGGAAAGGCGCAACCTTCAGCGTCATCCTGAACACGATACCCAAACCGGCCGAAACCAAACCTGTTGCGCCCGTCGCCATCCCCAATAACGCCGACCAAAAAATGGGCAAAGGCCATCTGCTCGTGGTGGACGATCACCACGACACTTGTCTCGGCATGAAAATGCTGCTCGAGCGCCGTGGCTATCGGATCACCCTCGCGCACACTGCGGACCAGGCGATCGAAAAAGCGCAGAGTGAAAAGTTTGACCTGCTCATCAGCGACATCGGACTACCGGATCGTAGTGGCTACGAGTTAATGAAAGAGCTGCGCGAGAAAAACTCTTTGCGCGGGATTGCCTTGAGCGGCTTCGGGATGGAAAACGATATCAGCCAAGCGCGTGCCGCCGGTTTTTCACAGCACCTGACCAAGCCGATCAACTTCGAGCGGCTGGACGAGGCGATACGCAGCCTCCTGGTCCAGCCCTAGGCTTCCCGGCTCCTTGCGGCGAGCCATTCCCTAGGTCTTCGGAAGCTTGGCGTCGACCAGCCCGCAAATCGTATGGAGGAGGAACTTATGCGCCTCCTGAATGCGCGCGGTATTGTCACTCTTAACGAGGAGCTCGATATCGGCCATTCCCTTGGTCGGCCCGCCGTCGCGTCCAAGCAAAGCCACAGTGGTGATGCCCCGCGCTTTCGCCTCTTCGAGGGCGCGCCGGATATTCTTGGAATTTCCACTGGTCGTGATCGCGACCAGGACATCGCCCTCCTGGCCCATGCCGGCGACTTGCCGCGCGAACACTTCGTCATAGCCGTAGTCATTGCCAATCGCGCTCATGAGACTCCCGCCCAGAGCGAGATTCAGTGCGGGATACGGCCGTCGATCCATGACAAAACGGCAGCCGAACTCGGCCGAGAAATCGGCGCCGTCCGCGGCACTGCCGCCATTACCGCAAACCAGCAATTTCCGACCCCCACAGAGACACTCCACCATCGCGTCGACGGTTTTGCTGACCGGCTGCGCGAGTTCGGAGAGAGATTTCAGGGTATCACAGGCAGTCCGGATCGATTCCTCAAGATGTTGTGCGACGTCAGCCATATCAGTTTTCGGTGCGATTGCGCTGGCGATACAGTCAGGACTCTCGCAACGCAACCCATTTATCCGCAAAAGCCGAGGGAGACGACACAAAGAATTCACATTCGGAAACGTATTTTCCTTGATTTCAGCACCCATAATGTCGTACAAAGGCGTTCACCCTTGGGAGCGTCAATTTGCCCCGCACACAAATTAGAGGGTGCCAAAAAGTAGCGCGATTCGGTCACTTTTTAAGACATGCACAAAACACAAAGCGACATTTGCGCTAAATTTTTATATACAATAATCTCGAAACTTCATAAACTCTAGAACGCTTGAAATCGCAATTACCTATGTTCAATAGAGACTCAGCCATCGCAGAAAAGGCGCCCCAGGAAGCGAAGACCGCAGCGCCAGTAACTCTTTCCGTGATTTTCCCGGCCTTCAATGAGGAGGCTAATATCCGGCACACTGTGGAAGCGGCTCGGATGGTTCTGCCAAAATTGGCCGATACCTGGGAGATTATTCTGGTTAACGACGGCAGCCGCGATGCAACCACGCCTATTTGTGACGAGCTCGCGGAGCAGTTTCCGGAAGTGAGAGCCGTCCACCACGTCGAAAACCGCGGCTATGGTGCAGCTCTCAAGAGCGGCATTTTGGCGGCCCGCCACGACTACATTTTCTTCACCGATTCCGACGGCCAATTCGATCTGCAGGAACTGGAAAACCTCATCGATTGGGCGAGCCACTACGAAATAGTCACAGGCTATCGAGGCAAGCGACAGGACCCTCCCCATCGCTTGATCAACGCGTGGGGCTGGAGAACGCTGGTCCGCATGGTTCTCGGAGTCAAAGTCCGGGACATCGATTGCGCGTTTAAGATCTTCCAGCGCTCCGTCTTCGATCGGATTCAGATCCGGTCGGTTGGAGCCATGGTAAACACCGAAATTTTGGCGCAGGCCAACAGCTTCGGGATGCGCATCCACGAAGTCGAGGTCACGCACTATCCTCGGCGTGCGGGCAAACCCTCAGGTGCCAATCTCCACGTTATCGTGAAAGCCTTCCGCGAGCTCTTCCGCCTTTGGGGTCAGCTGCGTAATGTGACCCACGAACAACCGGGTCTCTTCCGCACCGATACAGAGATAGCGGAAGCCTCTTCGATCCGATACAACAATGGTTACGATACGGGCCGAGCCTTGGCCGCCCGTTTGAATGTGGAAGCGGCCTCCCAGCCTTCTTCTCGCAATCAGTGTTTTGCTGAGTAGGATTTAGGAGCTTTCTCGCGGTCGCCGGTCGATTTCCGGCGAACTCTGAGACAAAAAAAGCAAAAGGAACGGCTTCGACAGCCGAGGGTGGATCAATTTCCCAAGGCTGGATTGTCTCCAGCAAACTCAAGGACTCGCCGTCCGCTTCAGACGCGGACGGCATAATTTTTCGATGAACGGTCAAAATCAAATTTATTCGTGCCGCAAGAGGATGCGCACAGGGCTTCTTCGCGGCTACGCGCACGCTATCAAGTGGCGCAGCATCTGCTAATCTGAAACTCCCAGCCTCGTACGCTCATGTTAAAACGACTTTTCTCTCGCGCCTCTGGCGATGAACCCAACGCCGACGACAATTCGTCTGCCTCCAAAAGCGGCACACGCCGGCGCGTCATGGTCATCGGATTGGACTGCGCCGCACCCGAACTGCTCTTCGATCGCTGGCTCGACGATCTCCCCAACATCAAAGCACTTTACGAGAATGGTTCGCACGGTGAATTGCGTTCCTGCGATCCACCTATCACGGTGCCGGCTTGGTCGGTCATGATGTCCTCCAAGAGTCCCGGTCGACTCGGCGTTTATGGTTTCCGTAATCGCGCCGACCATTCCTACGACCGCTACTCGATCGCAAATTCGCTCGCTATCAAAGAAGATCGTCTCTGGGAAATCCTCTCACGCCAGGGAAAACGCTCTATCGTGATTGGAGTGCCGGGTACGTATCCACCCAAGCCTCTTAATGGAACGATGGTGACGGATTTCCTGACTCCGGACACTTCCTGCGATTACACGCACCCACCGGAGTTTAAAAAGGAAATCGAAAGCGTTGTTGGCGAATACATTCTCGACGTGCGCGACTTCCGCTCGGGCAACAAGGAGAAGATCCTCGCCGACATCTACGAAATGACGCAGAAGCGCTTTCAGCTGGCCCGCCATCTCCTGGCTAAGGACGACTGGGATTATTTCATCATGGTGGAGATGGGCACCGACCGGATCCACCACGCCCTCTGGGATAACATGGATCCCGCGCATCGCTTCTACGAGGCGGGCAACAAACTCGAAAGCGCGATCCACGACTACTATGTGGAAGTCGATCGCGAGATCGGCGAGCTCTTGAAATTTGCCGACGAAAACACCGATGTGCTCATCGTCTCGGATCACGGTGCCAAGCGCATGGATGGCGGCATTTGCGTGAACGAATGGTTGATGTCCAACGGCTACCTCGCGCTCAAGGAGAAGCCTTCGACGGCGGTACCGCTCTCGAAGGTCAAGATCGACTGGTCGAAGACTAAAGCTTGGGGAGACGGTGGTTATTACGCGCGCATCTTCCTTAATGTGGCTGGCCGCGAGCCGGAAGGCACGATCGCGCCGGAAGACTACGAAAAGGTGCGCGATGAGCTTATTGCCGGACTCAAATCAATCACGGACGAAAACGGCAAGGATATCGGAACCAAGGTCTTCCGTCCGGAAGAACTCTACTTGGAGGTGCGTGGCGTTGCTCCCGACTTGATTGTTTATTTTGGCGATCTCTACTGGCGCTCAGTTGGGACGATCGGCGGCGGGAAACTGCACACTTTCGAGAATGACACGGGCCCCGACGGTGCCAACCACGCGCAGAACGGCATGATCTTGTGGCGTCCCGCCAAAAATGCCGCCGGGACGCGGAAGCTCGAGGGAGCTCAGATTACCGATATCGCCCCGACCGTTTTGGAAATTCTGGGGTTGGAAATCCCGTCAGACATGGAGGGCAAAGCGCTTGTCAGCTAATCGATCCACTTTGGGCGAGGCCGTGAAGCCACAGCCGAAGAATTTTCTCAGCCAGATCAAAATGGTGCGCGCCCGCACGCCACTCCGTTTGAGCTTCGGAGGTGGCGGGACAGACGTCTCGCCTTACTCCGACACTCACGGCGGCTGTGTCCTCAACGCCACGATTTCGCGTTACGTCTACGGCACTCTCGTGCCCAAATCGGAGCGTTCCATTGGCTTCCGTTCTTTCGACTATGGAACAGTCGTTTACTGGACTCAGGAGGAGCACATCCAATTCGACGGACAAATGGATCTCGTCAAAGGAGTGTTGAAGCGCTTCGATCTCGATAAATTTCAGACCGACGGGTTCGATCTGTTCGTGCACGCGGATGCGCCTCCAGGATCAGGCCTGGGAAGCTCTTCGACATTTACCGTTGCCCTGATCGGGCTGTTCCGCGAACTGCTCGGACTGCCCATCACTTCCGCCGGCATGGCGGGCCTGGCCTACGACATCGAGCGCAACGATGTAGGCATCAAGGGTGGCCGCCAGGATCAATACGCCGCGGCCTTTGGCGGATTCAATTTCATGGAATTCCACGGTGAGGAAGTCGTCGTGACGCCTCTTCGTTTAAGCGAATATTTGATCAACGAACTGGAGTACAATCTAATCCTCTGCTTCACGGGAAGCCGTGAATCGCAGCCGATCATCGACAGCCAGATGGAAAGCGCGAAGAATAAGGAAGCGGCTCCGCTGGCCGCCATGGATCAGGTGAAAGCCATCGCCTACGAGATGAAAAAGGCGCTTCTGGCGGGTGACCTCGACCGTTTCGGCGACATGCTGCACGAGGGTTGGCTTCAGAAAAAACAAATGGCCAAGGGAATTACCACGCCGCGGATCGATGAACTCTACGAGGAGGCACGGAAAGCCGGTGCCATCGGCGGCAAGATCACCGGAGCCGGAGGTGGCGGCCACTTGCTGCTTTATTGTCCCTTTAACAAACGGCACATCGTGCGTGAACGGCTGAGCGAGATGGGGACTTCGGTCACCGATTTCCGCTTCGATCCGGTCGGCATGCAAACTTGGCGAGTTTATAAATGATCAGTCGCGCCGCAGTATCCACACAACTTTACGAAATGCCCATGGCGCTTAGCCTGTTCGACTAGTGAAAAAGGATCCTAAACTCGTCGTCATCGGTCTGGATTCGGCCACTTGGACCGTCATTCGCCCCTGGATGGCGGAAGGCAGCCTGCCCAATCTGGCCAAGCTCATGACTGGCGGCGTCTCAGGCACGCTCAATTCCGTCCTGCCGCCGATCACCCCGCCTGCCTGGACGTCATTCATGACCGGCAAACAGCCGGGCAAGCATGGCATTTTCAATTTCGTGGAAACGGAGCACGGCGGATACGCGATGAATTACGCGAACGCCACCTCGCGTCGCGCGCCGACCGTCTGGAAACTGTTGAACAATGCCGGCTACAGCGTCGGCACGATGAATATCCCGTTCACCTACCCGCCTGAGCCGCTCAACGGTTTCCAAATTTCCGGCATGGACACGCCTTCGGAGTCCAGCCCGTTCGTGCACCCGCCCGAGTTGCGCCAAGAGCTCGAGAAACATCTCGGCGGCATCCAGCTCGACCTCCGCTTTCTCGGTGCCATGTCGACCGATGAACGAAGGAACCAAGTCCTCGATGAGATGAAACAGCTCGACGAGCAATGGACCAAGGCGGCTCTTTACCTGCTCGAGAATCATCCGCAGGACGTGATGATGTTCGTCTTCATGTCGATCGACACCGTCCAGCATTACTTCTGGCAGCACATGGATGCGGATCACTTTATCCACGATGCGAAGCTGGTCCCGAAGTTTGGCGACGCGGTGAGGAAAGTCTACGAGCGGCTTGATGCCGCGACCGGCCAACTCCTCGCTCGACTCCCAGCTGATACCACGGTCCTGGTGGTTTCCGATCACGGCGGCGGCCCGGTCGTCGATCGTACGGTCTATCTTAATCGCTACCTCGCCCAGCTCGGCCTGCTTCATTACAAGCCGCAAGCGACGTCTGGCCTCAGTAGCCTTCCGAAGAAAGTGATGCGCTTCGGTTATTCCACACTCATTCGCACACTTAGCTCCCGCCAAAAGACTCGTTTGGCAGCTCTCTTTCCCAAACTGGTTAAGAAAAGCGAGATGGCCTACTCAGCTTTCACCAGCATCGATTGGTCGCGGACCAAAGCCTATTGCAGTGAAGTGCTCGCAGCACCTCCCAGCATTTGGATTAACCAGAAAGGTGTTAAGCCGGAGGGTATCGTCGATCCTGCCGACTATGACTCCGTGATGGATCTCATTATTGCTAAACTGGCCGAACTAAAAGACCCTCGTGATGGACAACCTGTCATCAAACGCGTCTATCGGCGCGACGAGATTTTCCACGGTCCCTTTGCGCACGAAAGCGCCGACCTCATTCTCGATTGGTGGAGTGAGAACAGCCTTTTCTCTACCCAGCCCAGCTTCCCGGAAGATACCGATCAGCCTGCCCTGGTGATCCGGGAGCATAAGCCATCAGATACTTCTGAGTGGGGCGGCACCCATCGCCTCAATGGTATCCTGGTCGGTCGGTCGCCCGCTTTTAAAGAGGGCGCTGCACTTGAAACCGCTCGCCTCATCGATATCGCACCGACTATCCTCCACATCCTGGGGGTTCCAGTTCCTGACGATATGGATGGCATTGTCCTTACGGAAGCATTTCTTCCTGAGTTTCTCACCGAGCATCCGGTTGAGGCGGGTCAGGCGTCCGGTATATCCAGCGGCGACCGAGCCAGCGGCTACACCGACGAAGAATCAGCCAAGGTGGAGGAACGCCTCCAAGCCCTTGGTTATTTAGAGTAACTAACTACTTAAACCTATGTTTGAAAATATTCGCGCTGATATTAATCGGAAGGTTCACGGATATGGCGTCCGACCAGAGGACCAGACGCTCTTTCGCAAGAGAATCACGCCAATGCTCGAATTCGGCACCTTCGCGGTCATCGTTTATCGATTTGGTTTCTGGGCTTATACCGTCAAGATTCCCATCATCCGCCAGCTCCTGATCGCTGCCTATCTCTTCATCGACGCTTTGTGCATGATGATTACCGGCATCAAAGTCCAAAGAGAAAGCACGATTGGACCGGGGCTGGTGATTCACTGCTTTTCGTGCATTCACATCCTCGTGGAAAAGATGGGGCATAGCTGCACCGTCAATCAAGGTGTCTCTCTCGCTACTATCCGTGGATCAGGCCGGCCGACGATCGGTAACAATGTCTACTTCGGCGCTGGCTGCCGGGTCATGGGCAAGGTTACGGTGGGAGATAACGTTATCGTCTGCGCTAACTCACTCGTCATGAGCGATGTGCCAAGTGACTGCACGGTCATGGGAGTTCCCGCCAGGATCATCGCCCGGGAATCCAAGAGCCCCTATCTCAAGACGCCAATCGCACCGACCACCACGACACCTAAGGCAGAAGCCACTCCGTTGGCGCAGGCAGAAACCAACGCACCCGCCAAGGTAGATTCGACCACCCCCGAAAAGGCAGAAGTAACCGCGTGAGTCAGTCCACTACAGAACAGTTTAGGTCCGGCGGCTATTCGATCGCGATGGTCGCGGCCTGCCCTTTCCCGGCGAATCATGGCTCGGCTGCCAGCATCCGCGAGATGTCCGATACGCTTTCCGAGATGGGACACAATGTTCATATCGTCACTTATCCGATCGGTCAGGAAGAGATTCGAGTTCGTCATGCCAAGGTCCATCGCGCCGGTCCATTCCGGCCGGAGACTAATGCAAAGGTAGGACCTTCTTCCGACAAGTTTGTCCTCGATTTCCAGCTTTTCCGACTCCTCTGCCGAGTCATTCGTGAAGAGAAGGTCGATATCATTCACGCGCACAACTACGAAGGCGCCCTGGTAGGCATCATGGCCAAGTGGATTACGCGACGCCCGCTTCTCTATAACGCGGTCAACCTGATGTCGGACGAGTTAGCGGGCTATCGTTTTATCCGTCCCGACTGGCTCGCCAATGCCATCGCCGGTCTGCTAGACTGGTTTATTCCCATTTTCCCCGATCACATTACGGCCGTCTCGCCAGAGTTGCGGGACTGGTTTGTCGAGCACGGAGTTCCTGCGCGCAAAGTGGACATGGTCCCGGCGGGAATCGAGCCGGAGTTATTCGATAACCCGGAGCCGGAAAAATTTCGCCAGCAATACCAACTCGAGGGTCACCCTGTTGTCATGTACACCGGCGTCCTGAACGCCTTTCAGCGGGTTGATTATCTTTTGCGCGCTTTCGCGGTCGCGTTGCAGGCGCAGCCTGAAGCTCTTCTTTTGGTCGTTAGTCCGTTGATTTCCCAGACTCACGAAGTGGAATACAAGCAACTGGCCGAAGAACTGGGCATTGCTCGCTCCATCATCTGGATCGCACCCCACACCTTGGCGGATTTGCCCAGCTACCTGGCCTTGGCTGACGTCACGGTGGTGCCGCGGCCGGAATGCCCCGGGCATCCAGTGAAGCTTCTCAACTACATGCTCGCAGGCAAGCCGGTCGTTTCCTTTGCCGGTGGCGCCAAAGGAGTGAAGCATATGCATGACGCGCTGATCGTGCCGAATCACGACTTCACCGCGCTCGGCAATGGCATCGCGACCTTGCTTAAGGATCGGGCCTTGGCAGAGAAGTTAGGCGCCAATGCTCGCGCGACTGTGCTGGCCGATTTCGAATGGCGGCAGATTTGTCGCCGGATTGTGCGAATTTACGATCAGCTTCTCGGGGTTCCCTCGCAGTTTGCGCAACCGATGAAAGAATCCACGGCTCCCGTCGCAGCGGAGCATTGACAAATTCCATCCCCTTGGCTCACCTCAAGACCCGCCTTTTTTTGATATCGACAATCTGATAACGACTGCTATGAACGTTTCCCCCACGCTGACGTAACGGCTCGCTCACTATCCTATGGAAACCAAACATGAACTGGCGGATCAACCGGTGCGACCGGTCAACGCTCCGCCTTCCCGTGCTCCCATGCCACAGATGAAGCGCTCGCACTGGGTCATCTTCTTCGCCATCTGCGCGATTCTCGGCTTGCTGGTCTTTTTCACCATCATCCACGTCATCAACACGACGCCTTCCCGGGCCCGCCTAGTGCACGCTCCTGCTCCGGTCGAAACCGTGCCCGTGCGTCGCCAGAATCTGGACGAAGTCATCGGGGGTAGCGGATCGATCGAACAAGCGCAGACCGTCCAGCTCACCAGTCAAATCGTCGCGCAAGTGGTGGAGGTCCCGGTCAAAATTGGCGATGTCGTCAAAAAAGGCGACCTCTTGGTGCGATGGGATGATCGCTTGATCAAGGCGACCCTCGAAGCCAACCGCGCCTACGTCGACGCCAGCCAAGTGAAAATCAAGGATCAGACGCGACAAGTCGAGCGCTATACCACCCTGCAGGCGAAAAATATGGGCACCGCGCTTGAGTTGGAGAAAGGCGAGATGGCCTTGGCGGATGCCAAGGAAGCTTTGGCCAAGGCGACTCTCTCGCTTCGCCAGGCCGAACTCGACCTGGAGAATTCAAGAATCGCCTCGCCGCTTGAGGGCCTCGTGCTGGAGCGCCTCGTCAACGTCGGTGAGAATACCCACCGCGATCAGGTCGTAATGAAGATCGGCTCACTCAATACCGTTCTCTTGGCGGCGAAGATCGGCGAAGAAAAAATGCACTCCGTCCAGCTTGGCCTCTCGGCCGAGATCAGTTTTCCTGCTTTCCCAGGTGAACGCTTTGAGGGTAAAGTGGTCAAGATTGATCCGAATATCGATCCTGTGACCCGTACCTTCACGACTTACGTGGAAATTCAGAACACCGACTTTCGTTTAAAGCCCGGTCTCTCCGGCTTCGCGCGCATTCGCCGCTCCGCCAAAGACGTGTTGGCGGTTCCAAGCATCTCGGTCATGAATCCGTCGGGCGAGCAGGCGTCTGTGTTCGTCGTAAACTCGGATAATCATGCTACCCTGCGCAACATTCGACCCGGGGTCGTGGTCGGCGCCATGACGGAAGTGCGAGAGGGATTGAAGGCAGGCGAAAGAATTGTAACCGTGGGCCAACTGTATCTGAACAACAATGACAAAGTGCGTACGACAGACAAATCGCTTACTAAATAGCCTCACCTGCGGGCTGATCGCCGTGTTCCTGCTCACGCCCTATGCGCGAGCAGGTCAGGAGATGGTCGCAGTCCCTTCCCGAGCGCTGACCATCGAGGACTGCATCGCGATGGCGCTGAATGAAAGTCCTGCGCTCGCCGCCAGTCGCTTGGACGTGGCCTCGGCGACCGAAGCCAGCCGGGAGGCGCGCGCCCGAAATCTTCCCGAAATTACGGCCGCGGCGTCCGCCCAGGTCTTTACGGGAAGTCCCACTAGCCGCTTTTCAATCGTCAACGCAGCGGACACTGGTATCGTTCTTAATCCGACTCCGACGCCAAACCCAAATCGTCCGTCGGGAAACACCTCACGAAATGTAGATCTCGGAAAGGTTGAGGTCTTTTCTGCTCGCTTTTCCTACCCGCTCTTTCGCGACGGAAGTATCCTTGGCTTGAACACTTCCCCGGCCGAAGCAAGCCAACTGGCCCGCCGGCGCAACCTCTCGTGGACCGCCAAGCTCCGTCGTGAAGAAGTCATCGCCCGGATCATCGATTGGTATATCAATACCGTTTCAGCCTTGAATCGTGCCGGCTATGCGGAGCGTCGCACCCGGCTCCTGGAACAGCAGGTCAACATTACCCAGGAGCAGCAAGAGCAGGGTCTGACCCTTCCCATTGATCTCAAACTTGTGCAGAGCCAGCTCGGCAACGCGCGGATTCTTTCGCAAATCCTGCGTCAACAGGCGGTAGCCGGCAAAATCGAAATGTCACGAGCTTTGGGTTTCGATTCGCCTGATCAGCTCCATCTTTCCAGCGACCTTCCGGAACCTCCAGCGCCGCCTTCCGCTGAGTTGCTGCTGGGCACTTCGATGGGCGAACACCCGTCCTTGCAGGTGCAACGGGCGGTCATCGATCAGGCTCAGGCAGACTACCGCCTGGAGAAATTCCGCCTCTATCCTGCGGTCACATTGCAAGGATCCGCCGTGCACATCGACAGTTTCAGCTCAGACGGAGCAGAGGTTTACAGCGGAGCCATCACGGTCAACGTCCCGATATTCGATTTCGGCGCTCAACAGGCCGCCGCTCGCTCCAAACTCGCAAAATACCAGGCGGAGCGTGCCCGGCTATCGTCCGTCCGCCAGGACGTCGGGTTCGAGATTACCAATATCTATCAAAGCATTTATGTCTTGAGTCAGAATATCCTCTCCCTGCAACAGGAAGTGGCCAAGGCAAACCGTGACCTGCAAGTCACCGGTTCGCAGCAAGAACAGGGCATAGCTACACCGCTCAGCGCGATCGAGAAGGAACTCCATCTCATTGCCAAGCGCGACGACTTGGATGGCCTCCAGGTCCGTCGCTTGATGCTCTATGCTGAGCTCCAGAAAGCCTCCGGAGGCTCCTGGAAGTGGTTTAAATGAAGCAATCCCAACGGATCGTTAAGAACGCGGTCGTTGGCATTGCCGCAGGCGTCATCGGTGGGCTGGTTTATCTGGCCACCACTGTCGCAATCGCGCGCAATAGCCACGTAAGCCTCGCGGAATTCGGAAAATACCAGTGGGTCCTGGCCTTCGCCATGATCGCCCAACTGGTAGCGGATTCCGGCCTGCCGCGCATGATGATCCGCGAGATCGCCAAAGATCCGGAGTGCGTGGGAAAGATCACCGGCGCCGCCGCAGGTCTGATCTGGGCGATCAGCGGTGTGGTCGTCCTCGTGGTCGGGGTGATCGCGTTGCTCTTGCCCTTCGGCAACGACATGAAGATTGCCATCATGATCATGGTTCTGGCGACGCTCGCTACTTTTCACGCTGCCGGCTACAGCGCGGTCCTCAGAGCCTTTGAAGATAATGAGCTAAATTACATCGGCTTCATTCTTCAAAAGGTCCTGCTCCTCGTTTTCATCCTCGCCATGCTCCATTTCCGGACGGGCATGGTCGGTTTCGTGGTGGCTCACTTCACCTCCAATCTGATTCTCTGGTTTTTCTACCACATCATTGTTGGTAAATTTTACACCAAGGTGAAGCTGCGGGTTGACCTGCCGCTCTGGAAAGAACTTTTCTTTTCCTCGGTCCCCATGGGTGGCGGCGTCATGCTCCGGCAGCTGGCCATGCAAATCGACATCTTCGTCCTGGGGCTCATGACTAACATGCAGACTGTTGGTCTTTTCGGCGGCCCTTACCGCCTGAGCTGGTCTCTCCGGACCATTCCGCAGACTCTCTCTCTGCCTCTCTATCCTCTCTATTCCCGCACGGCCCATTTTACGCCATCGCGCTTTGGGGATGTCTATCGGCAAAGTCTGAAATTTTTCACCATTCTCAGCGTGCCTTTCGCGGTTTTCTTCGTCGCCTGGTCCAAGCAGCTTCTGACCCTTGCCTTGGGCGCCAGATTTTTACCTGCTTTACCTGCGATGCAGCTGTTGGGACTGGGCTTGATCCCTTTCTTCATGTCGACACTTTTCCAGTATCTGTTCGCTGCTTTGGATGCGCAGAAGAGGTTCTTCGTCACCACAGCGATCGGCTCAGCCATTCGGGTTGGCTTACTCTTTGCTCTGATACCGCGTTATAATTTCGTTGGTCCTGCAATCGCCTTTTGCTTCGCCGAAATCATCACCGTGGGCCTGTGGATACATCAAATGCATAAACTGGGATACCCGGCTCACCTCGGAAATGTCCTCTGGCGTCCGCTGGCCGGCGGCGTGGCGATGGGCTTGATTCTCTATTCTTTTGCCGAGTCATCTATCGCCTGGCAAATCTTCGGCGCTGCCTTGTCAGTCATCGCATACGGCGGCGGGCTCATACTAATGCGGACTTTCTCGAGCGAGGAGATCAGTCAGGCTCGGGAGGGAATTGCTTTCGTCTCCCCTTTTGTCTCGTCCTGGGCAAAAAAACTTAGGCGCGACCCGTGAGAATTTTCAAGCTCCTGGCAGTTTGGCTGGAGCGCCTCACGCCGTGGGCCGAAACGCTCGCCCGCGTCTGGAAGCGCTACTGGCTATTAATTATCAGCTCCCTTCTCATTGTGGGTTCTGTCATTCTGAAATGGGTTCAGTTCCCTTTCAGTCATAACTTGAATGGGCTGAAACTGTCCCTTCTCCACGACTCCGGGATCAATCCGCATCTAACTCTTATCTCAGTCGGTGTTCTCGGCATCCTCACGCTGGGAATCGGGCTTGTTCTTTCTCTAAAGTATCCTTCTGCCCTTGGCTTGGCGGCCGCGGTTCTCATTATGCTCTGGGCCATTACTCCTGCCCAGCTGGCCTTTCGCCAGCCATCGGTCCTGCGTCGCCTGACCTATGAGCTTGAGGTGATGCCGCTCCTTAACGCCTTTTCGAAGAACTATCTCGTCCAGAACTACGGCCCCGCGGAGCTCATCCCGAAGAGGCTCGCCCTCTACAGCGCGTGGGGAAGGTTCTTCGCGGCTTGGTCTTTCCTGAGGTTGGGCTGGTATTGCTTCGGCGCGGGCTCGTTGTCGCTCGTCATCTACGCCATCACGCAAATGCCCTCCGGCAGGCTGGTTCGAACTCTTGTTTTGCTGTCACTCCCGGTGGGGGCTCTCCTGGTTCTTCTCATTCCTCCGGCCATCGGTCAGCGTTACCACACCAGCGGCATTCTGGCCGCCGCGGAGGGTCGCAATCAAGAAGCGATTGATGACTTTAAAAAGGCCATGCGCTGGGACAGCTGGCACTCGCATAGCCCCGATCTATACGCCACTGTCGGTCAACTTGAGAAAGAGGCAGGAGTCTCATTTGATTCGCCCGAACGGCACATTAGCCGGGCGGCAGAATTACGGGCGGCCAACCAATATGAAGGCGCCATTTTTGAATTAAGCCGGGCCGCTGAGGCTGGAGGAGCCGCGGGCGAGACCGCCCGGCGCGAGATTGCCGAGACTCGCATGGCTCTGGGCCTTGCCCTTTACCGTGAGGCAGGTATCGGCCCCGCGGTCGGAAACTGGGAGCAGGCCATCGCGGAAGACCCATCTTTCATTTACGTCCTTCCGTATCTCACACGAGGCTATTACGACTTAGGTCGTTACCAAGCCGGAATCGATACTGCGGCTCAGCTGGCAAAGCTTATTAGAGACCACAATAGCGTCCTGGCCAATGTCTATTCCATGACTGCTGACTGTTACGCAAAACTCGGTGAGGACATCACGGCCCGGCGCTATTACAGCCTCTCAATCACAACTGACCCTGTGCTGAATTACTGGGCTTTAACGGGCCTCGCGGGCGAGTAATCATGGATAGACGTCCTATTCAAAACAGCATATCATCGGCTCGAGGTCTGCGATGGGCTTGGACCTTGGTTGTCGCCTGCGGACTTCTTCTCGGATATTACCTCTACGAGACCTATGGTGCACCGAGACATCGGCAGTATCAGCTGGATTTCGGGACGGCCAAATGGATCGAGCCTGCTGATTCGCCCGCTCCGATCGCCTACTTCCGTAAAGAAGTTTCCCTGACAACTTTGCCGTCCGAAGCCTGGATCGAAGTTGCGGCCTCGGATAACTTCGAGCTAATCGTTAACGGTCGGACGGTCGGCACCCTGAATTCTGTTAAGGTATACGAAGCCGGAATTTACGACATCAAGTCTGCGCTTAAAGAAGGCCGGAACGTGATCGCGGTGTCAATTTCCCGGACTTCCTTTCCGGGCGTAGCACAGTTGCTGCTTCGCGGCCGCATCGCAGAGCCCGGTAACATCGTGACGCAGCTCCTTTCGGATGAGTCATGGCGGGTGACTAACAACACCGGGATCGTACCCGGCAACCAGGAATGGACTTCACCCCGCATTTCGGATCAGACTTGGCCAACAGCTCGGCTCTCTTCCTTGAACGAAAAAAAGGTGCCTCTTCGTTGGGTAGACAATAATCCCCTTCTTTTACAGCTCCCCCAGGTTGGGTCGTGGATCATGGCCGAAGATGCGCCTTCCGTAGCAACATTTTCCACAACCGTTCAAGCTGATCGTCCAAAGCAGGAGACATGGATTCAAGTGGCCAGCTCTGGTGATCTCGACCTGATCGTCAATGGACACATTCTGACCACAGCGACCGCTTCTTCCCCAGGAGGAAAAGCACTTCCGCGACTCGCCCGGGCCGAGGCTACCCCCCCTGAATTCGATAAGAAAGGAAGGATTCCCGACGCCCGCCTGACCCCGAAGGATCAGCCAGATCGTGCTTCCTTCGATCCCGTCGAACTGGCTGCCTATGACATCAGCTATTGGATGGAGCGCGGACCGAATCTGATTGTGGCGGCCGTGAGAAACGAGAACTCGCCCGCCAGCTTCTTCTGCAACGGTTTTGTCGTGGCCGGCGGCAAGATCGAACGCTTTTCTACCAGCTCCAAATGGCAGGTGGGCGATCCAAGCGCCGCAGCTCAGGCCAAGAGAAAGCACGCGGTCGAAATCGGACCGGACGGTGTGGCACCCTGGGGTTATCTGCCACAGGAAAAAGCGCGCCCACTCGATTACTCGGGGTTCGCCAATATTTTCAAGTCTTGGGTTTTCGTCGGTAGCACCACGCTCGTGATTATCGCCCTTTGGCTAATTTCGGCCGCCATCGTTTCTAACTGGCGTCGCGAACCTCTGGTCGCTTCCATGTCGCGCGATGCCTTGTTTCATGGGCCCGTTATCATGAGCCTGCTCTTGCTGGTCCTGCCAAACTACGATCCTCGCTTTCCTGATGAGTGGTCGTTCCAGCCCAAGATTATTGTCGGCGCTTTTGCATTTCTGATTCTGATTCGCCTCCTGCATCTTCTGGTCGATCGGTGGACGCCGGCCACGCAGCGCGCCCGGGTTGAGAGTTTGAGTCATGCCGCGAACTGGGAGGCACGCAAACAGAGAGCTCGGGAAACGATTAGTCGGACTTTTCGGCTCCCGCAGTTATTCGAGATTCCGTTCGACCAGCTCTGGCCCTACCTCGTTTTGATCCTGATCATGTTCCTGGGCCTGGGCCTGCGTTATCACAATCTCGGCTACATGTCTTTTGATCACGACGAGATGGGCCAAGTCGCGAAATCGAAAGGAGTTCTTGACCTTGGTTTTCCCTACACTTGGGCTGCCGGCCAGATTCGCTGGACCACTACCTACGAGGCAGTTCCCTACCCTCTGGCTCTTTTTGGATTTCTATTTGGCTATTCCGAGTGGTCCATGCGACTTCCGGCCTGTCTCATGGGCACACTCTGCATTGGCGTGATTGGGCTCATGACCAGAAGGCTCTTCGACTGGCGGGTCGGTCTCTTCGCGGCCTTCGTCTACGCTTGTCTGCCGCTTAATATCCGCTGGGCTCAAAATGCCTTTTACCTCTCCCAGTGCCAATTCCTGTCGATGCTGACTTTTTGGTTCTTTTACGAAGCCATTCACACGAGACCTCTAAGACTAAACTTTCTGACCGGTGCTACGGTCACCTTCTGCTTAACCTATCTCTCCTGGGAAGGCACTGGGTTCATGCTCCCGGCTCTTTTCCTGGCTCTGCTCCTCGTGCGCTGGGGGGAGTGGTGGTGGCTAAAAGAATTTCATCTCTATCGCTGCCTGTTTTTCATGGGCGCTGTGGTGGTGGCTCAATACTGCTCACGGATGATAGCGGGGTCACCGTACTTGCAGGTGGGATCGGGTCTTTCCAGCCTTACGGGACCGTCTCTATTTTTCATGACGGCCGGTTACCAGCCGATGTTTTACGTCGATAAGCTGCTCCTGTCCGAGAATCATGTTTTCTTCACTCTCTTGATAGTGATCGGGCTGCCGTTTTGCTGGAAGAATCTCGGGTTTCGCTACGTCTTTGTGCTCTTAGCGACTCTCTTCACCTTACACAGTAACTTTCTGGCCGCCTTGTCGCCTCGTTACTGCTATTATTTCCAACCCTTGGTCCTTATCGGTGGCGTAGCCGCCTCATTCCTGCTTTACGACCGCATACTGGCAATGTCACGACACGCGGGCGGATCTCTGATTTCCCGCTTCGCGGCGCATGCCACGGGGGTCGCATTGCTGATCCTTCTCTTTGTGCAAAGCAACGAATCCGTCATGAAGCTCTACCAGCTTTCGAGTTCAGGTGACACGCCGCAGATGATGACCCGAATGAACACCTATCGCTATGATTATCGGGGAGCAGCCAATTATGTGGATGCCCACGCCCGGCCGGGTGATGTGATACTGCCAGTCATCCCCCATGTCTTTAGCTACTACACAGGGCTGCCGGGAGATTATTTCCTGGATACACTTTTTAGTTCCAAGGTCCCCTATAATCAGACGCTCAGTGAGCCGCGCTTTAGCGATAAGTTCAGCGGTTTGCCGGTGATTCGCAATTTGGCCGAGCTGAAGGATGTCATCAACCGTTCCGGCCGTGCCTGGATCATTCTGGCGCCTTACGGTTCAACGGAGAAACTGAACAGTCCGGCGGTCTTGGAATATCTGCGGAGCACTGGCAAGGAGGATTTCGAAAGTTACCGAGCCAAGGTCATGCTCATCCAGGGTGCGCAACCCGCCACCACTGTAGCGCAGGTTCCTCAGAGTGCTGAGTAAACGCGATTAATGGCTTTGCGCGCCGCGGAGCGCGCGTTGAAAAGCGTCGCTTCCAGCGACCCCTGCGCGCGGGAACGAGCCGTCTTGAGCTCCGCCGCTATGCGGGCAACTTCGTCGGGATTGGCCGCCACGGCTTTTTCAAAATGCTCACGCCCGAACTCATACAGCTCGATATCGAACGCGTTTTTTTCGTGGATCAAATCCAAGGTCGATTTGGGAAGATCCTTCTTCTTGGGGCGAGACCGGGTCACATTGAAACTGGAATAAGTATTCAGATGCCAGCCGAAACGGAGCTTCATCAGAGCAAGACTCTCCTCGAGCCGCTCAGAGAAACCCACCACGCTAAAGTGGTGACGGATGTTGTGTTTGGCCTGTTCTAGAATATCAGGCGTACAAATAGTCTCGTAGAGAGCGCCGGCCACAATTTTTGCCTGGATGTTATCTCGTTGTGATCTGCGCACAAAATCCTCCAAGGTTAAATTTTCCCTCCGCATCTTCCAATAAAGCGGATGCAGCTTGTAGCTTCGCATGAAGTAAAAAGCGGAGATCACTCGGTCCACTGGGTCTCGCAGCACGGTGATATAAGTGGCCGGTTGAGGAAGAGTCTCGTGTAAACCAAAAGTCATGTGACCTTTGAACATGCGGATTTTCTTCAGGCGCTCGGGCGAAAGCTTGTGCATGTGCGCGGCCGACCAGCGAAAGAGGACGGGATCGACCGAATACATCTCCGCCAGCGGGTACTCCCACTCGATCAGTCGGTTGACCGTCGTGCCTGCGGTCTTGGGCAAATGCAGAAAGATGACCGCCTCGTTGAGCGCCTTTCCGTCCGTCGCGGGTGTTTTGTTGACCGCCGTAGGGCCGGGTATTGTCGGGTTCACACTCATCGTCCTTGTCGGTATTTTCCTTCGCTGATTAATTTTTTCTTGTAGCCTTCGTAGCCGAGTTGCTTCGCCTCCTGCCAAGCCTCGACAACCGCACGAGAAGTCTCCACGTTGAAGCCATCTCCGTGCCATAGCTCCCAGTATTCACCCCCGGCATGGACCACGTTGAGCGCGGCCATTTCGGTCGAACCCATCCGATCGTTGGGATGCGAAAGACCGGCCAGGCTCTGAAAGCCATGATGAGCCCGATCGCGATACTTCTGCACTAGGTCGTAGGTCATCATTCCGCCGTCTTCCTTGCGGCCCGTCAGCTGGCAATTCTGGATCGTGAAGCGCTCGGGATATTTGCTCAATCCGTAGTCAATGATGCGCTCGAGGAAAGATGGTGGCAAATCCAACACCTTGGAAATATGAAGCGAGATCTCCTGCTTAGGAAAGGCATTGGCCCAGATCCCCATGAAATTCCGGTAAACCTCGAGTAACTTGGTTTCGTAATCACCTAAGCTCTGCCAGCGAGTGAGCTCCGAACGGGTCTTGGGCAAGTGCATCTCTGCGCTCAGGAAATTGGCGCAAGTCAACACGACGCTGATACAGGCAGGGTCCTTGGAGTACCGCTCGCCCAGGCGCTGTATGATTCGAGTGTAATCGCGCTCATATATAGGATCCCACGGAATGGGAATTTTGATCGCCTGCCCAACGTTGGCACGATGTGGGTTCGTTACTTGAGTAGCAAAGGCCTTCGCCCCCTCAGCGTAAACAAATGATGGGGTATTCGCTCCGGGTTTCAGACAGATTTGATAATTTTTTCCAGCCGAGTGAATCTCTGCCACAGCTCTATCCACCGCGCTAAGATCTGGTTTGCCCGACTCCTTCTCAATCCACTCCCAGGGGATGTGAAGGCAAATACCGCTCAGATCTGGGTTTGCCTTCATCTGCTCGGAAAACTCGCTGAGGGTTTTGTCGTCCGTGGGAAGCTTTTGCGTCACCCAGATGCCGGTGCGGATGGGCGGATGATCGAAGGCCAGCACTGAAGAAGACCCAGCGAACGCGACCAATAAAAGGTAAAGACCTGCTTTGATCATGAGCAGTTTTTGCGTCGAATACATATGAGAATTCGGGGTGCGCGCGGCCAAATATTATTTGGCCTTCAGATGTTTGTCGAAGAACCCAATGATTTCCGGAGCAAACGAAGGACCGCCTACCCCATGGCCCCGTCCTTTGGCAATGTCGAGAGTGGTATCGACGCCCGCCGCCTTAAGTTTCTTCGCCAAAATTTCGCTTTGCTCGACTGGAATGGAATCGTCGTTCTCGCCGTGGATAATGAGAAAAGGCGGATCCTCCTTGCTGGCGTAGGTTGTGGGACTGGCAGCGATCGCTTTGGCCATATTTTGTTCAAGCGGTCCTCCGATGAATTTATCGATGGATGAGCGAGCGATGGGGCCCATGCCCTCGTTCGATCCCGATATTTGCTGGTAAAAGGCCGGCAAGTCTGAGGGACCGGACATGGTGCAGACGGCCTGGACGCGGCTCGAGTATTTAGAGTTACTGTCGGCGGGGCCCTCCAAATCTGCCACGCCGCCCGAGGTACCTAGGAGAGCCGCGAGATGTCCTCCAGCCGAATGACCCCAAGCGCCAATGTGGTCGGGATCGAAATGATAGGTCTCAGCATGCGCCCGGATCCAACGGACAGCTGCCTTGCAATCCTCGATGGCCGCGGGAAATGGCGCCTCTCCCGAGAGCCGACAATCGAGCGTGACCACGATATACCCCTTCGCCATGAGATTAAGAGCGGGACCATGATTTTTGCTGCCACGGCTCCAGCGGTTCACATATATCCAGAGAACGACTGGCAAGGGATGAGCGACGGATTTGGGCGAATAGATATCCAGTTGGAGATCATGACCGTCGACGTGTTTGTAGACCTGGTCGCGCACGACATTAACATCCGGATAATCTCCTCGAGAGCGACGCCTCTCAGCGGACTCGGCCACCTGGGTGCCCCAGCTCGCGCCGAGCATGACTAGCAGGACCGCGGCGAGCAGCCGATAGCGGGATACGGCGTGAATCTTACGAGTTCTCATACGGCTGATGCGATCTTGTTTACTAAAAAACGACTGGCTCCCAGGGTCGAGTTATAGAAGCCTAGGAGCGAGCTTGGCTTGGGCTGCGAGCGCAAGTCCGCCAAACCTTCTCGGACTACTGCTTCCTTTTTTTGCAGATTTTCTTCGAAGAGACCTTTGCCAAATTCATAGAGCTGGAGATCGAACTGGTTGTGCTCGCGGATGACCTCGGCCACGCGGGGATCCATCTCCGGTCGCGATTTGGCAACCTTCCAATTCTCATAGAAGGGGATTTCCCAACCAAAGGTGGTAGCCATCAGCATAAGACTTTCCTCGAACCGTTCTGAAATCCCTACGACGCTAAATGATTTTCTTAACCGTTCTTTGGCGCGGTCCAGCAAGCGCTCATCGACGGTCGGACCAGACGGAACGCCGCCGATGAATCTGCACTGCATATTCTGGCGCTCAGGAAATTCTCGCACGCAATCCTCTACGCTCAGCTGCTCTTTTTTCAATTTCCGGTGCAGCGGATTAAAGGGTCGACGCAGAATAAAATAATAGGCGGAGAGAGCTCTGGCCACCGGCTCGCGGAGCAGCGTGAAATAACTCGCTCCCTGAGGAAGATACTCGTGCACGCCGTAATGAAGGTGCCCCCTCACCATGCGCAATTTCCGGCGCCTTGCTTCAGGCAACGCCCGCAGGCGCTCGGTCGTCGCCCGAATCCGATACGGATCGATGGTGAAAATCGATAGCGGACTGTACTGCCACTCGATGATACGGTTAAGCGTTGTGCCCGCCGTCTTCGGGATGTGCAGAAAGATAAGTGCCTGACGGTCCATCGTATGCGCACGGTAACGGTGTTCAGAGGCTCGATCAAATCCGCCACTCCGCCACGCTACTGGTTTGGCAGTTGCGCGACCTGATATGCCATCGATTTGGAATGCGCTAAGCCAAAGCCTCAAAAAGACTTACGGCGAGGTGAGTCACCTTCGCCTCAATCGTATGCGCCGCTTATTCGGCCGTAGACGCCGGCAAGGCAGAGTCAAAAGTTTGGCGTAACCGACCACTCTCAAACATCGCTTGGGCGACATTATGCGTACTGCCCGGCTGTGGATAAAGCTCCACCCCAGGTAATCCCCGAAGGTGTTCGGCGTGGGCACGATCCCTGGCATACCCATCACAATAATATAACTTGTAACGGGTCCGGCCATTGTACGTCGCCAGTAGGCGTGCAAGATCGCGATGTGTCTCAGTGATCCGCTCGACATCCTTACGGCCGCCGAACTTCTTTAGGCCGTTGACATCTATCTGCGTGACGGGAGCGAAGGCGTATACAGCGTCCACTTTCAGATAGTGACCAAAGAGGATCGCTGCGTAACCGCCCGACGATGGCCCAAAACAATTCGTTTGCCGGACATGGGGTAACTCTTGACGGCACCTCTGCAGTCTCGCGATGATGGCAGCAACGTCAGTGATCTCTGCGTTTAAACCTGCCTGATAGAAGAAGCGGTAATAATCCTTCAGTAGAACCAGATTGGTCCGGATCAATCCTGTTTCGCGAAGAACGGTCAACGGTTGCATTCCCAGTCCGCCCGCCATTCCGTGAAAAATGTAGTTTAGCTGACTCGAGCTCTCGCGCTCCCAAACGATGAGGGCACCATCCGGTCGTTCTTCGATTTCGCGACGCAGTTGCCGATTATATCTCTGGGCGCGCAAGGAGGTCGGTACAAGATGGTAGAGCAGGCCTTTAATGCTAGTCATTCTGGCCGGAAAATAGTCATCAATGCCGTTCTTGGCGGCGCCACGAAAAAGAAGGCTCTTTATGCTTGCCATGCTAGGACCCCGATTCTGTCGCCGCGGTCGGCTTGGCGGACCCGCGCGTTTTACTCTGCAGGCGATCGCGCATCGATTGACCTCCTGCGCTCACATAGCCGCTAGCTTGCATCTGGTCGGCCAGGAGTTGTTCGTCATCAAATTCTTCAAGCGCGAGCAGTTGCAGCGAGCGAGTGTGAAAAGTCTCGTTCAGGCGACCCAGGACCCAGGCCACGGCATGAGTGACATGATGTGTCTCCATGATCCGCCGCAAGGCACCATCAGTCAGTTCATCACGATGAAGATCGAGCAGGCGGATGACATCCCCGAATTTCATCAGACCCACGTCATTACCAAAATCGACGAATTTCTGCAGCCAAGCCTCCCGGAACAGATGGAGCGTGGTGAACAGAAATTGATAGATAGGACGGAAACAGGGCACGCTCACGCCGGAGATGCCGGGAACGGATTGCGCAACAGGGTTCACAAGCGCTTCTTCGACCGGCACGTCAAAAGGACTCTTAGTCCAGGTCAAGCTATTGGCGACATCAATCATGACGATCCGAGTCCCGGGTTGATCGAGCTCGCGCGCGAGCTTGGGCAAGTGGTCGCGATTCAAGCGACTGCTAATTTCTTCGCGGCGCGCATCTTTGGCCCAACCAAAGAACGGACGAAAGCCAATCTCCCCCAACGCACTTAGCACGGCTTCGCGATCCTTGGGTGCGATCATGAAATCAATGTCATTCATGTATCTCGTGCCGAGCCCCTCGTAGAGAGTCGATTCGAAGGTCATGCCTTTGGTGACCACGAAAGGAATTTCGCGATCAGTGAGTGTCCGCGCCACGCGGACCGTCTCGCGCCGGAAAACCTCGATCTGCGAACGATTCCACTCCAAGGCCGCTTCCAAGTGCTGATAGATGCTCATCGGCAGGTCGAATCGCAGGCCGGCCGAAACGGCGTAGTAGGCCAGCATCGGAACCATTTTGTGCCTCAAAGCCTGCTCCAGCAGCTGACCCCAATCCAAAGCGTCCGATGAAAGAAGTTCTCGAACTGCCTGTCGCTCCGAGTCATCCTTGACGCCCCGGGCCAGCAACTCCAGGATCGTCCACTCAGGTCCCAAGGATTGGTCGGGCATAGATCGGGTCATGAGGCTTTTTGTTCTCTTAGCATCTGGACGGCATTCTTAAGTGCTCCCGCCGTCCGGAAAGTCCCCTCCACCAGCATGTCATCTGGGAAGCGAATACCAAACGTCTTTTCCATGTCCAACAGGACGGCTACTGCGGTCATGGAATCCAGACCCAGTTGCACGAGTTCTACGTCGTATTTGATAGGATTTGGCTTTGCTGAACGGAGGTGTCGGCGCAGACATCCCTCGAATTGATCGGTTATATCTTCCATAAGTCAGTCATATTAAGAGATTCATTTGTTAGGTTGCTAGGATCGGCTCGTGCCCCATCCTCAGCCGATGCGCCGAGACGACCGATGTGCCGCGACAGCAGACCTCCACCGGGAGTTCCAAGCCGGCGAAGGCGACCAGGCTAGCGGTGAGACCGTAGGCACCGACGTTTGGGATGGCCACAACTTCCCCCGCCTTCAAAGGTGGAACCGGGGCATCCCGCGCCACGTAGTCGAGCGCATAATCCGTCGGCCCCATCACGTCGACTGCTTCCAAGGCGCCGCCGTCAGGTCCCGCCAATGGCTCGATCGAGGCCACCGCGCGATAAATCCGGCCTAAGCCGGCCATTCCGCCCAGATGGACCATGCCCGTATCGAGGATGACGTGAGTCTTACCGCCCATTGCGACCTTCACATCGAGGACAGTCGAGAGCAGCGTCCCGCAAGAAGCCGCCAGATAGCGCCCAGACTCGAACCAAAGCTCCGCCTTCGAAGTCAGACTGCGCAGTGAGTTAACCCGTTCCATCCTTTCTCCCAACGTGGAGATATCTATGGGGATATCCGACGTTCCAAAAGGCCACGGAAACCCGCCCCCAAGATCGAGGATGCGCAGCGGGAGACCCGCCCGAGCGATCTCCTCGGCCACGAGAATGGCATGTTCAAAAGTGCGGGCCAGCTTTTCCGCGCTCTGGATTTGGCCGCCCGAGTAGATGTGAATTCCGACCAACTCGGCGCCCTTCAATGCGCGAACCCGGTCGGCTCCACCATTGATCATTTCCGCTGGATCCACCCCGAAGTGGCTCTGCATGGCGCCGACGCCGACGCTGCCAGTCGGAAAACCTGAAACTTGGAGTCGCATCAATGCCTGCGCGGTCTGCTTACTCTCTGCCGCCACGGATGACAGGCGCTTCAGATCATGCCAGGAGTCACAGGAAAAATGAGTCACGCCGGCCTGAAGCATCGCACGAACGACCGGAACGGTTTTGCCTGGCCCGGAGCAAAGAATTCGATCCGGCGAGAAACCGGCTTCGAGCACGACTTTCAGTTCCGATGGCGCGGCAATTTCGACGCGGCAGCCAGCCGTTCTTAAAGCAGAGCATACCTCGGGAAGTGGGTTTGCCTTGGCCGAGTAGAGCACTTGCGCGGATGGCGGAAGCAGCGCGAAGAGCGCCTTGGCTTGACGCTCCGCTTCATCAAGGTCGTAGACGTAGAGTGGTGAGCCATACTGCTTGAGCAATTCCTGGCCGAAACTGGATGCAATCATAAATCTCCTGACTTGTGGAAAGAGTGACTTAGCCTTTCTAGAGATAACTGGCGGACCGATAAGCGATCCACCTTTCCTCCACTGCCTGTCGCGGGGAACGCCTCCAAATGCACGAACCATCGAGGCACCATGTGATGGGGCATCCCTTCGCGGAAATGATCAGACAAGGCCGAGGAATCCAGCGAAGCCTGGTCGAGGGTCGTATAGGCCACCGCGATGTCCTGCCCGATTTCGGGGTTTTCGACACCGAAGGCCACCGCATCAGCGAGCGACTCTAGTTGACGCGCATGCTCCTCAATTTCCGTCGGACTAACGCGGAAACCGTGGGTCTTGATCATCGCGTCCATGCGTCCTACGAAATAGAGGTAGCCATCGTGATCCCGCCGGACGAGGTCGCCGGAGAAAACTACGGTTTCGTTAGGGAAGCGATCGATCTGCCGGAAACGCTCAGCCGTTTTTTCCGGTGCGTTCCAGTATCCCTTGGTGACGCAACCACCACGGTGGACAAGCTGACCCGCCACTCCGGCCGGGCAGTCCTGTCCCTGGTCGTCCAGGACATATAATTCTACCTCAGGGACAGCTCTGCCGATCGAAGTTGGACGGGCGGCGAGTTGATCGGCCGGCAGCCAGGAAGAACGAAAAGCTTCGGTTAGGCCGTACATGAGCAAAATATCAACTCCTGGGAACGTTCTCTGGAGCTGCGCCAGCATCCTTGCCGTGATCGTTCCGCCGGTCGAGCACACATAGCGCAGCGCGGAGAAATCGAGCTCATCCTCAGGGCCCGGCAGCTGAGGATCGAACATGCGGGTCACGATCACCGGCATCACCGGTAAGGCGGTAATCCGCTGCGCAGCAATGAGCCGGAATAGATCGCGCGGAAAAATCAAATCGTGCAGATAAAGGGACGCTCCCGTGTAGAGGGTCTGCCAAAGCTGATTCAGCCCATAATCGAAATTTAAAGCCAGGACACCCGCGATGCGATCGGATTTATCGGTCTTCAGATAGCTCGCTACGATCCTCGCGCCATCGGCCAGATTCCGGTGAGAGATCACGATGCCCTTGGGTTTTCCGGTCGAACCTGACGAGTAAATGATCGCCGCTGCGTCGCCGGGTTTACCTTGGAAAAAAACGGAAGCGCCCTTAAATCCCTGTCGTAACTCCTCGAGCGAAGGAGTTTCCTGTTCCGACGGGCCTCGGCCAATCAACAGGCGCCCAGGCGCAACGTCGCGCAGTTCAGAGAGGCGAGCCGAGTCTGTGATCAGAATCTTCATCTCGCAGTCGTCGACAATGTGTCCGACCTGCTCGGCGCGAAGCACGGGATGGATGGGAACGAAGATCGCGTTGGCCCACAGCACTCCCAGAATCGCCATGACCTGATCGAGCGACTTCTGCATGCAGATGCCCACGCGGTCCCCTGCTGATACTCCCAGCGAGGCGAGAGCTCGCGCGGTCGCCGTAGCCTCAGCGTGCAGCTGACGGAAGGTCAGCGACTCGCTCCCTTTGCAAACAGCCTCCTTATCGGGAACATCCGATAACGTTCGTTCGAATTGTGCCGGTATCGTCGTCAACTCTTTGGAGGCCTGGTAGCATCGGTGTGGGGGCGTTTTCGGAGCCGTGGATGCTATTTAATTTGTTACCGAAAAGGAAGGATTATTTTCGCGGGCTCTCGCAGCGTAATTTGATTGCCTAACACCCGAGGGCTCTCTCCGCCCGCCTGCAAAAGTCCAGGGGCAATCCCTGGAGTGGCTTGCTCCACGCTCACTATTTGCTATTCCAGAAGCGACCATGAACATCTTTTGGGAGGAACTAACTGCCGGCCTAACGAGCCCCGATCAACTGCTGCGCATCTTCCTTCGCCTGTGCGTGGCGATTCTGCTCGGCGCTGTCCTTGGCCTGCAAAGGGTGAGCGCCCGAAAGCCCTCCGGTTTGCGCACTCATTCCCTCGTCTGCCTCGCGACAACTGTTCTTCTACTGGCCTACTCGTCCGCGGGACTCTCGCACGAAGGCGCCTCGCGGATCATCCAAGGAATCGTCACGGGAATTGGTTTTATCGGCGCTGGTTCCATTCTGAAGTTGAGTGAAGAACATCTGATTCACGGACTGACGGTCTCGATCCGGATCTGGACCACGGCCGCGGTCGGGGTTGCGATAGGTCTCGGGCAGGTCGGGATCGCACTGGTCGCGACCGTTCTTATCAGCCTCGTTCTCGCCCTCTTTGCCGTTTTGGAACGCCGGGGCGAAAAGCGCCCGCGCTCCCTGGCCAATTCTTGAGCTGGACTCGGGAAATCAGCCGATCCGATCGCATCGAACCAATCCTTTGGTGGTCGTTCGGCTTTCCCGACGAAGGTATCACTTTCCCATTCTCGCCCGAACCAGGTCCGAGTAACGGCGGGCTTCGGCGTCGCGACCCAGCTTTTTGGAGCATTCTTCGGCCAGCAAATAAGCGCCCGCCTGCAGAAAGCTGTGATCCCCCGTGACGTCAGCCCACCTCTTAGCGGCGTCCAACCCGGCTTCGTAGTGGCCGAGTTCATAATTGCCACGAGCGAGGTAAGGGAGGACGTAAAGCACGGAAGGCTGCGACTTAAGTGGCCGCTCTTTCGAGTCTTCAGCAAGAGCCTGCTGCCACTTTTCGACCGCGTCGCCGACCGCGCCAGCGTGATAGCGGGCCAGGCCCCAGTCAGCCTGAATTCGCAAGGCTTCATGGCGAGCCGCCTTGGCGAGAGCGCGGTTGGTCTCGGCGACGTGTCGCAACTCCTTGATGGCCGGCTCAAACTGACGTTCAGCACGGAGATCGGCGGCCCGACTGATGGCGCGTTCGGCCGAACCTTCGGCCAGGCCAGCTTGCCTCTCCAATTGCCCGATCATGGTATAGACTTCGAGCCCGTTCGTGTAAAAACTATCCGACCTCATGGCCCTGCGATAGTTAGCGATTGCTTGCTGGCTATCGCCTGCGGCTCGAGCCCGAGCGCCGCGATTAAAATAGCGTTGTCCAATAACCGATGGCACGCCCAAGACGGTCAGCAGCACTGCTGGCACAGCGATGAGCGCGAGGCTCGATACCACTCGCTGGCCCGGCAGGCGGCTGACTGCGTAACAGCCCACGAGAATGGAGCCAAAGCCAAAGCAATACCAGCCCGGCCCGAGGATAGAGAATGCCGCCTTGATCCGTCCTGGCAGCGTAACCACGTCCCGATGCTTTGGTATCTCTTCGGTCGAACCGTCATTCTGATGAAGAAAACTCGCAGTGAACGCTTTGACCGCTGAGACTGCCTGACTTTCCTCGCTCAGCCGACGAAGCAATGGGGCCTGATGGAAGCTGATCCGAGCCGGAACCAGCAGCCAGAGGGTGACCAGAATCGCAGCCCCGAGAAGAAGCGATCGCCGGAAGCGTTTGCGTAAAAAAAAAGCGGCGGCCAGGACTGCAATGCCGCTTAGACCATAGGAGAACTCATGAATATGCGGCACCAACGCCTGTATCGGTAATTCCCAACCGCCGACATTGAAGCTGTAGGGAAACTTAAGCCAAGCCAGAATGACAGATCCAACCACCAGAAAGCTGCCGCCAATAAGCAGCCCGCGTTGCAGCCAGCTCGGAGTCGAAAGGGCGGAAAGATCTTCATGAGTGTCTCGTTTCCGGGTTGAATCCACGGGTCGCTTGTTACTCAACCTATCATTTCTCTGTCAACCCTCGAATTTCTCGCGGCTCATTTAGAAATGTGAATCCTCCGCAAATTTGTTAGGTGGGTTTGCCGTTCTCTAAGTTCTATCCATCCCGGCGCAAATGTCGCGCTTGGATCCGCACAAGGGCGTTGCGGTTCGTGAGGGTTGCCCCATAATCGGGATCATGATCGGCCATGGCAAAATCTCCTAATCCCACGCAATACATCGAGGTGCTGAACGCCGGCTCAGCTGCCCCCGACCCGGGCCAGCTGGGCGGCAAAGGAGCGTCTCTCTGCCGCCTGGTCGACTTCGGACATCGCGTTCCGCTCGGATTTGTCATTACACGCGACGCTTTTCAGATCGGCCTCGTCGAAATGGGGCTCAGTCGGGCGCTCGCGACGCTCGACTCGTTGCTTCCCGGTTCGGAGGAGATGACGGAGGCCGCGGCAGAAATTCGGCAAGGTCTTCTCTCCAGTCGCATCCCCTCAGAAATTCTCCTCCCGATCAGCCAAACCATCGATGCGTTGCGACTTTGGGAACAACCATGCGATGGACTCATCATTCGTTCCTCCGCCACCATCGAAGATGGCAGCGCGAACTCCTTTGCCGGCATTTTTGAATCGATCCCGATTACCAGACCGGAAGAATTGGAACCCACGGTGCGGGAAATTTGGGCCTCCGTTTTCTCGCCGCGTGCACTCAGCTATTTCCGGGAAGTGGGCGTTCTCGAGGTGCCAGCCATGGCAGTGGTCGTTCAACGTTTCCTGAATCCTGAGCGCTCAGGTGTGATGTTCACGCGCTTTACCGGGCCCGATGGAACGCCCTCCATTCTGGTCGAGCACGTCAAGGGAGATTGCGAAAAGTTGGTCAAAGGCGAAGTCACCCCGGAAAGACTATGGCTAAACGATGATAATGGCGCCTTGGACTTAGCCGCGGGCCTCATTCGACCAACCCATATCCGAGAGCTGGCTCAGGTTGCCAAACGACTGGAGGAAAGCTTTGGCGCTCCGCAGGACGTGGAATGGCTCATCCACGACGGGGCGCTGCACATCGTCCAATCCAGGCCGATCACCGCGGCCTTCTCGGGCCCCGTAAATTCCGTCCCCGACCCGACTTTCACCTCCGATCCCGTCCTCAGCGGTGTGCCCTCGAGCGCCGGCGTGGGATCCGGGCCCGTGCATCTCGTCTTCAATATCGAACAGGCACTCCAACTCGAATCGGGATCGGTGCTGGTCACGCCCATGACCAATCCCGACATGGTGGTCGCAATGCGCAATTCGGCTGGCATCGTGACGGACGTCGGCGGCATTATTTGTCACGCCGCGATCGTGTCTCGTGAGCTCGGGTTGCCCTGTGTGGTCGGGACTGAAACCGCCACCACGACGTTGGCCGACGGAGAGCCTGTGACGGTGAATGGATCGACGGGCCATGTCTATCGCGGGCGTCTCGAGATCGGAAGTGACGCGAAATCATTGAAGTTGCTGGAGTGGTCCGATCTCTGGTCCGCCTGGACGGAGGCGAAGAGCAAAAATCCGAATCTCGTCCCGATCGTCTCAACCACCGAAGCCTTAAAAACAATGCCTTCCGGTGTGACGGACGTTGTCCTCATTCCCGATCTTGATTTAAGAACAAACAAGCGAGGTCTCTGGAACGACTTCGAGAGACGACCAGCCATGGCTCGCGAGACTGAACTCGATCGTTACCTTGCGAAGGCCGCAGGTATCGTGTCGGCGCGAGAAGATTTAAAATTACATATCCTCCCGTTAGCCAGCCTGCCTCCCCAGGAACTCGACAAGGCTGTCGCGCGAGCAGCTAACCCGGCCATCGTCACTTACGAAAGCGGTCGCTCCGGGTTTTCACTAGTGTCAGCTCCCGGGAGAGAATGGCCGGATGGCCGTGCCGCAGTTCCGCTCGGGTGCGCGAGCGCGCTGCACTCAGCACCGAAAACGATCGAACAACAGATCGGCGGCATGGAGGAAGCGGAAGCCGCAGCGCTTGATACGATCAAATTCTTCGGCCACAAACCCGGCAGCCAGATGACGACCATGCCGTCGCCCCAAGCTCGGTCAGAATGGTGGGCGTTGCTTCCAGAATATGCACGTTTCCACCAGGAATATTCGACGGCAGCCACCACGGGAGATTTCGAGTGGCTGGAGGTGCGTCCCGAGCTGGTCATTTCGGCGCTGCTCAAATCCCTGGTTCAGCCGGGCTTCGAAATGGTTCCGCGCGTCCTCGGATTTCGTAACGTGGCACCCCTTTACGTTAAATGGGTGAAGTGCCGCTATCATTTCCGGTCGGACACCTTTGCGGTGGTCTGGCAATCCATCGTCCGGGCGACATGGGACGAAGTGTTCATGACCAACCTTCTGCGCGAGGTCCGCGCTTCCTACGAGCGACTGGCCGAAGTGCTCATCTTATTCCCAGCGACGGAGGCGGAACGAAATATCATCTCCGGCGATCGCATGGTTGCACTGATCACCTCCTGGTGGCCTCGCTGGGTCGAGTTTTTTGCTCTCTGCTGGTTTATTCAGGCTCAGGGAGATGACATCCTCTTCCCTTTCATCGAGGAGACAATCAATCACAATCTAAGTCGTCTCGGTTCACCACCCGAAGGTAAAATTTGGCCTGGGCCGGCTGAATTCATCGCACCGACTACGCCCGTCCTTAGCGGCGCCTACATGGCGGATGTCGCGAAGCTGCGAGATACACTGCTCGAAGCGAAGCTCAGCACCAGAAAAGAGGCCGAGCACGCCTTAGACGCGGGCAGACATCCTGCCATTGCTCAAAGTCTCAGCGCGCACCTGCAGAAATGGCACTGGATGCGCGACCGTGATCTGCTCTTCGAACCATGGGATACGCGCGGCCGTGTCATCGAGACGGCGCTCAAGACTGAACCTCACACAGTCATGCCCTACAGCTCTAATTTGCAGCGTAATCTTTTCGCGCTCAGCTTTCATTCTGACCTGACCCACGGAAGCGGCCGGGCGCTGGGACTGAACCACGCCGCCCGTTTCCTCCATGACCTCAATGTCGAGAGGGAGAATCATCACGTCCTCTGGCTAAAATACTCCTATCCGCTAAGACAGCTTGCGGTAGAAATCGAGCGACGCCTGATCCTGGCCGGAAGCCTCGAGCAAGGCGATGTCTTTTTTCTGCAAGCGCCCGAGCTCATCGCCGCCGCAAAAAATCTCCCGGCGCCTTTGCCGCCGGAGCTGGTATCGAAAGTGAAAAATCGGCGTAGAGGCTATCTCATCGAAGCCCGACTGGTCAGTTCGGAAACAGAACCCGCAACCCGCGAAGACGATTACTATTAGTGCCATCACAATCCAAATTTCTCGTTATCGAGGGTTGTAACGGCGTGGGTAAGAGCACGATCGTCGAATACCTAAAAGGTCGTACTGGCGCTTACTCTTTTCACTACCCTCCTGAGTTCGTTAGGTTCCGCCGCGCCGTGCATCTGGATGAGTCTCTGGCTCCTCTTCCGCGGCTTGTCTACTATCTCGCGGCGACTATTCATCTGTCAGACCTCGTGCGCGCTCAACTCTCACAGAGTCATGTCATCTGCGATCGTTACCTGGCCAGCCCCCTCTCGCTCTTGATCGCCGAATCAGCAATTGAAGAGATGGAAGTTCGCCAGCGAATCAAGCCATTCGAAGGTTACCTGCGCACGCCTGACCTGACTCTTTTGTTGACTGCGGACCACGCGACAGTCAGCGCCAGGATCAACCGGCGTTCGCTCGAGTTAGGCAAGCTGACACCGGTCGCGAGTAGGATTCTTGAATCGCATGAGTTCTTCCACCGCCGAGAGGATGCTTCTCGCCGAATAGCGATGAGTCTGGGCCCGGTCACAGAGCTGGATACCACGAACCTTTCGCTTGAAGAAATGGGTGACTCTGCCTGGTCCTTGTTGGCGTCTCAGCTAGGTTGGTGACTGCTGGTCAGCAGCCCGTCTGTGAAAGAAATTTCGCTTCACCAAGGTTGAATCACTGACTGGCGGACTCTCATTAGCCCCAGTAAAGTCTTGGAGAGGGGATCGAGCAAGGATGACGCTTCTGCCTTTATCCACCAAAACTGAGCCACCGCGGACCATTTTCGTCCAAGGCTCCTCCGGCCATTTGCGATGTTTTAAGTGCTTAATGGGCCGCGGCCGGACCGCACTCGGCTGGTATTCGCAACGAGCGTGGCGCTCGCTCCGAAAGCGTGTGGCCTGCGGTTCGCGAACTGCAGACCCTCGGGCCGTCTGCTACAACGATCTCTACCGAGGGATCGGCGAACGCGCTCTGCAATCCGGCCTACCGGGCGAGCGAGTGCCTGAGTTAACCCTTTATGACCTTCAAGGCCATCCTCAGCTACTTAGCAGTAGCTGGGAGAAACGACCGGCGCTGCTGGTGACAATGTCGCTGAGTTGCGGCCGCACCCGCCGAAATGCCTGCGCCTTACGGCGCTTGGCGCGACGCTTTGAGCGGCACATCAACACCGTAGTCATTTACGTGGTCGAGGCCCATCCGACGAATGCGCCTTCTCCTTACACCGAAGCGCTCTGGATGACGCCCAAAAACGAGATGGCCGGCATTTATTGTGTCCAACCCCAGACACTTGAGCAACGCATCGACCACGCGAGACAACTGCAAAGACGTTTCCGCTTCTCCAATAGCATGCTGATTGACGCTTTGGATAACCGTGGATGGCAAACCTTCGGCAGCGCTCCAAACGTCGCCATGTTAATCCGGCCCGATGGCCGAATCGCTAACAAACAAGGCTGGTTCGCGCCAAAGGCAATGACGAGCGTGATCACTGCTTTGTTGAAAAACCCGGCCACCGCCGCGAACCCCAAGACCTCACTGGGTGACTGAGTCATACCAAGGCTTGGCGGTGGCGTCTTTCTGAAAAAATTCGAGGAGCATCAGAGCCACTTTCAGAGCGCCTTGGGCAGAATTGTGGACGCCGTCGGCTTCAAAATCGCTCCGCTCCCAGATTAGCCCGTCGCTGCGCGGCCTTAAGCCATCCGCCCACAGGTATGGCCCCCATGACACCCAGGGTGTGGACCGGTCGGAAGCCGGATTGGTGAGGCGCTCCTCGATCAACCATTTGACCGCAAACGCGGATTCGTAGGCGATGGGTTCCGGGCTCAGGGCGGTTGTTGAATAGCCGCCATAAGAGCGACTGGAAACATAGATCAATTTCAACTGACGAAACTTCCTCGTGACCATTCCCACGATCGAGCGCAGCGTTCTCTGCAGGAGTTTGGCGTTCTCCGGAAACACGCGAGACTCACTGGCCAGAGCGGTCTTGAGCCAGACAATCTGAACCTGCTCAGCGGTAACCTCACCGCGCTCGAGTTGTTGATCCACGCCGGGCCAATAGTCGCCAAATGGGCTCGCAATTTCGGTGGCAGCAGCTCCATCCCGGGCCGCGTCGATCATCATGAGAGCAGGGTTTCTGCGCAGATCGGCACCGGCCAACCGGATCAACTGCGAGAACTCGCGAGACGCATTCGACATGCCGATCGAGAGCATGACGATCTTGCCATCGGCCGATGGTCTGCCTTCCCTGTCCAAGGGTCGCACGCTTTTACCGAGTGTTACTCCGGCGTTCTCATGAGCAGCCGGACGCGAATTTTTTCCCTCCGGGTAGAGGCCACCTGGAAAGCCGAGATACTCTTCTGTTCCGAGATCGGTCAGCGGAATACGTGTCACTCGATCCGTCCCTTTGTGACTTTGCCGGTGTCACCATTCACCTCTATCCACTCGCCTTCTTGAAAGAGATTGCGAGCCTCTCGAATCCCCACTGCGGCGGGGATGCCGCATTCGCGCGCCAGCGTGGTGGCGTGCTGGAGCATCGCGCCTTCCTCGACCACCAGGCCCGCGACTCGTGAGAGCAGCGGCGCAAGATGTGGATGAAGGATGCGCAAGACGAGAATCGCACCTGCTGGAACGGTCATCAGGTCTCCCGCGTTGTGGACGATATGCGCTTTGCCACTGGCGCACCCAGGCGCGGCCGCCAAACCAGAGTAAATTTCAGTCGTTCCTCTACTCATAAACTCCCCAGCACAGCGGCCAATCGACCCTGTTCCACACCGTGCAAAGACAAATAGTCGCCATCCTCCCAGTAACACTGGCGCCTCGCATGCATGACCGCAGGCTCGACCGTGCCCGCCATGAGTTCATGAAGGTCGAGAAACAAGAGATCCGTCAATTGGAGCGCGGGAAGTTCCCGTCGATATTCCCCTGCCAGCCGTTTCAGGAGCGGGACCATGCCGACATAAAACGCACGCCGGACATACCACGTTTCTCGTTCCAAAAAGTCGAGCCAAAGCCTCAGGACGCGCCTCAAGGCGGCGGTTTTCTCTGATACCTCGAAAATGGGCCGGGCAACTCCCGATTTGTGGGCAGAAGCCAAACGCTCGCGAATCTGTTCTGCATTCGCCGCGCTGAAGGCGGCCCGGAGCAATCGGACGACATAATTCGGGTCTTCATACCCCGGCGAATCCCATGCCAGAGGGCCGAAACCGGTTTGTTGATAACAAAACGCGCTCACGACACGAAAGACTTCCGGCGACACGTTAGGCCACTCGCTTTGCAGGCGCGGCGGAGGATAAGCGAGAGCAGAACAAGCTCGCTCCAAGGCGAACGTATCTTGCATGAGGACCGCCCCGGCACTCCTCTCCGGAAAAGGTGGCGGCTCAGCATCTCCGGCTTCTGCAAGAGCGTGCAGGAGAACATCGGGGACAAACTTGCTCAAGATTCCATAGGCCAACACCACCGCCATCGGCCCGGCGAGATTTTTAAAGAATTTCCTAACCGAAATATCGTCAAGAGAAGAGGCCTCGCGTTCGGCATTCTCGCTCGCCTCGGCCAAGGCCGCACAGGCGGCTGAATGCCGGTCGTAGATCAGTCCAAGAGTCGCCGGTGTGAACCAACCAGACAAGGCACCCGACAGCACCGCGACCTGCGCTCGATCAAGAAAGAGGTCGCCATTTCCATCCACCCGCGCCGGAAAATCGAGATCGGACGACAGGCCGGGCAAACCAATGGTCGTCGCGGCTGTCGCTGCCTGCGCGAACAGCGAGCGCTGCAAGGGTAAGCCCAGGAGATGCCGGCGATAAGGCTGCGCGGGAGTTGCGGCCGCCTGCACCATTTTGCTGACCGCTCTACTGCCGCGGGCTTTCGCCCAATTCCTTCGCCGTCAGCCGCGGGAACGCTCCACGGAGAGCAGCGCGACGCCTTTCTGGTCCTAGGGCCGACATTCCAAGACGATCCGAGTCCTGCGGGTCGTAAGCCACCAGATGAATGGAAATCGGTTCAATGACCGCTCCGGGAAATTTCAGCATCAGTGTCACGGTCTCCGCGCCC
>JBPCLK010000056.1:0-11203 GCA_051003355.1 Chthoniobacterales bacterium | reverse complement strand
TTACCGTGACGCGCAAAAATATCGACGACGTGCCCGAAGTGCTGCGTTGGTATCTGGCCGATCCGCAGCGCACTCACATCTGGCGCATGATCAGCTTCCAACCGGAAGCCGACACCGGCCGCACCATCTTTTCCGAGCGTCCGATTACTCCGGCCGACGTGTGGGAGAAAATCTGCGAAGGCGTAGGACTTCCATTGCGTCGCGACGTTTCCATTTTTGGTCACCCGGACTGTAATAGTTGGGCCTCGCTTCTCGTGGCGCGACCCTCCGGAAAAATCTTCCCGCTGCTGCCCGACGATCCGAAATTCGACAAATTGCTGGGCGAAGTCTTGCGCAAAATCGGCGGTCTCTCGTTGGTCAACGATGATGCCGGCACGCCGCCTTTCCGCTTGCTCGGCGTGCTCCTGCAGAATCCGATTCTGGCCCTGAAGGCGCTGCTCCAAATCGGGCGCTATATGACTTCGCGAAACGCGCCGCCCGAAATTCTGCGCTCGCTACTCCGCGGCCGGGTGCACACCGTCGGCGTAGGGATGCACAACTTCATGGGCGCCGCCCAAGTGGCGGATGCCGACCGCGACCCAGTGGTGCGCGCGCGGCTCGATTCGTGTGTCTTCAAGGGCGCCGTGAAGCGAAACGGAGAGTGGGAAGCGGTGCCGATGTGTTCGATGAACCAGCAGACATGGTCGGAGGTCTACGACGCCCGGTTGAACGATCCTGCCCTGGCTGAAGAATCGCAGCCCGTTTCTTCATAATCTCTGTTTCGGAAGGAATGAAGATTAGGAGCAGGATTTCAAAGAAGATCGCGAACCTGCTCGATCGCGCGCAGATAAACCCGGTGCGGTCCGCCTCGCATTAACTCTTCCTCCACCAACTCCACGGGACCGCCTTTCCCCGCCGGCAGGACCTGCCGCATCTTGCGTCCTTTGTGACGACCGAAGAAGACGTCGAGCAGGTCGGCATCTTTCTTGTGCTCGATGCGAAACTCCGCCGAGTCTGTGACCACCTGGCACCCGCTGATCGGTTCGCCTTTCTCGGCGCGTAGTTTGACCGCGATCTTGCGCGTTCCTTCCTCCGTTAGGCGTTCGAAGCTTAACGATTTCCCGGTTCGTTGCCATTCCAGTTGGCCGGCCAACCAGCCTGCAAGGAGCAGGGCCGTCGAGCGGAAAGCCGGCGCGTGTCGAATCTCGACCGATTTGATTTCCTCCAGGTGATGATGAGTAGCGGGATGATCGAAAAACTGGGCGAGCGCGAGGCGAAAATAGAGAATCCGAATCCAATTCAGGTCACAAAAAATAAGCCGATGCCGGGCATCGTTCTGTGCGGATTCGGCCAGACGCATCTGCTTACCGAAATCCTGCCAGGTCTGGCTGTCGTAGATGACGCGATCGACCCAAGCCCAGAGCTGTGGATCGAGCGGCGCGCGGAATTCTTCCTGCCACCAGAGATAGAGCGGCAGATCCGAATCGAGCTGCGCAAAGACAATGTTGGGCAAAAAGCCGCACTGTTTCCCTTCCAGCAGAAATGAAAGTTGCTCCGAGCAAACCTGCTTCTTGCCGGCCCGGCTGACGTGGCAGTGCGCGCTGATCCACGCCTTGACGTGACTTTCTTCCGCCGACGGGTTTGCCGCGATGACGATGGCCCGGCAAGCGTGTTGTTCGGTCAGTTGTGAGATGAGCGCGGTGTTTTTCCCTAACGAATCTGGTGCTTCGCTGTAGATGGCGAAGTTAATTAGCGACGCCCTGCTGATGACTCCGTCACTTGCCTCCCAGAGCTTCTTTAACTCGCGCTGGATTTGGCCGACTTCGACCGGCATCCCGGCGATGAGATTATCAGCAGTCGCGCCCATGGGAATGGATTGTGGGCCGAGCGCTTCGACTACCCAGTCTGCCGCAGCCGCTCGTGCCGACCAGCTTGGGCAATCGAAGCGGTCGCCCGACAATGTTTAAACGCACTTTCACAGTCTCCTCCAACTGCGTCCGTCGCGTGCGAGCAGTTCGTCCGCTTCCTCCGGCCCCCAGGATCCGGCCGGGTAACTGTGCAACTTGGGCGCGCGTTTGTCGGCCCAGGCTTCTTCGATGATATCGATAAATTTCCAGGCCTGCTCCACCTCGTCGCGGCGCGCGAAAAGCGTGGGATCGCCGGCCATGGCGTCGAGCAAGAGTCGCTCGTAAGCCTCCGGACTCGCTTTGCCAAACGACGTTCCATAATGGAAATCCATCTTCACCGACTCGATGCGGAAACTGGTGCCCGGCACTTTGGCCTGCATGCGCAACGATATGCCTTCGTCCGGCTGGATGCGGATGACCAGGACGTTCTGGTCGAGCGTTTCCGATTCACGATTGAAAAGGACCTGCGGCGCTTTCTTGAAATGCACGGAAATTTCCGTGCCGGACTTGGGTAGTCGTTTCCCCACGCGCACATAGATCGGCACATTGGCCCAGCGCCAGTTATCCACCAGCAGGCGCAGCGCGACGTAGGTCTCAGTTTTCGATTTGGGATCGACTCCGTTTTCTTTGCGGTAACCTGCGACCGATTCGCCGCCGATCGCGCCCTTGCCATACTGACCGCGCACCACATCGACGCGGACTTCCTCTTTCTTAAAAGGACGAAGTGACCGCACCACTTTCACCTTTTCGTCCCGGATGCTGTCAGCGCCGAGATCAGTTGGCGGTTCCATGCCGACGAGACAGAGCAATTGCAGAAGATGATTTTGGACCATGTCGCGCAGAGCGCCTGCGCCTTCGTAGTAACCGGCGCGGTTTTCCACGCCTAACGTTTCCGCCGCGGTGATCTGGACGTGGTCGATGTAACGCCCGTTCCAGAGCGGTTCGAAAATCGCATTCGCGAAACGAAGGACCAAAATGTTCTGCGCCGTTTCTTTCCCGAGAAAATGGTCAATGCGATAAGTCTGATCCTCGGCAAACGAACTCTGGACCACGTGATTGAGATGCTGGGCGGAGGCCAGATCCGAGCCGAAGGGTTTCTCGAGGATGACCCGAGCCCAGCCGCCTTGCGGCGCCTGGTTGAGTCCTGCTTTCTTCAGGTTCTCGATGATGATCTCAAACTGGTCAGGCGCCGCCGCAAAATAAAAGAGCCGATTGCCTCGCGTGCCGCTCTTTTTGTCGAGCTGATCGAGACGCTGGGCGAGTTTCTTGTAGCCGCCTTCGTCCTGAAACTCGCTTTGATGATAGAAAAGCGATTTAGCGAAGCCATCCCAAACTTCGTCTTTCACGGTGGAGCGCGAATGTTCGCGCGTCGCTTCCTCCATTTCCTCGCGGAATTGTTTGTCCGTCTTAGGACGCCGCGCGAATCCGACCACGGCCACGGCGGGAGGCAGCTCGCCGTCGGCGGCGATGTTGTAGAGAGCCGGAATCAATTTACGATGGGTGAGATCGCCGGTCGCGCCAAAGATGACTACCGCACAAGGCTGCGGCACAGCCTTAGTCGAGAGTCCTTCGCGCAAGGGATTTGTTTGCTGCTTGTTGCTCATATTTTCCGAGTGCCCCGTCACCTTACCCCGAAGGCCACGTGGAGCGTAAATCTAAATATGAGGTGAATTTACGCATCCGAAACGATGGCGGCAAACGATGTGTAACTGCGGCGCAGAAGGTGCTTTGCTGCATCTTAACGAATCCCTCCCCGGCGCGATTCTCCCCTAACGAAATCTCGCTTACTCCTAATATTTATGAAAAAAACACTGCTATCAGGCTTGGTTCTTCTCGCCGTTAGTCTGGCTCATGCTCCGGCATTCGCCCAGGACGAAACGACGACTGAATCTACCACTTCCACCGAAACATCGAGTTCTGGCGAAACCGTCAATTACACCGAAAGCAGCCGCATCATCGGTAAGGAAGTTCGTTCTACGGACGGAGAAGAAGTCGGGACCATCGACGATTTGGTGCTTGACAGCGATAGCGGTTGCATGGCCTACACGGTCCTTACGACCTTGGATAAAAAGACTGTGGCCGTGCCATGGTCGATGTATCAACTCTCTGACCAGCAAGATTACTATATCGTGCAAATGGATCGGCAGCGCATTTACGACGCACCGGCCTTTGATTATAACGAGTATTACTCCAACCCGCAGTATCTCCAGCAGGTCTACGCCTATTACGGCATAGGGTCGTCACAAACGACTGAGGTCACGCAGGCCGAATCCAGCGAGAGCCCGCAGGTTTCCATCGATTTCTTCTATAAGAACCTAGAAGGGGGAAGTTGGGTCGATGTAGACAGTTACGGTTATTGCTGGCAACCAAACGTCGCCACTAGCAACAGTGATTGGCGACCTTATACCGACGGCAAGTGGGCCTACACCGACGTCGGCTGGACCTGGGTTTCTAATGAAGATTTCGGCTGGGCAACGTATCACTATGGGCGTTGGGCTGATATCTCAGATCACGGCTGGGTGTGGTTGCCAGGCGAGGAATGGGGCCCTGCCTGGGTTTCCTGGCGCACCAGCGATAAATACGTTGGCTGGGCTCCGTTGCCCCCGGCCAGCGAGCACACTGTCTACCAGCAGGGAAGTTCTATTTCCGGCGGCGTCGACACTCAGTTCGACATCGGGCCGCTCTCCTACAACTTTGTCGATGTGCAGTATATCGGCGAGCCGGTGCTGCGGGGGCGAATCTATTCGCCGCAGCGCAATGTTTCCATTATCGATAGCACGGTCAACGTAACCAATATTTCCTACAGTAACTCATCGGTTTATAACTATGGGCCGGATTATGCGACCTTGAGCCGTTCTTCAGCACGACCGATCGAACGCCTGACCATCCAGCGCGAAGGTAACGTCGATCCGTCGTTGGCTCTCAGAAGGGGGACATTCACCAAGGTCCAAGGCGACCGATTAATCGTTAACGCTCCGCGGACATTCAAAAGGGCCGACAAACATGCCGCGCCCCAGCAAGTAAAGGCCAAGGTGGCGAAGACCAAGATCCAACATGGCTGGAACGGTATCAAAGACGAAAGCGTAAAGACAAAACTGCGCCAGAAGATGGCGACAGGAAACAAAGTGAGTGCCCCGCCGCGCACGGTTGGACCTGCCCGGGCGGAACCTCGACCAGGCGCTCCCGCACGAATGGGACAACGACCCGGTCGACCGCAGCCTGCCCAAGTCAGTCGCGGATCACGCGCTCCTCGCCGCGGTGTACCCGCTAACGCTGTCCGCCGTCCAAACGCGCCGGCCCAAGCTGACCGGCGTCCAAACGCACCAGCCAATGCTGACCGCGCGAACGCTGATCGCCATCCGAATCCGCCAGCGAATGCTGACCGCCCGAACGCCGACCGCCATCCGAATCCGCCAGCCAATGCTGACCGCCCGAACGCTGATCGCCATCCGAATCCGCCAGCCAATGCTGACCGCCCGAACGCCGATCGCCATCCGAATCCGCCAGCGAATGCTGACCGGCCGAACGCCGATCGCCATCCGAATCCGTCAGCGAATGCTGACCGGCCGAACGCCGATCGCCATCCGAACCCACGAGCAAATGCTGACCGACCGAACGCCTCAGAGAAAGCCGATCGACGAGCAGAAGCACCCGCCCGGGCCGATCGTCCGGAAGCGCCCGCCAACGCTGACCGCCCGCAAAAGAAGCAGCAGGCCAATCAGCAGAAGAAAAACGACAAAAAAGGCGACAAAAAGAAAGGCCGGAAGCCAGGCGAAGAGGACGAGCAACCGCAGTAAAGTAAGAACTGCCAAATCACAGTCGACGGCTCCGGGTAATTACCGGAGCCGTTTTGCTGTCTGGGAATGGTCGGGACGGCAGAAAAGGCCAGGCGTTATCCTGGTAACAGAAACTTTCTCGTTAGTTGCTGGACCTGCTGGCGCACCTTGGCGATGACGGTTTCGTCTTTAAGGCCATCGAGCGCTTCCGCGATGAGGTCGGCGATCTCCAGCATCTCTTCCTCTTTCATTCCGCGGGTAGTGACCGCAGGGGTTCCGAGACGGATACCACCCGGTTTGAAGATGGGGTAGGTGTCGAACGGAATGGCATTCTTGTTCACCGTAATGCCAGCCCGATCGAGCGCGTTCTGCGCGTCTTTGCCGTTGATCTCTTTCGGACGCAGATCGACCAGCATGAGGTGATTATCCGTGCCGCCGGACACGATGCGGAAACCATGTTTGGCCACGCCAGCCGCGAGGGCTTTGGCATTCAAGACCACCTGATGTTGATAGGTCTTGAACGATGGCTGGAGCGCTTCCCGGAAGCAGACTGCTTTGGCCGCGATCACGTGCATGAGCGGTCCTCCCTGGACTCCCGGGAAAACCGATGAGTCGATCGCCTTGGCGAACTTCTCCTGGCAAAGCACGATGCCGCCGCGCGGTCCGCGCAGGCTCTTGTGCGTGGTCGTGGTGACAAAGTGTGCATAAGGAATGGGGCTCGGATGTTCGCCGCCCGCGACCAAGCCAGCGATGTGCGCCATGTCGATGAAGAGCAGGGCGTCGACTGAATCCGCGATCTCTCTGAGACGTCTGAAATCGATGAAGCGCGGGTAGGCGGAAGCGCCTGCCGTGATGAGATGTGGACGCACTTCCTCGGCCTGTCTGGCCAGCGCGTCGTAGTCGATCTGTTCCGTTTTTTCGCTGACGCCGTACTGCGTCACCTCATAAAGTTTACCGGAAAAATTAGCCGGATGACCGTGAGTCAGATGGCCGCCGTGGGCCAGGTTCATGGTCAGGATGCGATCGCCGGGTTTAATGGCAGCGAAGTAAACTGCCATGTTAGCCTGAGCGCCGCTGTGGGGCTGCACGTTGACATGCTCCGAGCCGAAGATTTTCAAGGCGCGGTCGATAGCCAGTTGCTCGACCACGTCGACATTTTCACAACCGCCATACCAACGTTTGCCGGGATACCCTTCCGCGTACTTGTTCGTTAGGCAGGAGCCTTGCGCTTCCATGACGGCGCGGCTGGTGAAATTCTCAGAAGCAATCAGCTCGATATTTTCGCGCTGCCGTTTCTCTTCTTCATCGATGGCGTCGGCGATCTCGGGATCGACTTGGCGGAGCCGTCCGCTGGTCGCAATGTTTTGAGGGCGGTCGCCCGCTTCGGATTCGAGATGATGAGGCATATTTCCCATGGTGGATGCGGCCGGAGTGCTGCCGCTGGCACGGCGAGGCATCGCCAGTTCGGTTTCTTCTACGAAGGCGAGCACGCTCGGTAAAGCCTTTTCAATGCTCTCGGCGCATTCCCGGTAAACGTCGCGTCCCATCCCGATCGGATCCGGCAGATCACGCCAAAGCGTTGCGCCCGGTACCTCAAACTCGCGCAGCAGGAAAGTCTTCTCCGCGCTCTGCGGAAAGAGCATGTGGATGGTTTCGAGATGGGATCCGGTCATGCCGAAGATGTGCGTCGCCCGATCGACCAAGGTGGCAGTGAGCGGCTGGCTGCGCAGAGCGGAAATTTCGACGTCCCGCTGGCGACAAACATCGATCGCATGCACGCTCGGTGGCTGCCCGCGCACCGCATGCACGCCGGCGGCGTCGGCCTCGATGTCCTTGCGATTCCCGAGGAGACGGCGGAACAGTCCCAAGGCCATGGGGCTGCGGCAAATGTTTCCAGTGCAGACGAAAAGGACGTATTTCACGATGATGCAAGACGCGTTAGCGGCGGCGTGCGCCAAAGTAAAATTAAACTATCCCAAGTCAACGAACCGGCCCGGCGGCGGTTCGTAATATGGGCATCGTCCTTTCTCCCCTAACAACGCTCCGTTCATGAAATCGCGCTGGAAATCGTTTCGTCATTGGTGGGAGTGGCTGGGTGTGCGTGCGCTGGCCTTGATCGTCCCGCGGTTGCCGCGACCGGTGGCGGTGCAATTCGGTCGCACGGCCGGTTCCCTGGCCGCGCGGCTCGACTGGCCGGGCCGCAAAGTCGCTTTGAGCAATCTCGAGGCTGCTTTTGGAGATCGTTATTCCGTGGCCGACCGCATCCGGATCATGCGCGAATCCTACCAGCAGTTTGCCAGCACCATGATCGATCTGTTTTGGAGTCCGCGAATCACGGCCGACAATTATCGGAAACTGATCGAGTTCGAAGGCTGGGACGAATTCGCGCGCACCGTCGGGCCGAAAGGGCCCTGTATCATCGCCACCTGCCACTACGGGAATTTCGAGTGGTTTAGTCTCGCCGCGGGCTATACGGGACTGGTCGCCACCATCATCTCGCAGGAATTCAAGAATCCGAAACTCGATCCGATCTTTCACCGACTGCGCGAACAATCGGGACATCGCATGGTGTCGAAAGAGGGCGGTCTGGTGCGTCTCTACAAAACGCTTAAGCGTCGCGGGACTGCCGCCATTCTCGTCGATCTCACCCTGCATCCACGGCAACCGACGGTCGCAATCGACTGTTTCGGCATGAAAATGTCGGTCACCTACGCGCACGCGTGGCTGCATCGCCGTACCGGGTTGTCTATCGTGCCGGTACATCAGGTACCCTTGCCGGGCGGACGCTGCCGGGTTGTTTTTCACCCGAAGCTCGAGATTCCGCCCGACGCGACCGACCAGGAAATCGCGCAGCTTTGCTGGGACCAATTTGAACCGGTCGTGCGAGAGGATCCATCGCCCTGGCTTTGGATGTACAAATACTGGCGTTACCGACCGAAAAACGCCGCTCGTCCGTATCCCTTTTACGCGCATCCGGTTCCCCGTTTTGACGAACTCCTGGCGCAACCTTTGCCCTAACGTTTCCGGTCTCGACCGGTGGCCGTCGGTTGACAAGCGGCATGCTTTACGCTTTTCAGTTGGCAACCATGCGACTTATCTGCCGTCTCTCACTGTTCGCCTGCGCCGCGGGCGCACTCTTTCTTACCGGCTGCGGTACTATCCAGCCGACCTCCGAAAAGTATCACGTCACGGCTTTGCGCCCGCACAATCCTGATAAGGTCCGGGTGGATCTCTCGCTCGCGACTCAAAACCTCTACGTCATGGAAGGGGACCGCCTCCTCATGGGGGTCCAAGGCAACGTCGGGAAGAATAACTCCACCCCAAAGGGCAATTTCCGGATCACAAACAAGATTAAAAACAAGCGCCGGGTGAGCGAACCCGACGCAGGATATCCGATGGCCTATTGGTGCGAATTCCTGCCCGCTTACGGTTTCCATGAAGGCTTTGTGCATCCAGTGCCGCACACCCATGGTTGCATTCGCTTGCACCGCGAGGCGGCTGCCAGGTTGTTCGCGCTGGTGAAGGTTGGGACGCCGGTCAGCATTGCCACCACGCAGCCGGAAGACCTCAAGTTTAGCCGACAGGTCATGAAACTCGACCAGAGCCGGGATCCCGATCCTCCGCGTTCGTTTATGATGTCGCCGGCCTGGTTCAAAGACCCGGACGGGCCGCTCCTGAAGGACGGCTAAACTCCTTTTTCACAGCTGATAAATCTCTGCAGGTCGCTGCGCACTGGTAAAATGTGCGCAGCGACCGCATAGTTTAGTGATATGAGCGCCAACCTCATCTCGAGCGGCACGACCGCGCGCAACAAGGTCAACCTCCGCACCCCCGAGGTCATGACCGCGGTGCAGGAACAAGTCGAAGCGCATTATCGCAGCGACATCGTCGACGCGGTGCGCCGCAGCGGCGGCATCATCCGGGTGGGGGACTTGACCGTGCGCCTGGCCAAGCAGTTCGGATTCTGCTACGGCGTGGAACGCGCCATTGACCTGGCCTACGCGGCCCGCAAAGTTTTTCAGGATCGCCGCCTCTTCATCGTGGGCGAGATCATTCACAACCCCGAGGTGAACGAACAGATATCGTCGTTAGGGATCAAGAACCTTACGGGTCCGAGCAAGCAGGCGGACATCTCGGAGCTACAGGCGGACGACGTTGTCATTCTGCCCGCTTTTGGGACGGAGGTTTCTATTTTGCAGCAAATCAAAGATCGCGGCTGCCAGATCGTCGATACGACCTGCGGCGACGTCATGAGTGTCTGGAAACGGGTGCGGAAGTACGCCAGCGAATCGGCCACTTCGATCATTCACGGCAAGGCCGAACATGAAGAAACCAAGGCGACCAGCTCGCGCGCGCTCGGCGACGGGCAGGGTCATTACCTGGTCGTGCTCACGCTGGCCGATACCGATTACGTTTGCGATTACATCCGCCACGGCGGGAACAAGGCGGAGTTCCTCGATCGATTTCAGGGCGCATATTCCGCGGGCTTTAATCCGGACATCCATTTGCGCACCATCGGCGTGGCAAATCAGACCACCATGCTGCGTGGAGAGACGGAAGAGGTGCAGCGTCGCATTCAGAAAGCAGTGGCCGATCGGGACGGCGCGGAATTAGCCACCAAGAATTTCCGATTTTTCGACACGATCTGTGGCGCGACTCAGGAACGCCAGGATGCGCTGCGAGAATTGCTCGATGTGAAGATGAACCTGCTCCTCGTCGTGGGTGGCTATAACAGCTCGAACACATCGCATCTCGCTGAGATGGGCGAGGAAAAGCTGCCGACCTATTTCGTGCTCAATGCCAGCCGGCTCATTTCCGAGCAGGAGATCCGGCACTACAACCTGCACGAAAAACGCGAAGTCGTGGCTAACGACTGGTTGCCGTCCGGCCCCGTAGTCGTGGGCATCACGGCCGGAGCTTCGTGTCCGAATAACCTGATCGAAGAGACGCTCATTCGACTCTTCCAATTGCGCGGGATCGGGATCGAGCAGTTGCATGCGGCCACGGCCTGACGCTTCGTCTCATCCTCGCGGGCGCTCGCGTTGGGTCGTAATCTGGCGCTTCTCAACGCGCTGCCCTGACCGTTTTCGAGCTGCGCATGGCCGCGCGGAAACCGCTCGGCTTTGAGCGAATCCACTCTGCAAACTTTGCCATCTCAGGCTGAGCGCGCAGTTTCTCGATGGTGTTGAAGTCGCGCTCGAGTTGCTTCTCGGTCAGGATCTGGTGGACCTGCGCATGACAGGAGCGGCAGAGGCCCACCACCATCCTCACGGTCGCGCGAGGAAACTCGCGCTTGTTACGTTTGTTATGATGGCGGGTACGTGGAATGAGATGATGACGAGTCAGGCGTTCGTCGCGTTCGCAGATCGCGCATGTTCCCTGCACTTCTCATCATTCCAGCGGCCGAGGATTTTCTCAACTCGCGCCCGGAAACGGCGACAGGGGCGCAAGTCCGGCCCGGCCTGCGATTGCATTTTGCCATGCGCGCTATTTGGAAAGGCAGTATCAGCTTCGGTCTCGTCAATATTCCCATCGCTCTCT
>JBPCLK010000055.1:0-13116 GCA_051003355.1 Chthoniobacterales bacterium | reverse complement strand
GTTGCGCCCAAGCCGTCATTTGGATTTCTGGATTGCGACCGCCATGCCGTCGGCCAGTTCGTGATTGCCGACGGTGACGACCGTTTCGTTCTCGTGCAGCTCGGGCGCGCTCACTTCCGCTTCCTTTTCGTTCTCGAGGCCAACTTTCACGATGTGCTCCTTCGCGTGATTCTGCTCGATCGTGAAAAGCGTGAACTGCTTCTTGTCGTTAGGCAGAATCGCGGAGCGCGGGACGACGAGAACGTTTTCCGCCGTGCGCTCGAATTCCGCGCGCACGAAACCATCGAGCATGATCTTGGTTCCACCGGGCAGCGCGACATAGACATCCACCAGCCGCGTCGCCGGATCGACCCGGCGCGTGATCAAACGCACGGTCGCATCGATCTTATCCTGCTCGGGATTGTTCACCGGGAAAATCGCGATCGGCTGCTGCGGATGAAGCCACGGCAAATCCTCCGGCTCGACCCCGAGTTTCACTTCGATCTGGTCCTCGACCACGATCTCCACCAGCGGCCCACCCGCCGGCACGATCTGCCCGTTTTGCACATCCACTTTCGCGATGATCCCAGTCGCATCCGAGCGCACGCGATGATCGCCACCGGCGCCGGCGCGTTCCATGGAAGCGAGCTGGGCCTGCGCGTCGGCTGCGGCTTTTTTCGCGGCGTCGAGTTCCTGGTTCGTGGCCAGGTTAAGTTTGAACTTTTGCTGCGCCTGCTTGAGCGCATTTTGCGCCGCCTGCCCCGCGGTTTGGGCTTGCTGCAGTTGCAGTTTCGCCGCCGCGCTCGGCTCCACTTCCGTCACCGGATCGCCGTCGCGCACAAACTCTCCGGGCGCGACCAGCACGTGAATGACGCGCGTTTCAAAAGCCACCGAAACGGAATGCGTCTTGCCCGGTTGCGCGATCACGCTTCCGTAAGCGGTCAGCTTTTGCGAAATGCTTTTGCGCAGCAACGGCGCCACCTGCACCTGCGCAGTGGGTTCCTGTTTCTTCGTCTGACCGCCATCGCCCCCGCTGAAATGCTGCCACCCGCAATAGCCGAGAAACAGAATCACCGCCGCGGCACCGACCCAGATGATGATCTTTTTCATTTCAGATTCATGGCTGCGTTGCTCGGCAGAAAGCGGCCGGAAGCGAGCTCGAGCGCAGTCTTCGCTTCGAGCAATTGTTCCTTCAGTTTGATCAAATGAATACGCCGCTGGAGCAGGCCGCTGCGCGCCGTGTAATAGAAGAGCACGTCGGTGTTCCCTTGTTGCAGCGCCGTCTCTGCCGCGCTCACGAGTCGTTCGAAAACCGGCAAGCCTTCTTCCGCGACCGCGACCTGCCGGTTGAGCGAACGGAGATCGGCCAGGGCGGCCGCGATGCTGGCACGCGCGTCGAAAACGCGCAGGTGAAATTCATCGAGCAGCTTCTGCCGCGTGGCCCGCTCGGTCGCGATCACCCCTTGGTGCCGGTCGAAAATCGGCACTTCCGCCGTGATCGCGAATCCTTCGGTCTGCACATTGGTGGTGTCCGTCGCCTTTACGAAACCGATGGAGATTTTTGGGAAGGCGCTCAGAAACGCCGCTCGCACCGTCGCTTCCTGGCTGCGATAACCTTCCCGCAACGCGATCAAATCGAGCCGGCGATTTTCCAGATTTTCGTTCAGCATCTTTTCGTTAGGCAAGTCGAGATGCGAGGGTAGCCCGATCCCGTCGCGCAGACGCACCTCCGCAGTCGGCTCCAGCCCGAGAGTCTTTTTCAAAATCAGCCGCTGCTTCTCGTATTCCTGCTCGAGTCCGAGCGCAATCGCCCGGGCGTCCAAAGCCGACGCTGCCGCCGCGCCATAATCGAGCACGGTTTTCTCGTGCGCTTCCACGGCGCGCTTCAGAGTATCGGCGCTCGCGCTGAGTTCTCGATCCGCCTGCCGCGCACTGGCTAATTCTTCCTCCAGCGCGACCACGCGATAAACCGCGGTGCGCGCTTCCTGCGCGATGCGCCATTCCTGCCACGCGATATCCAGATCGACCGAGCGCAGGTTGGCCCGCGCCGCAGTCTGCCGCGGGAGGAGCGGGAGCAGCGAAGTCACTTCCCAGCCGGCGGAGAAGTTGTAAGCGGTCTGCGTTCCCAAAGTATTGCCGCCCGTGACGTCATCCCGCTGATACGTCACCACCGGATTCGGGAGCACGCCCGCCTGCACGATCTGCGCCCGCGCCAGGCCACGGCGCGCACGCTCGACGCGCAAGGCCAGATTTTGATAGGTCGCGATGAGCGCCGCTTCGTCCGGGCCAATTCCCCTGCCCAAATCAAGGCGAAGCGAAGAAAGCGTTCGCGTGTTTTCGATGCGCGAAGCCGGCACGCGCACGCTGCGCACAAACGGCGTGGGCGTTTCCGCGAGGGCAAGCTGCGGCAGGCTCGCGCTGGCGATTCCCAGGAGCAGACAAAGGCTTCGCCTCCCGGTTCGGGCGAAGAACCGGTCATAAGAAAAGCCCAGCACGCGTTCTATATTTTACCAGTGTGGGCCCGCAGTCCACCGCGGACTGCCGGCGGAGGGGCGGGGATTATTTCTTCGCGGCCGCTGCCTTATCCGCCGCGGCTTCGTTGGCCTGATCTTTCGGTGTTTCCACCTGGAGATTCGCGATCTTGCCTGTCTTCGCGTCGACCAACACTTCTGTGATGCTCCTGGTTCCCGGGGTTACGATGTCGAAGGACCAAACGAGCGCGTTGTGTTCGTTTTCGATTTCTGCGTTCTGCACCTTTCCGTTAGGCACTTTTCCGAGGGCGATCTGTTCCGCCTGGGTTTTGCTGATTTTCGCTTCTTTGAGCAGTTGTGCTTCTGTCTGGCCGGCGAGCAGGGTGGAGGCAGTCAAGCCGGCAAAGGTCACTCCGGTAAGGAGGATTCTGTAGTTTAGTTTCATAACCGCATCTTACGCTCCTTAGCTTTCGGATCGGCGGTTGCTCTGCTGACAAAGCTGTTATCTGCGTTGCCCGGCGGGCGCGCCTTCAGTGCAGCGTTATCCAAGTAGCCGACTGGCTAAAGCTGTCGGGTCTGCCTTTCGCTCGCTGACAAAGTTGTTATGTGCGTTTCCCGCCTCGCACGATCCGTTGCTCGCGATTAATTTTCGGCTAATGCGAGCGCTCGTAGTAGAAGACGAAAAGAAGCTCGGCAGTTTTTTGCGCAAGGGCCTCGCGCAGGAGAATCTGGTCGTAGATCTCGTGCACTCAGGCGACGTAGCTCTCGAGAAAATTCTCACCCAATCCTACGACATCATCGTTCTCGACATCATGTTGCCGGGACGTGACGGGTTGAGCATTCTGCGCGAGATGCGCCAGCGGCACATCAACACGCCGGTCCTCCTGCTCTCCGCGCGCGGTAACGTGAATGAACGAGTCGAGGGCCTGAATCTCGGCGCCGACGATTATCTGCCGAAGCCTTTCTCCATCACGGAGGTGGTCGCACGAGTGCGAGCGCTCCTGCGACGGGCCTCGGGCGAACACGCCACGGTGATGCAAGTGGCGGACTTGTCGTTGAATGTGGTGACGCGTGAGGCCACGCGCGGAGGAAGCAAAGTGGAGTTGACCAATCGGGAATTTGCCTTGCTCGAATATCTGATGGCGCAGGCAGGTCGCGTGATCACGAAGACCTCCCTCTGCGAGCACGTCTGGGAGCATCATTTCGACACTGGCACCAACGTAGTCGAAGTCTGCATGCAACGTTTGCGACGCAAGATTGACGACGGCCATCCGGAGAAATTACTCCAGACGGTGCGCGGCACCGGCTACACCCTGCGCGCGAAGGAATGAAGCGGATTACTTTTCGCGGACAGGTCGCCCTCTGGAGCGTGGCGGTGGCCACCATCACGCTCACGCTTTTTGGTGCCGGCGCCGCTTGGAATCTTCGCCGCGAGCTGGTGGAAAACTTCGACCGCGAAATGCAGGAGAAGGCGGCTGCATTCGCAGTCGAACTCGACGAGCAATCGGGGAATGAGAGCCCCCCGCCGACTGGCGCAGTGTTCTCGACCGAAGACCTGCCCCGTTTTCCCTATGTCGAAGTCCGCGACGCACAACGCTTGCTCTATCGGTCGCCGGCCCTGGGCAAGAAAGACGTGTTCCCGCGGGAGCCGGGCACTCAGCCTAACGAAGTCACTCTGCAAGGACGTCGCGTCCGCTTCCGGGTTTTCCGCCGCGGCGCCATCACCTTTGCTTTGGGAAAAGATCTCCAGGCTGTCGATGAAGCGCTCGCCGGCCTTTGGCGCGCCTATCTCATCACCCTTCCGCTGGTCGTTATCGCGGTCGGTGCAGGCGGCTGGCTCATCGCCCGCCGCGCCGTCGCGCCGATCCAGATGATCACCGCCCAGGCCAGGAAGATTTCAGTGTCCGATTTGCACCAGCGAATGCCGGCGCCCGCCGCCGCGGATGAGATCGGCCATCTCACCGAAGTCCTGAACGACATGTTCGACCGCCTCCAGCGAAGCTTCGAACAGGTCACCCGCTTTACCTCCGATGCTTCCCATGAACTAAAAACGCCGCTGGCACTGATGCAGGCACAGGTGGAAAGCGCGTCCCATTCTCTTCCCCTCGCTTCCGAGCAACGCGAACTGCTTTCGGACGTCGGCGAGCAATGTACACGCCTCACCCAGATCGTGGACGGTCTGCTCTTTCTCTCCCGCGCCGATGATCGCCACCTCGCGCTCGCGCAGGTTCCTCTTAACCTCGTTAGGCTAGTCCGCGAGCTGATGGAGGACGCGGAGATTCTGGCCGAACCAGCGGGGCTAAGTCTGGAGTGTCAGTTACCGGAGGAATTAATGGCCTTGGGCGATCGACGACTTCTCGCCCGCGCTTTTATGAACCTGATCGACAACGCCATCAAACACAACCAGCCCGGCGGCCGCCTGACCGTGGCGGCGTCGGCGGAGGAAAGTCAGGCGGTCTTGAGAATTGGGAACACCGGCCCCGGCCTTCCGAAGAGCGCAGCCGGGCAGTTATTTGATCGCGTCTACCGGGGCGATTCTTCCCAGGGCAATGAAACGCCCGGGCACGGCCTGGGTTTGAGTATTGCCCGGGAAATTGCCCGCGCCCATGGCGGCGACATTCAGATGGTCTGCTCCGATTCCCAATGGACTGAGTTCTGCCTCATCCTGCCCCTGGCCGGCGCACCTGGACCGTCGAAGAATGGGCTCCCGGGGCATCCATCAGCGCAGTGCGCGCGCACGCGAGGTAAGGATGATTGAGAGCGCATCATACTTTTTCAGCGAGATGAAACCCGCGTTGTCCATCATTGTTCCCTTTTATAATGAAGGCAGAAATGTCGCGGACGTCTGTTTGGAACTGAAGGCGGTCCAAGAGCATATGCTGCCGGAGTGCGAGGTGATTCTGGTCGACGACGGCAGCACGGATGGCAGTGGCGGGACGATGGACCGGCTGGCGGTGAGCTGGCCGGGATGTCGCGTTTTTCACCTTTCGGAAAATCGAGGCCAGTCGGCGGCCTTGGTCTTTGGTTTGAGTCACGCCCTGGCCCCGATTATTGCCACCTTGGATGGCGATGGGCAGAACGATCCGCGTGACATTCCGAGGCTGCTGCTTCGGCTCGAGGGTGCCGACATGGTCGTGGGCGTGCGGATGGAACGGCAGGATTCCTGGGTGCGCCGGAAGATTTCCCGGATCGCGAATTTCTATCGCTCGAGCTGGCTCGGCGACGGGGTTTCGGATGCGGGCTGCGCACTGAAGGTTTTCCGGCGCGAAGTGGCCGACGCTTTTATCCCGATCCGCACGCTTTACTCCTTCATGCCGGCGCTGGGGGTGGCGGCAGGCTTTCGCGTCATTGAGGAGCCGGTCCGGCACCGGGCGCGCCGCTACGGCACATCCAAATACAGCGCCCGGAGTTTTCTTTTCCTGCCGATCGTCGATTTGATTGGCTTGAAATGGTATTGCTCGCGGCGCTGCCGGCCTGCCGCCGGGCGCGGGCTGGGGGCGAGCGCAATCCTTTCTTTGAGTGGGGCGGTTGAGGGGCGCGTCGCGCGCAGATGCCGGACCTTTGCCGCCGTCGGTTTGGCGCTTCTCTTCATCGGCTTGCTCGTAAGCAGACCGCGGCGAGCACCGGAGGGACCGGAGGCGCGGAAGATTAGCCTGAGCCGCGCGGAGCGGATCGCCCTGCAGCGGTTTCCCCGAGGTCATCTCGGGGGCGAAGAGCTGTGGATGGACAATGGCCGTCTGATCTTTGCGATTGACGTGCGCTCTTCCCGGCCGCGGCGCATCGAGGAAGTTAAGATTGACGCGATGGATGGCCGCGTGCTCGAGGAACGGAGCGAATCGGAAGAGGAGGAGGCGATCGAGGTGGCGGCTCAGCATCATCAGATGCACTCGCAATTTCCTCTGCCTCGCTAACTAAAAAGCCCTAACGAAATGGGTAAAACGGCAGCTCGCGAAAGTGATTCTCCTCATGCGCGAAATTATTCTCGCGCAGCGCTGGGGTTAATTGTACTCGGGGCGGCTTTCCACCTCTTCTACAGCACGCACCTCGAGCTAGTGGGCGACGAAGCCTACTACTGGCTTTGGTCGCGTCACCCGGACATTTGTTATCTCGACAAGGGGCCCATGATCGCATGGTTGATCTGGCTCGGGACCGCGCTTTTCGGGCAGACTGTTTTTGGCGTTCGTTTTTTCGCCGTGCTCCTCGCCGGCGGCACCGGTTGGGCGATCTTCCTCCTTGGCCGCCGGCTTTTTTCTGAGCGCGCTGCTTTCTGGGCGGTCGTCATCGCGAGCGTGGTCCCGTTGTTTGCCGTCGGCGCATCGTTGATGACGATCGATACGGTTTACATCTTCTTCTGGAGCTGGGCGGCGGTCGCTTTCTGGCAGGCAAAGGATCAAATAAGAGTCGCGCCGTGGGTTGGAACCGGGGCCTTGGTCGGCCTCGGTCTACTCTCGAAGTACACTGCGGCGATTGAGTTACTTTCCTTCGCTGCTTTTTGCCTCTGGCACCGACCGAGCCGGGTGCACTTTCGGCGCGCGACATTTTGGTCGATGACGGGGACGGCGGTTCTTTTCCTGGTGCCAGCGATCATCTGGAACGTCCACCACCATTGGCCAACGAGCGATTGGCTTCTGCAACGCGGCGCTTTGGACACGGGCGTAAAAATCCATCCCGCCTTCGTCTTCTCTTTCCTTGGCGAACAGGCTTTGGTGGTTTCTCCGTTACTTTTCGCGGGTTTATTTTACGTCTTATGGCGCCGAGATGAACTCCGCCCGTTGCAACCTGCGTTGACGTATGCCGCTGCGCTCTTCCTGCCGCTTTTTACACTTTATCTGCTCCTAAGCTTTCACTATTTGGGCCCGCCAAACTGGACTGCAGCTGCCTACGTGGGCGGTATTGTGCTTCTGGCTGCCGGTTGGATCGAGTTGGTGGCGACGCGGGTTTGGGCGCGACGCGTGGTGGTGGTTGCACTTCTGCTGGCTTCGCTGGAGACGGGTATCCTACTGGATACACGCTGGCTGCATCTTCCCCATCGGGTCGACCCGCTCGACCGCGCGCGCGGTTCACGCAGGCTTGCGGCGGCCGTGGCACAAGCAAAGCAAAAGAGCGGCGCACGGTTCATCATTGCCGATAATTACATGACCGCAGCCCTGCTCTCGTTTTATCTTCCCGGGCAACCGGAGACATTCGTGCCCAAGGTGGCTAGGCCGTTGAATCAGCTTGAGCTCTGGTCTGACTACGATCGAAAATTTCCTCGTGGCGCCGCTCTGATCGTAAGCAAGAAAAGAAAGGTGCCCCGTCGGCTGCAGAGGACTTTTACCAGTTGCCGTTCACTCGGGCCCGTCAAGGTAGTGGATGGCGACCGGACGGTAGGGGAATACCACCTATTCATTGCTCAACGCGATCCCGAAATAAACGCGCCGCGGTCTGTGCCTATTGCGCTGGCAACGCGGCCAGCAGCCGATGCGCGTCCAGGACCACAAATCGCGCATCCTGGTAGGCAATAGAGTTTGCCGGTGGCTTTTTGAGAAGAGGAATTCCGTGCGTTTCACCCAGAGCCTCGTGCGGGTTACTGAGACGAAGCAGTCGGAGTAATCGGCTTTTCTTCCAGTATTTCTTACCGAAGGCTTTTTGATCGAGGAGCCAAAAATCGACGTCTAGGTCACGCACACACTGCTGCACGGTCTCCGGATTGCTGCTGTATTGAGCGCGCGCAATCTCCAGCCCGCGTTGACGGAGCGGCAGGTAATAGTTAGGGTGGAAGGGGACGGCGCACTCGGCACCGACAAGGTTGGAGCGACGGCAGAGCAGAGGAAGGTTATTCGCTTCATCCGCGAGAGAAGCGATCCTTATGGCTGCTGGCTGATGGTTAAAGAATTGGTAGAGGGCCGGGTCAGCGCCGGTGATATAACTACTTCTCGGAAAATCTTTAAGGAACAAAGGGAAGGCCAGGACCGCGACGAGCGCGACGGTCAGTGCGGTTCTAACTAATTTACTGACCAAACTTGCCCGACGTTGGGCAGACCAGCGCCAGGCCGTGTCGAGCAGCGCCACGATTACTCCACCCGCCAGCAGGATCAGAACGACCCGCATGACAGACTGCGTGTAACGGTTTGGCAGATACAAACGGAACAAGAACAAGTGGGCCAGCGCGAAGAGCGTCAGTGACGCCCCAATGACCTGGGGGATGGGGCGCGCTCCGACCGTCACTTGGGCAAGGATAGGAAATCGTTTGGGGAAACACCGCAGCAACGGCCAGGTCAACGCGCATAGAAACCAAGGAGGGTTAAGCGGAAAATTATGGACCCCGGCATTGCCACCCACCCAGTAGCCCCACCAAGTGGGTAGAAAAAAAGGCACTCTTCCGTCGGGGCCAAACTCCGGCATCTGTCTCGCTGTCTCATAATTCACCAGCGGCCCTGCTCCGCTCATCTGGTGGAGATATGGAAAGATGCAAAGAAAGGCCAGAATGGAAGCCACCGTCAAGAATAGATAAGGCCGGAACAGCCTAACCAGTCTAAGGCCTTTATCCCAACGCAGCAGAGCCCACGAGAGGACGCCCAGGCTCAGCAAGGCAGCCGGTGGAAAGAAGAGCGCCTCAAGTGCAATGGTCGCCAGGACAAGGCGTTTCGATTCGACCACATGATAGTAAAGAAAGGCCACGAAGAGTGGATAAAAAAAGGCGCGAGGCGTGGCGGAGCTGAGATCACTGTTTAACCAAAGAGACTGGACGAACAGAAGCGTCGTGAAGGTGGCCGCGAAAGGCGAGCGCAGAAACCGGCGGGCGAGGGCGAAGAAATAGCCAGCCGCGATGAGGCTAAGGATGGCCGGCAGGCAACGGCTGACCGTTAAGGGAGCGATTCCCGTCCGCGCGAGACACCAATAGACAAAGGCATAACCAGTGGGAGCGAGTGCCTGGAAATAATTGGCGCTGGAATCGTTAGGCAAAAGCGTGGGATCGAGATACCGAGCCATCCAAAAAACATGCTGTCGCGCGTCATCGGCGAAACTATAGCTGGTCGCGAACGCCTGGCGCAGTGCCAGCAGGGCACAGCCTGCCGCATAAAGCATGGACAAGGACAGGCCCCATAACCATCTCCTGCCAGTGAGAGTCGCGTCAGGCTGGGCGCGCACCGATGGCTCTGTCATCTCAGTCACCGACTCACGATTGCGAAATCTTTGGGCCTCACGGAGCTCGGTTGGTGGGAAAGTCGGCGAGTGGTTTCGCGCAGGCGATCGGCGCCCTGGGCGAGACGACATTGCCAGAGCCGTCGCGCATAGTTATCCAGCTTGGCGCCAAAGTATCCCAGCGTCGCGCCGTACGCTCGTCGGCTGCCAGGGGTCGGTGTTTCCATCGACCGCTTTTTCTTATCGAGGAAAGCGTAATGTTGCACCCAGGAGGGCTCGTCGCTCAGCAAGGCAGAAGGGAGGTGGCGATCGATGAAGCTTCGCGCGGGCGAGGCAGGCCAGAGATCGTGGACGAAGACAGCGGATACCTGGCTGCTGGCCAGAAGGTGGAAAGCGAGTTTGAGCGCGCGAAAGTCCTTGGGCCCGTCGATCAAGACGACATCGCCGGGTTCGACGAGCTTGGCCAAAAGGCGGAGTGAGTCGCCAAAGCGGCATTCCACATTTTGGTAAGGGCGCAAACGCTCCTCCGCGATGGCAGCGTCAGGAGAGTCGGGATCGGATTCCAGACTAACGATGGCAATTTGTGGGAAAAGACGGGCCAGCACGAGCGTGCTCTGGGCCCGGGCGCGGCCGGATTCGATAATCCGGGCGGGATGCAGAGGAGTGGTGAGAGCATAGAAAAAGAAGAGTTCGCTGCGCCGAATGCCTTTGCTTTCATGCTTCAGCCCAGTCGTTGCCTCGAGGTAACCGGGCAGCAAACGCTTGGCTTCGCCTAACAATTCCTCCCGACTGGCTGCCATGGACATCGCTTCGTGTTTTACCTCGCGCCGGTCTTCCGATCGAGGATCCCTCGGGTGAAAACGCGCGACCCCTGAGACGGAACATTGACGCGTATCCCCGCGAACGATAGAACCTTGCCCGTGGCAAAACGAGAAAAGAGCAGCGTCGGATATGGGCCGTGGTTGGTCGCCTTGGGAGCCGCCCTTTGGGGCACCGAGAGCGCCTGGCGTATCCCACTCAACGACCTCTTCGAGGCCGAAGTGATCGTCTTTTGGGAACATGTCCTCATCCTGCTCATGTTTTTACCTTTGCTTATCGTTAGGCTCGCTGAGATTCCGAAAATCGATAAACGCACCTGGGGTTATCTCATCTTCTCTGGCTTTGCGGGTTCGGCGGTCGGGACGATATTTTTTACTCTCGCGCTCAAAAACGGCAACCCGACCGTGGTCAATGTTATTCTTAATGTCCAGCCAGTTATCTCGACCATCGGGGCCTGTCTGCTGTTTCACGATCGCCTGGCGCCGCGCTTTTATCTTTTTGCCGGGATCGCGATCGTCGCAGGCGTTTTTCTTTCCGTTGAACATCCGGAACTCATCGGCAGTTCCTTCGAGGAAGCGGGGTTCAATCGCGGCCTCGGTTACGCGCTCATCTGCGCTCTCTTTTGGGGGCTCTCCACGGTGGCGGGTCGGGGGGTCATGACCGGGATGTCTTTGCGGCTGGCCTCGAGCCTGCGCGTCGTGGTTGGTTTAATTTGCATGACGCTCATTTTGCTTGTGCTGGGCAAGCTGCATGGGGCCGCCCTTTGGCCGGCGGAAGCGCAGGCGCGCTCTTCGAAGGCGTTACTGTCCATGTTTCTCCTGGCCACGCTCTCCGGCGGAATTCCACTTTTGATTTACTTCGAAGGCCTCCGCCTGACCAAAGCTTCGACCGCCGGTTACTTTGAAATGATGCAAACGCTGGCGGCAGTTTGCATCACGTGGGGATTTTTCCACGCCGCGCTGCGCCTGCACCAGGTCATCGCCGCGTTGGTCCTGATGGGCGCGGTCGTCATGGTGCAGCGCGTGCAAAGCCAGGCTGGGTTCTCGCCGGCCGAGGAAGCCTCCGGAACCTAGAGACTGAGCTGTATTCGTTAGGGCAATCGAAATGACGCAATACCAGCACTCGATGAGACCTGGCTGGATAAGGCACCGCCGGAATCCTCGCGATCAGGCCTGGGTTCATCCACCATGATGTTGAGAGCGCCGCTGGGTCGGGGAAGGAAAGCCCGGCGCGCCGTCAGGCACAGAAGGCCCAGCAGGCGACAATCAAACTCGCTTTACGTCCAAGCGAGTGCGTGCGGCATTGAGATAGGGCAAGGGCGGCCGTCGCCGCGTAAAAGAGCGCGCCGCCAAAGAAACTTTGCCCGGCAAGCTTTTGGTAGCTACCTGGATGCGGGAATTATCCAGGTCTATTTACGGTTTTGATGGACGCTTACGAAAATGGGAGTCAGGCGAACTCGAGGTCATCCCGCACCGCTTTTCCGATAACGTAACCTGCAACTAGGGGAAAGCGGAGAAGCAGATTATCTTCCCGCTAGACCCTGAAGGTCGTCTTCGCCAGTTCGAGCCAGATCCCGACGACGCGGTCTTCGGCGTGCATAAGTTTGGAGCGCGATCGCTGTATCAATCGCGATGCTCGCGGCTTCCTTACTTGAGGAGTTTCTCGCTGGAAAAAGAAAACCTTTTTCTTCGGCTGGTCCTCAGGCGCCAGTGATCTCCCGGGAGCCGGATCGGACGGCTCCCGGAAGTAAGTTAGTTACGGGACCGAAACCTGGACTTGGTTCGAGCAGTCGCCGGTATCTGTCTCACAGACCTGGTAAGTGAAATTACCGCTTGTGTTCCCCAGACGATCCTTGGTGCTGCCGTCGTCGGCTGAGGTCTGAACGATGACGCCGTTGCGCAGGATGTTCATCGTTCCGCCGTCCGCCGGAGTCCACCGAAGCGCAACAAAGTTTTCGCCGTTCCGTGACCGTGCGCGTGCCAGCAGGGCAATGTCCCCACCACCGCCGCCACCGATCGCTTCGCGGTCGAAGAAGGCATCCTGTTGGGAAGAGTTGTTAACTGCCACGCGGCCATCCGTCCAAGTATGGAGGTGATCGGCCGACGAGGCGAAGCTATAGTCATAGTCGCCCGCATATTCCGTCACGATGTTTGGATCGGGTTGGTTAGGGAGCGGAGTCACGACGTCCGAGAACGCCTCATCCTGTTGCCAGGTGGCACCGTTATCGGTCGATTTGCGAGCCCACATCCGGTAGCAGGGCACGTTGGTGTTGCCCTTGGTGCAGGTGGTGGATTCGCGCGCGTCGTACCAGACCGCCACGAGACTGCCATCGGCGCCCACGGAAATGTTAGGCTGCCATTGCGGTCGGCTCGTGCTGTCGGTATTGAGCTGGACCGGTGCGCTGAAGGTCGAGCCTCCATCGGTCGAGCGGATGTAGAAGACGTTACCGGTGTCGCCGTTGGAAGGGTTCCGTGCGTCGTAGACGTAGTGGACGGTGTTCCCGAGCACTGCTGGCTGACCCCAGCCCTGATGCCGCCAGAAAGACGGGCTGTTGAACATGCAGGCGAAGTAACTATTGGAGGCGCAAGTGGTGGCGCCGGGAGCAGCAAAGGACGGGCCGCTGTAAACCTGGCTCCAAGTCGCGCCGCCATTGGTCGACTTGTAGAAGAGGTTGGAGCGGTTAGTGAGTCCGCCGCCCATCTCATTCATGGAGGCGAGATAG
>JBPCLK010000054.1:0-10814 GCA_051003355.1 Chthoniobacterales bacterium | reverse complement strand
GTGGCGATCGAATTTGCCAGTGTCGCTTTCCGGGTTGGTCACACTTTCCTGCCGCCTGTCCTCATGCGACTCGACGCCACCGGGAGGAGTAACCCGGGTGATATCAATCTGGGTTCGACCTTCTTTGAGCCGCAACTGATGGTTAGCAACGGCATTGAAACGTATCTCCGCGGCCTGGCCAAGCAAACGCCGCAGCAGGTGGATGCCTACGTGATCGACGCCGTGCGCAACTTCGTTTTCCTGAAGTCGCAGGGTTTCGATCTGCCGGCGTTGAACATTCAGCGGGCGCGCGATCACGGCGTGGGCCGCTACAACCAGCTCCGCGTCGCTTATGGCCTTCCGGCTAAGAACACTTTCGCGGAGATGACCTCGAACCTCGATTTCCAGAGCCGTTTGGCTTCAGCCTACGCTTCGCCTAACGATGTCGATCCCTGGGTCGGATGCCTCTGTGAGGACCATGTGAACGGCGGCCAGGTCGGTGAAACCATGTTCACCGTCATCCGCGACCAGTTCCTCCGCCTGCGGGACGGCGATCGGTTCTGGTACGAGTCCTATCTGGATCCGGCCACCTTGGCCACCGTGCAGCAGCAGACTCTGGCGTCTATCATCCGGCGCAACACTCCGATCACCACCGAAATTCAGGACGACGTGTTTCACACTCCCTAACGAGTGAGATAAATCGCTCCCTGGGGGCGCTTCATATGGGTCGTTGATGGCGACGGTCACCGCGATTGGTCACTCGATCGCGGTGACCTGCTGTCTTTAGTGTTACTCGGCAGCGGCTTCCGGGAAACTTAATCTGGCCGTAGGCGCAGTCTTTCGATCGAGAGGGCTGAGTGTCCGCCAAGGCGCCGATCTACCGGCCGCATTTCCTATTTGGAAGAAGGGACGGGGTTGACGCGGGGCCTTCTTTTCCCGTAAAAGCTGCCTTGTCGTTAATGTCCAAGCCTCAAACGGTCATCGGAATCACCGGTGGCATCTCAACCGGTAAATCCACTTTCTCGCAGCGGCTCCGCGAGCTGACGGGTGCGCGGCTTTTCGACGCCGATCATGCGGCGCGCTCGCTGACGGATGACGACTCGGAAGTGCGCCGGCTCCTACAAGTGCAATTTGGTGAAACGATTTTTTCTACGGATGGCGTGTTGAATCGTTCGTCACTTCGGGCGATAGTCTTTGCCGACCCGGAAAAGAAGCGCGCCCTCGAGCAAATATTGCACCCGCGCATCCGCCAGCAGTGGTCTGCTGCGGCGGAGGAAAGCCGACAAACTGGCCAACTTTTCCTGGCCGATATCCCTCTTCTTTATGAAACCCAAGGTGAACTATTATGCGATCGCGTCGTGGTCGTGGCCTGCGCGCAGGAGATCCAGCAGGAACGGCTGATCGCCCGCGCTCATCTCACCTCGGATGCCGCCCTCTCCATGATTGTTTCACAAATGCCTATCACCCAAAAAATTTCTCGCGCGGATCACGTTGTTTGGAACAACGGGCCAGTCTCAGTTTTGGAAGCTGAGGCCGAGATGCTGGCGCGCTTTCTCCTCTCCAGATGATGGACGAATCTAATCACGACACGGCTGTTTCGGCGACCTTGGCACCTGAGCTTGAACAAAAGCCCGCGCCGCTGGCCCCGCTCGAGCTGGAGACATTGCAGCAGCTCGAACCCGCCGCACTGCAGGAACTGTTCGACCGTTTCGAGCTTCGACAGCAGCCCGGCCGAACGCGACATCAGTTGATCAGCGACTTCGTGCGTCAGGTTGTGACGCGCAACCAACCTGTCCTGGCGAAAGGTTTCCTCGAACAACCTAACGATGGCCCGGCCGTCCTGCGTTCGCCGCAATTAAACTTTCTTCCCTTGCCCGAAGATGTCGGGGTCGCGCATCATCTGGTTCGCCACTTCAGTCTGAGACCGGGCCAGTCGCTGTCTGGAACGATTCGACCGCCGCGCGACCGGGAGAAGACGCTGATGCTCGACCGTCTCATGACCATCGAAGGGCGACCCGCCGACGAGTGGGAGGCCCCAACCGCGTTCGACAGTTTGACTCCGCTCTTTCCTGAAGGCCGGATCATGCTGGAGAACGACTCCATAGATGGGGCGTGTGTTCGCGCCGTGGATCTGCTCACTCCGCTCGGACGCGGACAACGCGGTTTGATCGTGGCCCCGCCGCGGGTGGGAAAAACGATTTTGCTCAAGCAAATCGCCAAGGCGATCCGAATCAATCACCCCGACATTGTGCTCATCATTCTGCTGGTCGACGAGCGACCTGAAGAGGTGACCGATCTGCAACGGGAAGTCGGCTGCGAAATTTATAGTTCGACCTTCGATGAACCGCCGACTCGCCACGTGCAGGTGGCGGAACTGGTGGCCGAACGGGCCAAGCGTCTGGTCGAGCAAAAGAAAGATGTCGTCCTGTTACTCGACAGCATCACCCGCCTCGCCCGGGGCTATAACTCGCTCGTGAAAGGCAAAGGTCGCACCATGTCGGGCGGCGTGGATTCGAAGGCTCTGCTCAAGCCCAAACGGTTTTTCGGCGCCGCGCGCAATGTCGAGGAGGGCGGCAGCCTAACGATTCTGGCCACGGCCCTGATCGAGACGGGCAGCCGGATGGACGAAGTCATTTATGAGGAATTCAAGGGGACGGGCAACATGGAGTTGCACCTCGACCGTTCGCTGGTGGAGAAACGCCTCTATCCAGCCATCCACATTCTGCAGTCGGGCACGCGCCGGGAGGATCTTCTTTATCATCCGGAAGAGTGGGAGCGGGTGCAGGTTCTGCGCAAGACGATGGCGGCACTGCCGCCGCTCGAGGCGATGGAGTTGCTGATTAAAAACCTGCATGCGACCAAGTCGAACGCGGAATTATTGCTCGCGGGACTCCGGTGATTACTTCCGCTTCACAACTGGCCGAGATCCTGCCGCGCATAAGGCAGTTTGATCGCATCGCTGTCGATACCGAGGCCGATAGCTTGCACTGTTATTTTGAAAAACTGTGTCTGATCCAGATCACTTTCGATGGGGAAGATATCCTCGTCGATCCGCTGGCGCAGCTCGACTTGCAGCCGCTCTGCACGGCGCTGGCCGAACGGGAAATTGTCCTGCAAGGCATGGACTTCGATCTGCGGTTGTTACGGCGGAATTTTGATCTGCCGGTGCGGGAAGTTTTCGACACGGTCATCGCCGCCCGCATGCTCGGGTTGCGCGAATTTAGTCTTGCCTCGTTGGTGCAGCAGTATTTCGACGTCACTCTGGCGAAGGGATCGCAGAAGGCGAATTGGGCGCGACGGCCGCTTCCGCCGACCATGGAAGTCTACGCCAAGAACGACACGCATTATCTTTTGCCTCTGGCCGAGAAAATGGAGGCGCAGATGCAGGAGCTCGCCCGTCTGCCATGGTTCCGGCAGTCCTGCGCGCGTGCGCTTGAGCAGACACTCGTCTCACGCGAGAAAGATCCGGATGAGGCGTGGCGTATTACCGGAAGTGGGACTTTGGCACCGCAAATCGGGGCGGTTTTGCGTGCCATCTGGAATTGGAGGGATCGCGAAGCGAAAGAGGCGGACAAACCCTCCTTCCACATTCTCCAGAACAGCGCCATGATTGAGGCCGCCAAGGAATTTGTGGAGGGGGCGACGCCCGACTTTCGTCATCTTTCCGAGCGGCGCCGGCGGGGATTCCATGATGCAGCCCGGGAGGGCCTTGCGTTGCCTGAATCGGCCTGGCCGCAACGGCCGCCACGCGTGGGCCGCACGCGGACGCCGGGTTTTGACAAGAAGGTGGAGGAACTGCGCCGCCGTCGCGATCACCACGCCAAGGAACTGGCGATCGATCCCGCTTTCATTGCGCCTCGCAACGCCCTGGAAGGGATCGCAGCGGATCCGAACCGCAGCGAGACGTTGCTCGTGCAATGGCAGCGCGACTTGCTCGGATTGTAGAGCTCGCGCCGGTTTGACAAGGTGGTGCAGGCAGTCACGCCGGCGAGGAGCAACAAAGGAAATATTCGTGCTCGCACGGCCGCATCGGAACAGATGAGCCGAACGTGTCAACGCGGGCGAGAAACCGATTGCGCCGGTGCGGCGTTCGCGGAAGGTTTCCGCTCCGTCAGGGGCTATGGACTGAGGACTAACGAACCCCGCCAGGGCAGGAATGCAGCAACGGTAGTCTGATCCTTCTTGCCGTAGTCCTCTGGCGGTCTTTTTTTGTCGAGATTCCATCTGGCGACTACGACGTGGTTCCATTCCCACGGTCGCGTTTTTTGCTTTTCGTTTCTGCTGCTTTGAAAGTCACGACGACCAAAACCACCCGCTTTGCCAAAGTGATTGAAGATTGCGGCGTCCCGAAGGTCTACACTCTCTGGCAAAAGCCGAAGAGCGATCGACGTCTGCAGGCGCAAATCAAGCAGCATCATGTCATGACCGTCCAGAAGTCAGAAGGCGGTTCCGATTTCGGCTGCGTCGGTTTTATGGAAAGGCCGGAGGCCCTTTACCTCGTTTTTCCGAAATCCTTGAAGCGCTTCGCCGATGAGCGGATCGTGGGAATCAAATGGGACCTGCTGGAAAAATAGCGGACGCCTCGCCTAACGAATTGGCGAACACTGGCTTGAACGACGAAGAGCGTCGTCGTTACTCGCGCCATATCCTGTTACCGGAGATCGGCCTGGCGGGTCAGGAGCGGCTCAAGGCAGCCCGTGTCCTGTGTCTCGGCGCCGGTGGCCTTGGCTCACCCGCAGCACTCTACCTGGCCGCGGCCGGGGTGGGGATCCTCGGCTTGGTGGACGACGACCAAGTGGCGCTCTCGAACTTGCATCGGCAGCTTTTGCACGGGACGAAAGATCTTGCCCGCCCGAAAACAGAATCGGCTCGCGATCGGCTGGAAGATATTAATCCCCACGTTGAGGTGCGCCTGCATGCCTGTCGTTTTGAGAGCGACAACGCCGAGGAAATCTTGCAAGACTACGATTTGATCGTGGATGGGACGGATAACTTCGCTACGCGCTATCTCTCGAACGATGTGGCGGTCTTCGCGGGCAAGCCAAACGTCTACGGCTCTATCTTTCGGTTCGATGGCCAGACGACCGTCTTTGCGCCGCATCTGGGCGGACCCTGTTACCGCTGTCTATTTCCCGAGCCGCCGCCCCCGGGCGAAGTGCCGAGTTGTGCGGAGGCGGGTGTCCTGGGTGTCTTGCCTGGTATCGTGGGCACTATGCAGGCGACCGAGACGCTCAAGTTGATCCTCGGGATCGGAGAACCGCTCGTCGGTCGCCTGGTCCATTTCGATGCGCTGAAAATGAAATTCCGGGAGTTTAATTTGCAGCGCGACCCAGATTGTCCGGTCTGCGGAGAGCATCCTACAATCACGGCGCCCATCAATTACGAGATATTTTGCCAGGGCCCGCCAGATACGAACATGGTCATTCCGCAGGTGCGAGTGCAGGAACTGAAACAACGCATGCAGGGTGATTCGGCGTTCACTCTTTTGGATGTACGAGAGCCTTTCGAGCACGAGATGGCCAGGATTGACGGCGCAAACCTGATTCCGTTAGGCGAACTGCCGGGCCGCTGGCGGGAGCTCGATCGGGAAAAGGAGACCTTTGTTTACTGTCACAGTGGAGTGCGGAGCCAGCGCGCCGCAGAGTTCCTTCGCTCGAATGGTTTCGCCAGAGTCGCAAATGTAGCCGGGGGCATAGATGCTTGGTCCGAGAAAATCGATCCTGATGTTCCACGCTACTAGGACTGCGCGTTCGACAGCGATCGCTCTTTTATTTTTAATCTCGTTAGGCTGGCAGGCCGGTTGCAACCGCATGATCATCCCGCGCCAAGCGCAGTTGGCCACGGATGCTGATGCGAAAACCTCCGAAGGAAGTTACGCGGAAGCGATCAATCTCTATGAGGCGGCCCTCGACGGCAAGGCGGATTCCGCGGATGTGCACTACAAGCTGGCGCTCATTTACGACGACAAGATGAACGATCCGCTTAACGCGTTGCATCATTTTAAGCGCTTCCTGACTCTGGAGCCGACTGGGAAACGAGCGCAGGAGGTGAAGAGTTTTATGAAGCGTGACGAGCTCACCTTGCAGACCAACATGGCGGGCGACTCGATGGTGCCGCGCTCGGAGTTGGTGCGATTGACCAACGAAAACCTCAATCTCCGCAAACAGATTGGCGAAAATTGGGCGCGGGAGAAAGCGGGCAACCTGGCTGAGAAATCGGGGCGCGGTCGAACCAAGCCGCTTATGAAAGAGAAGATTAAGCGGACCGGCAAGGAACGGCGCTACACGGTCCAACCGGGCGATACGCTGGCCTCGATTTCTCGTAAGTTTTACAAAAACTCGGGACGCTGGCAGCGGATACTCGACGCCAATGCGGATTTGCTCACAAAGCCTGCCGATTTGAAGCCAGGGCAATCGCTCTATATCCCTTGAAGCAGAGGAGCGATCGCGACTCCGCAGCGCGATTTAAGGCAGGAAAGATGTCGTGCTTCGATTAACTTTGAAGCCCCAGCGTTTTTATGAAAGCTATCGAACGAATTGCCCATGATGTCGGCTGGCAGCCGATCAGTTTTGTAAATGCCTATCTCGTCGGGCACTCCGGCGGCCCTTGGGCTCTGGTCGACTCCGGCCTGCCAGGCCGGGCAGAACAAATCCACGATGCCGCGGAGGCGCGTTTTGGCACTGGGGCGCGTCCCGAAGCAATCTATCTCACGCACGGTCACTTCGATCATGCAGGCTCCGCGCGGGAACTGGCCGAACGCTGGAACGTGCCGATTTACCTTCACCGGATGGAGTTGCCTTATGTCACTGGGCAATCTGATTATCCGCCCCCGGATCCGACCATCGGGGGCGCGATTGCGTTTCTTTCCCGATTTATGCCGCATCGGGCGCGGGATCTCGGAGACCGAGCCCGGGAATTGCCGGGCGGCGAGCTGCCGGGATTGGCGGGATGGGAGTGGATCGCTACGCCTGGACATTCGCCCGGACATATCGCGTTTTTTCGTCGCTCCGACCGCGTCCTGCTGGCCGGGGACGCCTTTGCGACGATGAACATGGATTCGTGGATCGGTTTGACGAGCGGAAGGAAGCAACTGGCTCGTGCGGGCGCACCTTTCAACACGGACTGGCGGGCGACCGAAGATTCCGTCCGGCGCCTGGCAGAACTGAGACCCAACGTGGTGGGTTGCGGTCATGGGATTCCCATGGCTGATGGAGCCTTGGCGGATCGACTCCAGAATCTGGCGAAAAATCTTCATTCGCCGCGGCGGGGACGATATGTCGGGACGCCTGCGGTGGTGGATGAAACCGGGGTGTTGGCCTTGCCGCCCGCGCCTTTTGATCCGGTGCCCCTCGCGACTGCGGGCGCTCTCCTGGTCGCCGGCATCGCGCTTGGTTCAGGTTACGTGGAAGAACGACTCAGTGATCGCTAGTCTCTTCCGAAGCGGGTTCAGAAACGGCCGGGCCTGAACTCTCGCATTCCGAGCTAGTGACGAACCCGGTCTATATCCGGTCGATTGATCGTCACAGCTGGATTGCTCTTCGGAGTCACTTTGCGGGGAGTCATATCTCCGCTCGCCGGGAGATTGGCGGGATTGTTAGGCAAAGCGCCCTGGGCGCCGTCCTTCTTCAGCGGGGGCGCTTTGACGGTGATTCGGCCCTTCGAGTTAGTGGTTTTGGCGCCTTCCATCAAGCCAAGCAATTGATCGGAATTCTCCACCCGGATCGCCACCGGACGTGCTCCGCGCGTGTGAGTTAAAGTGGTGTGGGAGGCAGTGGCTGTATCTTGATCGACCGCGGCCTCTGAGATATGCGCTACCCTCGTTGGATTCTTAGCTTTGGCCGAAGGCGAAGGTTGCGGAGTAGCTGCGGCTTCCGCAGGTTGCGGTGAACCGCCGCTGCCATTGGGTTGATAATCGGACAGGGTGACATGGTCGCTGTCATCATACGAGACGACAAAGCTGCCGGAACCATCACTCACAGTAAGACGTCCGCCGGAATTCACGTTGGTAAACGAACCTGAGAGCGCGGTGGAAGGAGCGCCGGTCAGGATCGTGAACTGATTGCTGTTGGCGGGTTGAAAACTGTTCGCGAAGGAAACGACCAGGTTACCGTTGAGAGCTACGGTGCCATTAACGTTAAGGTAACCGTATTGGCTGCCCTGGGTGAGACCGCCGAGCTGGAAGGTAAGCCGCGAGGAAGAAAGCAAGTTGAGGTGACTTCCGTTCACGACGAGGCCGGTGGTGCTGCCGAGGGCGGGCTGGATGTTAGCGCCGCTGGTGACGGCGGCGTTGATCGTTCCCCGGGCGTCGACCAAGCCATTGGTAAAGTTGAGTTCAGTAGAGGAAGTCACCGTGCCGCCAGCCACGCGGAACGTGCCAGCAGTCTGGGTATAACTGCCGCTCCCGGTGATCGACATGGAGTCGCTGCCCACGTCGACGGTGCCGGTGGAATTGACCGCCCCGGTCACTTGGATGGACCCTCCACTGACCGCGGAGATCGTGCCAGCGTTAGCGAAGTCGCCGCCGCCGTTGCCACTGAGCACGAGAATTCCGCCGTTGCTGGCCTGCACGGTTCCGGAAGACTCATTAACAAACGCGCTCGTGCTGTTCGCAGGATCGATAGTCAAAGTCTGGCCGCTGACGTTCGCGTTGATGGCGGCCTGGTTGGTGATGGTGATCGTATTGACGCCGATCTGGCCCCGGCCCTGGATGGTTGCTTCCGCATTCGTTAGTCTAAACAAAGAGTCACCCGTGATTCGAGCCGCGTTATTCGAGGCCAGGATCAGGCTGCCGTTTCCAGAGAGGGTGGTGTCGGCCGCCAGGCTAAAGTCAGTGTTATTGCCTGCCGAATTAAGTGTGATCGTGCCGGTGTCCGAAATCGCACCGGACGTGTGCAGGGCAGAGTTGTTATCGACCACGATGGTGCCAAGGGTTGTCAGGTTGGTAATGTAGGCGTTGTTACTGCCTGGGACGCGGACTACCCCAGTCCCGCCGCCATTAAGGGTGCCGCCGGTGACGGAAACTCCGTTGACTAGCTGGACGGTCGAACCGGCCAAGGCCGCGATACTACCTCCGGTATTTAGGAAGGCGCCGCCGCCGTTGCCGCTCAAGACCAGAATGCCGCCATTAGTCGCCCGCATGACGCCAGCGTCGTTGGTGAACCCATTACCGGAGTTAGCGGGATCAAGAGTTAGCGTCTGTCCGCTCACATTCGCATCGATCGTGCCCTGATTGGTGATGGTGATGCTGTTGACACCTATCTGTCCACGGCCTTGGATCAGGTTGTTGGTATTAGTTAGATTGAAAAGGCTATCGGCCGCGATCCGGCTAGCGGTGTTGCCAGCCAGGGTCAAAGTGCCGCTACCGTGTAAGGTCGTATTCGCGACGAGATGAAGGTCCGTATTATTGCCTGCCGAGTTGAGCGTGATCGTGCCGGTATTCGTGATGGTACCGGCGGTGTTGAGGAAAGCGTTGTTCAAGACATTCAAAACGCCCGTGTTCGTAACGTTGGTGATGGTCGCCTGCTGGCTGCCATTCACCTGGACAAATCCGCCACCAGTCGTGCTGATCGTGCCGCCAATGATGGAGGCGCCAGCCGTGAGTTGGACTTGGGAGCCCTCCAAAGCCTGAATGGTCCCGGAATTAGTGAAAGCTCCGCCGCCGTTACCGCTGAGGACGAGAATACCACCGTTGCTCGCCTGCAGCGTTCCCTGATTGAGAAAAGAAGACCCGCCATCGACGACATTGGCTTTACTGGCGGGATCGATGGTCAGGTTTTGGCCGCTGACGTTGGCATTAATGAGCGACTGGTTGGTGATCGCGATGCCATTGACCCCGATCTGCCCCTGGCCTTGAATCATATTATTGACGTTGGTGAGCCGGAAAACACCGTCGCCGGAGATCCGGCTAGCGGCGTTATTGGCCAGGGTCACGGTGCCGCCGCCGTTGAGGGTCACATCGTCGGCCAGCCGGAAATCGGTATTATTTCCGGACGAAAGCAAAGTAATCGTGCCGGTGTTCGTGATGGTGCCCAAGGCATGTAGAAAACTATTGTTCTGCACTGAGAGAGGCGCTGAGAGGGTCACATCTCCGAGATACACGTTCTGACTCCCATTCACTTGGAAAGAGCCAGAGCCACCCGCAGACAGCACGCCTCCGGTGATGTAGGCATCAGCAGTGAGTTGGACTTGTGAGCCATCGAGGGCCTGAATCGTTCCACTATCGTTGCCGAAGATGCCGCCTCCATTGCCAGTAAGCAGCAGGATGCCGCCATTACTGGCCTGCAATACTCCGGTATTAGTGAGACCGAATCCTTCCGCCAGATTGGCCGGATCGATGGTCAGGGTCTGGCCCGTTACATTGGCTGCGATGGTGCCCTGGTTATCGATGATGATGCTATTCACACCGACCTGTCCGCGACCCTGAATGAGGTTATTCATGTTCGTCAGCAGGTATAAGCCATCCGCTGCGATTCGGCTGGCGCCATTGAGGGCAAGAGTCACAGTGCCGCCGCCCGTCAAGGTCGTGTTACTATCGAGATGCAGATCCGTGTTATTTCCGGCGGAATTGAGCGTGATAGTGCCGTTATTTGTGATCGTGCCGTTGGTGTGGAGGAGGGAATTATTGTCCACCACAATATTTCCGGCGTTGGTGAGACTCGTTAGGTAGACGTTCTGGCTGCCATTGACCCGGATGAGACCGGAGCCGGTCGTGCTCAGAGTGCCACCGGTGATGGAGACGCCTTCCGTCAGTTGCACTTCGGAATCGGCGAGCGCTTGAATAAGGTGATTCGTGTTCGTAAAGGCGCCGCCTCCGCTGCCACTGAGAAGGAGAATAC